>JAZKZX010000017.1:0-63378 GCA_045612925.1 Bacteroidaceae bacterium
GCCCCATGCAGCATCCAATGCAAGAGTTGCACTATTGCTATCGTCTGCAATAGTCAATTCGGTTGCACCCTGGTTGAGGCTATAGAAGTCTACACCCATGAAGGTCTCAACGCGATAATTGCCATCATCGTACAACTTAACAACTACGTCGAATGTTGCAGGGAATGATGCAGCATCTACACCCGCCTCAGTCTCTACTGTTGCAGTCAATGCATATTCGCCTTCCCAATTGAATGGCTCAGCCTTTGAAGCTGTTACGCCTGACATCATGCCCAATACTGCACGCTTATCGGAGTAGTACAACAAGTTAGAAATACTGAAATCGTCGATAGAGATAGTGCCATCTTCATTCAATTTGATCGTGAGTGATGTAGATTGTCCATTGAGGTCGGTAAGAATTTCATATGCATAGTCTTCTTCACCCTCTACAGTAACGGTAGTGGGAGATGCAAGCATTGCGAAACCATAGTAACCAGCCAAATCCAATGTAGCAGACTTGCCATCCTCACCAGGAATCAACTCAATTGAGGGATAGTAGTCGCTCTTGTAACCTGCAAATTCGGTAACAGTGAATGAGCCCATTGACTTCTCTACCACCATTGTAAATGTCTCGGGGAACTCAACGGTGTCGTTAAAGCATTCAATATCCTTAACATTTACAGTGTACTCGCCAGACCAATCGTAAGCATTGGGATCTTCGCGCTCAATCCAGCCATAGGTGATCTGCTGCACCAAGGGAGCAACTGCATTGCCGAGAGTATCTACACCCTCCTGACGAATACAAATGTCGTCACCCTGCCACATCAAAGTCTTGCTGCTGTAGCTGAAAGAAAGCTGACCCTGCTTTACAAATACATTATCAGGAGTGCTCTTTGTTGCTTTGATACCAAAACGAATCTTTTTCTCTGCATCAAGATATAAGCTGTCAAAGGGGATGATCAAATCATTGCCATTGAATGTAGCCCCCAAGGTGAACTCCTCAAAGCCCTCGAAGTTGAATGTTGCATCGTACAACTTCTTGGTGTCATCCTTTGCTACGAGGTTCATTTTGAACTCGTACACGAAAGTAGAGTCGTTGCTAACATAGCCCAAGCTGTAGGGCTTGAAAGACCACTCACCTTCAATCTCAGGAATTATAATCTCTTCAGCCTCAAGGAGCTCCATCTTTACATTAGAAACTTCAGCCAGCACTGTACCAGTCATTGAACCAGTCTCCCAAGAAAACTCGCTGATAGAGAAGTTGGGAATAGTGATTTCCTTTGTCTCGGGGTTGTAGTGATACTCCATGGTGTACATCTGCAAATCCTCAAGTGTCATATCAGTAACACCGATGTAAGGATTCTGTGAGAACAAACCATAGCTGGGGTTGGGGTTGATGGCATAGAACTCGTTCTTATCAACATCAATGCTTGAAATGGTTTGCTCCTGTGAAGCACCGAAAAGGCCCTTAACAGTTGCAGGAGCACCATTTGCACCCTTTGTGATGATTACCTCACAGTCGTTCTTCCAAAGTTCAGCGTGTGCCTTACCAGCCTCTGTGGTTTCGATAGTAGCAGTGAGCTTGTACTTACCGAAAAGGTCGGTCATGCTTTCCACCTGTGCCTTAGCGGGCATAGCCACGAAGAGCATCAAGGCAGCAAACAAAATAGAAAAGTAATTTTTCTTCATACCTTAAAAATTTAATATTAGTAATTAGTTATTTGTTAAAAAATGTAATACCTATTCCAATTGGGCGGCAAATGTATATAAAAAAATGTTACGACCAAGCGTTTTCGCCGAAAATGTGTTGTAAAACATGTATTTGGTGGCGAAATTGTCCTCGGTAGAGTATTTTTTGCTCTATCACAGACCTTTAGTGTGTTGATTGGCGTAGGGGCGAGCGGTGTATGACTGCTCGATGGAGTAGAGAAAGTGCACGGGAAAGTGCACGGGAAAGTGCACGATAAATGGGCTTAACTGACACGCTGTCAGTGGATAAAGTGTGTCAAAGTGCACGGTGCACGCTCTTCTCATATTTTTGTGTTTTTTTGCGTTAAAACCATCTTGTCCTCGCAGAGTCTCTTCGAAAGAACTTGTTGGGATAGGGAATTGCTGCATGTAGACCTCGCGAATAGGTATGGCTATGTAGGTGATGGTATAGCGTGCTATATTGCTCCTCTACAATATATGAATATATAGTATGTGTTTCCCCTGTTCCTTGCAGTGAAAGAAATTTATCACCGCGGAGAAGAGAACTCATCACCGCGGAGAAAAATACTCATCACCGCGGAGAAAAGCGAAGGTGAAAGTATCGAAATGTCTTGTTGGAAGTATCTAACTGACTGCTTATTAGCTGACTGCTTCTTAACTGACTGCTTATCTGCTTGTAGCATGTCGGTGCTGGGCCAGCGACCTAAAGGTTCACTGCGTTCAGCACGACACGAGACGCTTTCGGACAACACCTATACTATTGCCAATGGTAATGAATACCATCGTAGATAAGCATGCGCCCCTGGGTAACAGCGATATGGTGAATAAAAAACAATGAACGCAGCGTGGCGTGCACTTTGGAGCACCTATAAATCAGACTATCAGGGCGATATCTATAGAAATCGTGCACTTTTGCGTGCACTTTCGCGTGCACTTTCGATGGCATACTTTGTTGATTATCATGATGATATGCCACAAATATGGCGTGCCATGCCGTGCACTTTGGTGTGCACAGTATCGTGAGCGAATATGCTGCGTAGGCCGAGGAGTGGTGAGTAGGGTGGCATGTAGAGACTCATCGCAAATGCTCGGTGAGTAGGGGCGGCGCTTGGGGGATAGGGGAAAAGGAAGAGGGGAGTCGCGCAGTGCGACACCCCTCTATATGTTCTATTTTATCCGATGAAATGGATGTTTTTTGTTATTTCAGTCCTTCGAGGAGCTCTACCAGGCCAGGGCCTTGGCTGGGGCGTGGAGCGCCATGCATATAGAGCTTGCCCTCGGGGTCGTAGATGGCGAAGAAGGGGATACCCTTCACATTGAGCGCCTTGCCCAGTGTGCCATCGGGGTTCCACAACTGGTGGCCATGCATGTGCTTCTCGTCCATCTTCTTCTTCCAAGCCTCTTGGTTGGCATCAATGGAGATGGATACGAAGGCGACATTCTTGTTTTTCAGTGTCTTCTCCAGTTGTTGCAGTACGGGTACCTCGCGCAAGCAGGGTACGCACCAGCTTGCCCACATGTCGATGTATACATACTTGCCGCGGAAGGTGCTGAAGTCCACGACATTGCCATTACGGTCTTGGAGTATGATGCCTTCGGGGAAAGCCTGTCCGGGCACGGTGGCGCGGTGCTTGGCAAAGTCCTCGGCATGGCGGGGGCTGAGGCCGTAGCGCTCGGTAGCTGCCTGTAGGCGCTCGAGACCCTTGTCGAAGTCGTTGCTGTAATCGTAGCGGCTCACATAGCGGCTGGCGATATTGTCGAAGACTCTTTTTACCAATATGGTGTCGGTATAGTGCTGCTCTACATAGATGAGGGCGCTATCGAGGTTGTTCTTGTTGGGGATCGATGTGTATACGATGTGGGGAGTGCTGGAGAAGAGGGCTGCGAAGGGTGAGTTGAGCACGGTGTGGGGCTCGGGCAGCAGGTCTTCGCGGCTATAGGGGAGCTCCTTGGCGGGTACCCCAACGATGCGGGGAACGGAAGAGAAGCAGTCGTAGGCGATGGTGTAGGCCCACATCCTGATGTACTCGGCTACGGGCTTAGAGCAGCGGTAGGCCTTGATCACAGAGTCGGCCTTGACGCTGATAGACTCGATGATGGCTCGTGCAGCCTCGGTATCGCCCTTCTGGAGTTTCCACAGGTCGCGGCTATTGGTGGCATAAACCGAGGTGAAGGCTGCCAAGGCGCTATTGTCCTTGCTGCCCTCGATGGTTATCGTGCCACGCTCGCCAAAGGTGAGGTGCGAAGCCGACTCGCTCTTGTCCACGGCGACATAGTAGGGGAGGATATACTGTCTTTCGCTGGTGACTGACACCAGGTTGTAGAAACCGGTCTTGCTGGTGGCTACAGAGGCGCTGTAGGTGTTCTCTTCGCGAGTCATCTCTGCTGAACCTCCACGACCACCCATGGGCATGATGGTTATCTTGCGGCTGGTGGTATCATTGATAGTGATGGAGATGTGTTGGGTCTCTTGTCTCTGGGGAGTGCAGCATACCATGGCTAAGGCCAGTATGGGAAGGAGTGCTTTCTTCATGTGAATTGATAGTTTGTGTTTAAGTTCGTCTGCAAATGTATAGATTTTATGGGGAATAGCCAACGGGTAGAGCCAAAAATGGAGTCTTGAAGCGTGAATAAATGCTAATTACCCAGTCAATAGGCTGATATTTCATTTTTTTACACTAACTTCGCACCTTAATTAAGTATAGGTAAGCATATACGCATTGCAATGAAACAATACAAATTGATTAACAACCTCATGGGTTGGCTGGTATTTGCCGTGGCAGCGGTGGTCTACTGCATGACCATCGAGTCATCGGCAAGTTTTTGGGATTGTCCCGAGTTTATCACCACGGGCTATAAGCTCGAAGTGGGTCACCCGCCTGGTGCGCCCTTCTTCATGCTCACGGCAAACCTCTTTTCGCAGTTTGCCAGCGACCCCTCGCAGGTGGCCTATATGGTGAATGTGATGTCGGCACTGCTCAGTGCGGGATGTATACTCTTCCTCTTCTGGAGCATCACGCACCTCACACGCCGCCTTATCTGTGGCAATAGCACGACAATCAAGACCGGACAGATGATAACCATCATCGGTGCCGGACTGGTGGGTGCCTTGGCCTATACCTTCAGCGATACCTTCTGGTATAGTGCCGTAGAGGCTGAGGTGTATGCCTATAGCTCGTTCTTCACGGCGGTGGTGTTCTGGTTTATCCTCAAGTGGGAGGAGGAGGCCGATAGCGTGCGTAGCGACCGCTGGCTCATCCTCATCGCCTACATGATGGGTCTCTCGGTGGGTGTGCACCTGCTCAACCTGCTCTGTATCCCTGCCATCGTGCTCATCTACTACTATAAGAAGCGCCCCAATGCGGGTTGGAAAGGCTCGCTCATGGCACTCGTCGTGTCGGCAGTGCTCGTTGCAGCTATCCTGTATGGCATCGTGCCGGGTATCGTGAAGGTGGGCGGATGGTTCGAACTGCTCTTCGTGAATGGTTTCTCTATGCCTTTCAATACGGGTCTTATCATCTATATCGTGGTGTTGGTGGGTGCACTCGTGTGGAGCATCTGGGAGACACACCACGGCGCATCAAAGGTGCGCACCAATATGGCTTTCATCTTGGTGGTAGCACTCACGGGATTGCCCTTCTACGGACATGGCGTCACCTGCGTGCTCCTCGGACTCATCGTATTGGGAGCTTTGGCTGTATACCTTTTCAATCTCGACAAGATCAAGGAGCAGTGGCGCATGAGTGCCCGTGTGATGAGCACGGCATTGGTGTCGATCCTGATGATTGTCATTGGCTACTCGTCGTATGCCGTCATCGTGGTGCGCTCGGCTGCCAATACGCCGATGGATCAGAACTCACCAGAGGATATCTTCACCCTCGGTAGCTACCTCAACCGCGAGCAGTATGGCGACACACCGCTCTTCTATGGTGGCTCATATGCGTCGAAGGTGAAGCGTACCGTACAGGGACAATACCTGGTGCCCGTCGTGAAGGAGGGAGCCAAGGTATACATGCCCAAGGAGAAGGCAAAGGCCGATGAGAAGGATAGATACTTCGTGGTACGCACCAAGAAGGATTATGTGATGGAGCCTGCGATGCTCTTCCCCCGTATGCATAGCGCCGACCATGCCAACTGGCCCAATGGAGGATCTACGATAAACCTCTACGATAGCTGGGTGGGTGGTGTCAAAGGACGCGAAGCGTATGTCGGCATGGGCGGACAGAAACAGAAGGTGAAGGTGCCTACACAGCTGGATAACCTGAAGTTCTTTATCAATTATCAGGTAAACTTCATGTACTGGCGCTACTTTATGTGGAACTTTGTGGGTCGCCAGAACGACATCCAAGGACACGGCGAACTGGAGCATGGCAACTGGATTACGGGTATCAACTTCATTGACAACCTCCTCGTGGGCAATCAAGACCCCGACTTGTTGCCCTCGGAGCTGCGCGACAACAAGGGACGCAATGTCTTCTACGGATTGCCCTTGATACTGGGACTTATCGGCCTCTTCTGGCAAGCAGGTCGCGGAAAGCGTGGTGCTCGTCAGTTCTGGGTGGTATTCATGCTCTTCTTCATGACAGGTTTGGCTATCGTGCTCTACCTCAACCAGACACCCATGCAGCCTCGTGAGCGCGACTATGCCTATGCGGCATCGTTCTATGCCTTCGCCATCTGGATTGGTATGGGCGTGGCTGGTGTGGCGCAGGGCTTGCAGAAACTGGTCAAGAACCAGACCGTGGC
This sequence comes from Bacteroidaceae bacterium, assembly GCA_045612925.1. GTDB lineage: Bacteria > Bacteroidota > Bacteroidia > Bacteroidales > Bacteroidaceae > UBA1189. Next base: position 6,436 of record JAZKZX010000017.1, read on the forward strand.
AGGATGCATCGCCACATTGGTGTGTGTGCTCGTGCCGTTGCAGATGGTGAGCCAGACCTGGGACGACCATGACCGCAGCAACCGCTATATGGCACGCGACTTCGGCGCCAACTACCTCAACTCGCTTCCCGAGAAGGGCAACCCCATCATCTTTACCAACGGCGACAACGACACCTTCCCCCTTTGGTATAATCAGGAGGTAGAGGGCGTGCGCACCGATGCTCGCGTCTGCAACCTCTCGTACTTGCAGACCGACTGGTACATCGACCAGATGCGCCGTCCGGCATACGAGTCGCCTTCAGTGCCTATACAATGGCAGCGACTCGACTATGTGGAGGGTACTAATGACTATGTCGAGATACGCCCCGAGGCAAAGACTGCCGTGCTTGACCTATACAAGAAACAGCCTGAGGCTGCTCGTCGTAGATTTGGTGATGAGCCTTTCGAACTGCGTAACATCCTCGACTATTGGGTGAAGAGCAAGGAGGAGAACTTGCACTACATACCTACCGATACCGTATTCATCACGCTCGACAAGGCGGCGGTGCTGCGCTCGGGCATGTTTATCCCCGAACAGTATCGTGGCGCTACCGATGAGGAGACTATGGCAAAGATGCCCGACCGTATGGTCATCTCGCTCAAGGGACGCAATATGCTGACCAAGAATCACATCATGCTGCTCGAGATGCTGGCCAGCACCAACTGGGAACGCCCGCTCTACATGTCTACAACCGTGGGTAGCGACAACTATGTAGGCCTCGAGCCCTTCTTCATCCAAGAGGGACTGGCCTATCGTATCACTCCGTTCAACTTCCGCAAACTGGGTCTGGCGATGAATGGCTTTGCCGTAGATAGTGAGGCGATGTACAACAATCTGATGAATAGATTCAAGTTTGGCGGTATGAATACCCCAGGTATCTATATCGACGAGACCATCACCCGCATGGGATACACTCACCGTCGACTCTATACCATGCTGGCCAACCAGCTCATCCGTGAGGGCAAGAAGGATAAGGCACTCGCCGTACTCAACAAGTGCGAAGAGGAGTTCCCCGCTTCGATCCTACCACACAACTACTGGCAGAGCCAATCATACCTGATGGGACAGGCCTACCTCACACTGGGCGAGACCGAGAAGGGTATGGAGATACTCTCTCAGGTGGCAGATAACGACATCGAGTATATCACATGGTACTTGAGCCTCAACGATAATCTCTTCGATACTTCGTTTGGTGAGGTGCGCAACTGCTTGGGCACACTCGTCAAGACGATGCAGATCATGGAACGCTCTGACGATAAGGAGACCTTTGAGCACTATTCGGCTCTTTTTGATAGACTGTATCGCGAGTTGGAGCTGAGAGTAAAGTAATATGTTCATCGAACAACCCCCACAATTCGTCCGTCAGCTGTACCCCGGTGCATGCTGGCGGATGAATGTATCTGAACGGGCGGTATATCTTACTTTTGATGATGGACCCATCCCCGAGGTGACGCCTTGGGTGCTCGATGTGCTGGATAGGTATCGCATCAAGGCGACATTCTTCATGGTGGGGGACAATGTGCGCAAGCACCCCGAGGTGTATAGGATGGTGGTGGAGCGAGGACATCGCATAGGCAACCATACCTATCATCATCTCAAGGGTTTGGGGATGAGTGCGGATAGCTATGTCGCTAATGTGGAAGAGGCTAATCGGCTTGTCGAGTCTGACCTGTTTCGTCCTCCCCATGGCCTGATGCGCATGAGCCAGTACTACGCCTTGCGTGAACGCTACCGCATCGTCATGTGGGATCTCGTGACGCGTGACTATAATCCTAAGCTCACAGGCGATGAAGTGCTCGGTAAGGTGAAGCGCTATGTCCGCAATGGCTCTATCATCACTTTTCACGATTCGATCCGCGCCACTCACAACCTCTACTATGCACTCCCTCGTGCCATAGAGTGGCTGCTTGCTGAGGGATATGAATTCAAGATTTTTGAGTAAATATGGGCTGAACGTAGAGAAATCTTGGTGAAAAAATGTTTATAAAGGAAAATATACGAATATGCGCAAAATCATTGGTATAGGAGAGACGATTCTCGACATCCTGTTTAAGAATGGCGTTGCCACCACCTCGGTGCCTGGCGGATCAACATTCAACTCTATGATATCGCTCGGACGCATGGGAGTGCCGGCTTGCTTTGTCAGCGAGATTGGCGATGATAATGTGGGCCGTACGATACGCTCTTTCCTCATCGATAATGGCGTCGATGATCGGTACCTCACCGAGTATGCAGACCGTAAGTCGCCTATATCCTTAGCCTTCCTCGATGACAAGAACAATGCCTCCTATTCGTTCTATAAGGATGTGTTTGGCCAGCGTGCCGACTGGGAATGCCCCAAGATAGCATGCGATGATATCGTGATCTTTGGTTCGTACTATGCCCTCAATCCCGATATGCGCTATAAGATGACGGCATTGCTCGATGAGGCACGCCGCGTAGGGGCTATCATCTATTATGATGTCAACTTCCGTCGCAATCATGCCGGGGAGGCGATAAAGCTGATGAGCACGGTCATCGAAAACCTGGAGTATGCCGATATTGTGCGTGGGTCAGATGAGGATTTCGAGGTGCTCTATCGCATCGGAAGAGGCGAACAGGTGTTCAAAGAGAAGATTGAATTCTATTGTCCTCGACTCATCTATAGCCGTGGGGCACAGGGTGTGGAGTTATATAGCCGTGAACTGAACAAGTGCTATCCCATAGAGCCGATTGCTCCAGTGAGCACCATAGGGGCAGGCGACAACCTCAATGCAGGTATTCTCTACGGACTCATGAAGTGTCGTATCCGTCGCGACGACCTGGCACATCTCACCGAACGCGATTGGGACGACATCATCCGTTGTGGACTTCAGTTCAGTGCCGAGACCTGTAGCCATACGGATAACTACATTAGTCGCGAATTTGCCGCGAAGATGGTGAATAGATGATTATGGTGTGCCGTCGAGATGATGGCGTGGGATAAATAAAAGGTGCGATTTTTACTTTTTTGCCCAAAATACTTGGTGAATTCAAATAAAGCGAGTACTTTTGCACTGCAAACGAGGGGAACCTCGGCTTTGTGTCGGGCTTTTAGCTCAGTTGGTTAGAGCAACAGACTCATAATCTGGAGGTCCTAGGTTCAAGCCCTAGATGGCCCACCGACAAGAAGAGAAGGTAAGCATGCGCTTAGCTTCTCTTCTTTTTTTCATATGCTGATACCTAAAAAAGAGACAGGTCCCCCGCTGCTTTGGGACCTGTCTCAAGTGTAAGATGTGAGTTGTAAGATTACGCAGCGGTTTTACTTTACTTCCCAAGTGTCATTGGTGAGAAGCAACTCCTCGAAGGTATGATAAGGCTTCTTGGCCTTTACCTCCTCGATTTGTGCCTCTACTGCCTCATCGTAAGTGGGGGCTTCTACATCGCGGATGACACCGAGGGCGATGGGGAAGTCGGGACCTTCCATCAAGGCAAGCTTGAGCTGCACGGTGTTGTCCTTGCAGTGTGCGTCGTGCACAAGGATGTCGTCAATGGTAACTCCGTTCTCTCCAATCTTTACGACCTTGAGGCCAAAGCCCTCCTGCATGAGACCATACTCGTTGTTCTCGCCAAATACCATAGGCTGGCCATGGCGTAAGTAGATAGCGTTCTTGGCGCGACCCTCCTTGTTGTATACGCTCTCGTGAGTGCCATCATTGAAGATGACACAGTTCTGCAAGATTTCGCATACTGAAGCGCCCTTGTGAGCATGAGCAGCCTTGAGCACCTCTACTGTGCCGGGAGCATCTGTGGCTACGGCGCGGGCAAAGAAGTTGCCACGGGCACCGAAGCAGAGCTCTGCAGGGCGGAAGGGATCCTCTACCGTACCATAGGGGCTTGACTTGCTGACAAAACCGCGTGGGCTGGTGGGTGAATATTGTCCCTTGGTAAGACCGTAGATGCGGTTGTTGAGCAATATCATGTTGAGGTTGATGTTGCGGCGGTTGGCGTGGATGAAGTGGTTACCACCAATAGCGAGACCATCACCGTCGCCGCTTACCTGCCATACCGATAGCTCGGGGTTGGCAACCTTACAACCTGTAGCGATAGCTGCTGCACGGCCATGGATGGTGTTCATACCATAGGTGTTCATGTAGTGGGGCAGGCGGCTTGAACATCCGATACCCGAAATCACTGCCACATTGTGCGGAGCAACGCCAATCTCAGCCATTGCCTTGTGCAATGAGGCGAGGAAAAAGTGGTCGCCACAACCAGGACACCAGCGGGGCTGACCTTTCTTATAGTCTTGTGCGGTATATTTCGTTTCCATAGTTTTACTCCTCCATCATTTTTGTGAATACTGCGATAAGCTGGTTTGTGGAGAATGGCTGTCCCTTCACTTCGTTGTACTGCATAGGTGCGAAACCGTCTACCTTCATGCGCAACCATGCTGCCAACTGACCTCCATTCTGCTCGGCTACGACCACCTTGGGGTACTTGCGCAGTACCTCTGCAGTGTTGGCAGGAAGGGGATTGATGTATTTGAAGTGAGCAAGAGCAACTTTCTTACCCGCAGCACGCATCTCGTCCATGGCAGCGTGCAGGTGACCATAGGTGCCACCAAAGCCCACGATGAGCAATTCGGCATCTTCCTTGTCGCCCTCTACCTCGAGGTTGGGGACGGGGATGGCGTCGATCTTCTGCTGGCGAAGGCGAGTCATCAGGTCGTGGTTCTCGGGGTCGGTAGAGATGGCACCTGTCTTGTTGTCCTTCTCCAAACCACCGAGGATGTGCTGGAAGCCCTCGCGGCCAGGTACAGCCCAATAGCGTACACCATTCTCGGCTTGGCGCTGGTAGGGTGTCCATGTGCCTTTAAGCTCGTCAGGAACATAGGGAGGATTGATGGCTGCATATTCGGCCAAGTTGGGTAGGCGGAAAGCACCCGAGCCATTGGCGATGAAGGCATCGGTGAGCAGTACCACGGGAGTCATGTGCTCAAGGGCAATCTTACAAGCCATGTAAGCAGCATCGAAGCAGTCGGTGGGTGATGTCGCTGCCAATACGGGCATGGGCGACTCACCATTGCGGCCGAAAAGTACCTGCAAGAGGTCGGTCTGCTCAGACTTGGTGGGGAGACCAGTGGCGGGACCACCACGCTGTACATCGAGCACTACAAGAGGAAGCTCCATGATGACTGCGAGGTTCATAGCCTCGGATTTCAAGCAGATGCCGGGGCCAGAGGTTGAGGTCACGGCCAAAGCACCAGCAAACGAAGCACCTACGGCAGAGGCACATCCTGCAATTTCATCTTCACATTGCACGGTAGTCACACCCAGTGACTTGTGTTTTGAAAGCTCGTGCAACACATCTGTGGCAGGTGTAATGGGGTATGAACCCAAATAGAGCTTCAGGCCGGCCTTCTCAGCAGCAGCGATAAAACCATATGCAGTGGCCTTGTTACCTGTGATATCCATATAGCGTCCAGGTACCTTGTGCTTGGTCTCAACGCGGTATACATTGGTTGCAGAGCTATGGGTGTTGTGTCCGTAGTCGTAACCGGCCTGAATGACGCTGATGTTGGCCTCGGCTATAGCGGGCTTCTTGGCAAACTTCTCGCGTAAGTAGTTGAACGCTACATTCAAGTCGCGGTCGAAGAGCCAGCATACAAGACCTAAGGCAAACATGTTGCGGCACTTGAGTACTGACTTGGTGTCCATACCACTTTCTGCAAGGCAATCCTTCACCATCTGTGTGATGGGGCATGCAATGACGCGGTCGGCATCGATGCCCATCTCTGCCAAAGGATCTTCGGTCTCGAAAGCAGCTTTCTTCAGATCGCTGGGCCCGAACGAGTCGGTGTCTATAATGATGGTGGCATCGGGCTTGGCATAGCGGTACTGTGTCTTCAGTGCAGCAGCATTCATCGCTACCAACACATCGCACAAATCACCAGGGGTATACACCTTGCCTGAACCAATATGTACTTGGAATCCTGACACGCCCGTAAGGCTTCCTTGCGGGGCGCGAATATCAGCAGGGTAGTCGGGGAAGGTACAAATGTCGTTGCCTACAGTAGCTGACACGGTAGAGAATATGTTACCGGCCAATTGCATACCGTCGCCCGAGTCGCCCGAAAAGCGCACGATAACCTCGTCACGCTCCTTAACAATCAGTTGTTCGCTCATGTTTTTATTATTTTTCAATCTAATACCATTTGTTGTTGTATCGGGTGGCAAATTTAGTATAAGACATGATAATTCACAAATTTATTTGAATATTTCTCAACTAAATAGTCTGCTTTTGATAGCATGCAAAAAAGATAGCGGACTTTGCCTTTGTAGGAAGTTCCGCTATCAATTCTTAGGTATGTGAGTGATTAGTCTTCGCGTTTCTTGTTTGCTTTCCCCTTGTTGAAGGCGGGCTTACTGCCAGAAAAGCGTTGAGCACGCTGACTACGCTTGTCACCTGTAGGCTTATTGGAACGGAAATCGCGTTTCTCGCCTCTAAACTCTCGCTTCTCGCCTTGTGGGCGTGCCGCTTTGCGCTCGCGTGCTGCACGCATCTTGGCAAACTCGTGATGACGCTCGTAGAGGGTGCTATAGTTGGTGTCTTCTTCATAACGCTCGCGGTCGTTGTGCTCGGCCATCTCGCGTTTGTTGATACGGCGGCGGTCGTCATTAGAATCGCGACGATTGTCATCATTGAAACGACGACGCGGACGCTCTTCCTCGCGCTTCATGCCAAAGGTGCGTGCTGCACGCTCCTCGCGTTCGCGTAAGGGACGACGCTCTGCTGTGGGGCGTTCGCTCTTGTCAAGCTCCTCGCCACTCTCGCGGAACTCACGGAACTTACCATCGAAGAGCTCGTACTTGCGGAACTCGCAGGGGAGAGCACCATTGAAGAAGGGAATGATAACAGAGGCTTTGAGCCCAATCTTATCAAAGCATTCTTTGCGGTAGCTGAGTATCCATGCATCGTTACCTTTGAAGGCGTGCTTGAGGCGCTCACCGATGGCGCGGTACAAACCTAAAAGGTCGTCCGTGGTGATGCGCTCACCATAAGGAGGATTGGTCACCATGATGGCACGCTCGGTAGGCTCAACGAACTCTGCCATATCGCGGCGCTCTATGGTAATGTCTTTGGTAAGTCCAGCGGCACGCACATTGTTGGTGGCAATGTTTACGGCTTTCCAGTCGATGTCGTAGCCGTAGATGTGGTGAGTGAACTCACGCTCGGCAGAATCGTCATTGTAGATCTCATCGAACATCTCTTGGTCAAAATCGGCCCATTTCTCAAAGGCAAACTCCTTGCGGAAAACTCCCGGAGCAATGTTGCGGGCGATGAGGGCAGCCTCGATGGGCAGCGTGCCCGAACCGCACATGGGGTCGATGAAGTCGCATTCGCCCTGCCAGCCTGTCTGCAAGATCATACCTGCTGCCAATACTTCATTGAGCGGCGCCTCTACAGCCTCTTGGCGATAGCCACGGCGGTGAAGCGATTCGCCCGAAGAGTCAAGAGATAGCGTACAACGCTCTTGGGCAATATGGATGTGGAGCGTGATGTCGGGGTTGGTAACCTGTACTGAAGGACGCTTACCCTCCTTCTCACGGAAGTAGTCAGCGATAGCGTCTTTGACACGGTAAGCAACAAACTTTGAATGACGGAACTCGTCGCTATAAACGACAGAATCAACAGCAAAGCTGGTGTTTACGGTCATATAGTCTTCCCACTTGATGCGTTTCTTTACTATGTCGTAGATCTCGTCGGCATCTTTGGCGTTGAAGTGCAGGATGGGTTTGAGGATACGGATTGCTGTGCGCAGATGGAAGTTCGCGCGATACATCATCATCTTGTCACCGGTAAACGATACCATGCGGCGACCTATTTGTATGTCGTCGGCTCCCAGTTCGGTAAGTTCCTTTGCCAGAATCTCTTCCAGTCCTTGGAAGGTCTTGGCGATGAGTTCAAAAGTCTTCACTGTTGTATATATTTGTATTTATGTATTTCTTATTTGTCTTATGTCCAAAGGTTACCCCATTCGCGGCGCTTCGTTGCAAAATCCTCTTCGTAGTCTCCTTTCGAATCAGAGTTGATGGGAAGGCTCATCGCAAGCATTCTGCAAGGCTCAATATCTATACTGTCAATCTGGGGCTTTATATATACCTTCTTTACCATATCGCTTTTCCTTAATTATTGGATGATAATTTTTCTTCCTCCTCTGATGTATATGCCTGGCGTGGGGTGGGTGACCGCTCGTCCTTGCAAGTCGTAGATGATATCTTCGGACATATGGGTGATGTGTACAATCTCTGTTTCGTCATTTTCGCGATGAATGACAAATGCCGAGACATTCTGTTCCGTTGGAATCTGTAAATAGGCTTTGTAGGCTTTGGCGACAAATACGCCGTCTATTGAATTTTGAGGTTTGTAGAAGCCTAACTTCCCATCCTTGGAGTTGAGTGCATAATAGGCATTACTCTCCATGAAGACTACCGAGTCGGTGGCAAACCCAACCAACTGATTTTGAGCGATGATGCCCTCTTCATGACTATTTGTTTCTGTAGTGTAAGTGAGTGTGCAGGTGGTGTTGCTCTCAAATTCGAGGATAACTCCTACACTGTCGGGGATAATATTCCCTTCTATGGGTATCAAGCGTGCTATGTCATTATCCGTGGTACAGTAGTAGGCGGTACTTCCTGTGGGTACCTTTGCTGGCATGTCGAGATATAGTGTGGCATAGCCAAAACGGTTGATAGGGACTTCGTAAATGATTTTGTAGTTGGTGGGGGATGTTACTGCAGATGATCTCCCGTATTCGCCTATCTTCCCTTCTATAAGCAGCTCCTTTCCTCTAAAGTAGGGATGCTCTACCAAGTTGATTTTGGCTTTAATATCTTCATTCTCGGTGAGTTGAATAGGGATATGATTATTCTCGTCTCCTATTACTATATTCGTAGTCGTGTTAATGTTGGTGGTTATGGTGGTGCTTATATCTTTCGTCATTGCTCCATAGATGGTGCCTTTTACCCAGCCACTCGCGGTCCACGGGGTTATATTCTTGACCTCTACTACGGTATAGGGGTTATTGATTGAACCATCGTTGGTTGAAGATTCAGGAGTGTCATCAGGGACGGATGGAGCGGTGTAGAAATAAGCAGCACGACTGATGTCACTGCATTCTCCTGTAGCAGGGTTTACGGCTATGGCTTTCAATGTGACGGGGGCTTCCGAAGCATAGATGGTGATTTCGTTGCCTTTAGTGCCGTTGTAGCTGTTGGCATCAGTGTACGATGGCGTGGTGCCATCGGTGGTATAGTAGATATCACAACCTTCTGTCGTACGAATGGAAACATTCAGCATTTCAGTGTCAAAGGTGGTAGAGTAGGGACTAAATGTCGGGAGGACAATTTCAATCTTTTCATTCTCGCTGCCTTCGCCTTCATTGTCTCCTTCATTACCTTCTCCTTCGTTGTCACCTTCGTCGCTCCCTCCTTCATTGCCACCACTATTGTTGTCGTCGCTGACATAGGTTACTGACATGGACTTGATTCGTAGTTGATTGTTTCCTTTTACATCAAGTTTGAAGTAGGTGAAATTATAGTTTTGGAATGATACTTTATAATCCCACCAAAATGAGTAATCCACATTAACACTTTTTACTAAAGTCCAATTCTCGCTGTCTGTGCTTCCGTATACCTCAAGGATATCTCCTCCTGTTTCATACGCAGCGTTGAATGTCATCTCTGTGATTGGCCCAGAGAGCGGTGCTGAGATGACAAAACCATTGTATGTTGTACTTGAGTATATGCGCAGTTGTTCAGTGAAAAAACAATCAGTTGTGTAAATCGTCAACTCTTCGCTCAGTACATGTTCTTCATTGTCGGCGTATTGGGTGCCTTTGGGATAATTCGAGAAAGTCACATCAATAGTCTTCGCCTCCTCTGCCCATACGCCTATGGCTATTAGCATGCAACTCAATATGACAAACAGTTTTCTCTTCATCCTCAAAAATCTTGTATGCTGCAAAATTAATAGTATTTTTTCATTTCTTAAGCATGTTTTTACACCTTTGGGTGTAGTAATGGCAATAAATGCTACTTTTATACCTCTTGTGGAGATTTATTCCCTCGTTTTTATTATCTTCGCAGCGCATAATCTACAATAGAACGGTTTATGGTACTTAACTATATTTGGATAGCCTTCTTCCTTGTTGCCTTTGCAGTGGCACTTGTGCGTCTTATATTTTTTGGCGATACGGAGGTGTTCCCTGCCATCATGAATTCGACCTTTTCATCGGCAAAGTCTGCGTTCGAGATTTCGCTTGGTCTTACAGGTGTACTCACCCTATGGCTCGGCATCATGCGCATCGGCGAGAAGGGCGGGGTGGTCAATGTTGTTGCCCGTTGGTTGGCTCCTGTGTTCTCGAAGATCTTTCCAGATATCCCCAAGGGGCATCCGGTGACAGGTACCATTTTTATGAATTTTGCAGCCAATATGTTGGGACTTGACAATGCTGCTACACCCATGGGATTGAAGGCGATGGAGCAGTTGCAAGAACTGAATACGAAGAAAGATACGGCTACTAATCCCATGATTATGTTCCTCGTGCTCAATACATCGGGGCTCACGCTTGTACCTATCAGCGTCATGGTGTATCGTGCCCAGATGGGTGCCGCACAACCTACTGATGTGTTCGTCCCCATACTCCTTGCAACCTTCTTCTCCACTGTAGTGGGGCTTATCGTTACCTGCCTCTATCAGCGTATCAATCTCTTCAATCGCACACTGATACTCTTCCTTGGGGCTTTATGTACTTTGGTAGCACTTATCATTTGGGGCTTCAGTACTATGCCGCGAGAACAGATGGATGTGGTGTCGTCGACTTTTGCTAACGTGTTCTTATGTGCTATTATTGCTTGCTTCATTATAGCAGGCATGCGCAAGAAAATCAATGTTTACGACACCTTCATCGAGGGCGCCAAGGAGGGATTCCATACAGCTGTGCGCATTATCCCCTATCTCGTGGCCATACTTGTAGCTATCGGGGTGTTTCGTGCATCGGGAGCTATGGATTTTCTTATCGACGGCATCGCTTGGTGTGTAGCCCTCGTGGGTGGCGATACTGAATTTGTAGGTGCCTTGCCTACGGCGCTGATGAAGCCGCTCAGCGGCAGTGGAGCACGCGGACTCATGGTAGATGCTATGACTACCTATGGGGCCGACTCCTTCGTGGGACGCTTGGCCTGCCTCTTTCAAGGAGCCACAGATACCACCTTCTATATCCTTGCCGTATATTTCGGTAGCGTAGGTATACGCAAGACCCGCCATGCCGTCACCTGCGGACTCATTGCCGACTTGGCAGGCATCATCTCGGCTATCTTTATCGGTTATCTCTTCTTCGGATAGCTATAGGCGTTCTTGGGTATTAATGCAACGAAGAGAAGCAAATACCTCTCTTCGTGCAGGGTGTATCTATGGATAATCTCTTGTTCCCCTTCTTACCGGTGGCTTTCAAAGGCCCTGTACTCGCCCAATATGGTCAGTTCCTTGGTGAGTGGTCGAACGGCATCGATGCTTTGGCGGAATCGGGTGTAGTCATTGTAGGTAACATCTACATAGAACATATACTCCCACTCGCGCCCGATGATGGGGAGTGACTGAATCTTTGTCAGGTTGATGCGGTAGAAGGTAAAGATAGAGAGGACCTGGGACAAACTACCCTCCTCGTGCGGGAGTGAGAATACGATGTTAGCCTTGTCGGGCAGACACCCTATGCCTTCCGATTTCAGTTCGTCTACACGCCAGCGGTCTGCAATCACCAAGAAACGCGTAAAGTTATGTTTGTTCGTCTCGATACTCTCTTGCAATATGCGCATCCCGTACATCTTGGCAGCATGTACTGAGCAAATTGCTGCATGTCCTCTGCGCTGCTGTTCCATAATCTCTTTTGCACTGAGTGCTGTATCCTCTGCTTGTACTGCTTTCAACTCGGGGTGTTGTTGTAGGAAAGACTCACATTGCGCCAATGCTACAGGGTGAGAGTGCACCTCGTGTAAGTCTGCCCAGTCTTCATCGGGCAAGCAGCATACACAGTGGGCGATGCGCAGTTTCTGTTCACCTATGATTACCGCTCCACTCTCACGCAGTAATTCATAGTTATGCAGCAGGCTCCCGGCAATAGTGTTCTCTATCGCTACAAGAGCCACCACATCACTATCATTGGCCATGGCGGCAAACACTTCGCCGAATGTCTCACAGCAGATGAGTTGTATCTCCTCATCTTTAAAGAAGAGCCTCGTAGCAATATCATGATACGACCCTTCAAATCCTTGTATCGCAACCTTTTTCATAACAACGAAGGACAAAATTAGTGCAAGGCGAGAGAAAAACCAAAACTTGTTTTGGGTTTTTCCGAGCCGCAGCCTAATTTCAAGCTGCAAGGCAGATTAATGTTAGTGCAAGGCGAGAGAACCCAAAACTTGTTTTGAGATTTTTCATTCGTGGAGCGATTAAAAAAGAACTGATAGAGATTAGTAAGGATTTTATCAAGTAACTTCAGATACAGTAGACATAAAATGGAGGCACCCAGTCAGGGTGCCTCCATGGATTAATTTGTGTGTCGAAAAGTTGCATTACTTCTGACGAATGTAAATATTTATCGGTGTACCGGTGAAGTTCCAGCGCTCGCGTATCTTGTTTTCGAGGAAGCGCTTGTAGGGCTCCTTCACATACTGCGGAAGGTTGGCAAAGAACACGAACGAGGGTACGCGGGTACCAGGCAGCTGCATGCAGTACTTGATCTTGATGTACTTACCCTTGTTTGAGGGGGGAGGTGTAGCCTCGATGATGGGCAGCATCTCCTCGTTGAGTTTGGCGGTGCTCACCTTGGTGGTGCGGTTCAGATAGGTCTCCTTGGCCATCTCGAGCACCTTGAAGATGCGCTGCTTGGTGAGAGCCGAGGCGAAGATGATGGGGAAGTCCACGAAGGGGGCGAAGCGCTCACGGATGGTGTCCTCGAAATACTTCATGGCCTTGGTGCTCTTGTCCTCCACGAGGTCCCACTTGTTGATGACCACCACGAGCCCCTTCTGGTTGCGCTGGACGAGCGAGTAGATGTTGAGGTCCTGGCTCTCGATACCGCGTGTAGCGTCTATCATGAGGATACACACGTCGGCATTCTCGATGGCGCGGATAGAGCGCATCACAGAGTAGAACTCGAGGTCCTCGTTCACCTTGCCCTTCTTGCGGATACCGGCGGTGTCGACGAGGTAGAAGTCGAAGCCAAACTTGGTGTAGCGCGTATAGATAGAGTCGCGGGTGGTACCGGCGATGTTGGTCACGATGTTGCGGTCCTCGCCGATGAAGGCATTCACGATAGAGCTCTTACCTACGTTGGGACGTCCTACAACGGCAAAGCGGGGTATCTCCTCGGTTTCCTCGTCGGGGGTGGGGGCAGGGAGTTTGTCTATTACCATATCGAGCAGGTCGCCCGTGCCGCTACCGGTGAGTGCCGACACACAGAAGGGATCGCCCAGACCGAGTGAGTAGAACTCGGCAGCATTGTATTGCAGATCGTAGTTGTCGGTCTTGTTCGATACGAGGATGACGGGTGTCTTCGCGCGGCGGAGGATAGAGGCCACCTGCATGTCGAGGTCGGTGACACCATTCTGCACGTCGACGAGGAAGAGCACTACATCGGCCTCCTCTACGGCGATGAGCACTTGCTTGCGTATCTCCTCTTCAAAGATATCATCAGAGTTGACTACCCAACCACCGGTGTCAACGATAGAGAACTCGCGACCCGTCCATTCGCACTTACCATACTGACGGTCGCGTGTGGTACCAGCCTCATCGGCCACGATGGCGTGGCGAGTCTGCGTGAAGCGGTTAAACAGTGTGGACTTACCTACATTGGGGCGTCCTACGATAGCTACTAAATTTCCCATGTTCTTGATTAAGAGTTAAGAGTTAAAGGGGACGAGGCTGTTCTGCTGCTCTCTTCCCTCATTCAAGGTTATATCCAAAACTGCGCAGTTCCTTGTCAGAGTTGCGCCAGTCCTTATCAACTTTTACAAAGGTCTCGAGATAGATGCTCTTGCCGAAGAACTGCTCCAGCGTGCGGCGTGCCTCGGTCATCACCTTCTTCAGCGCCTTGCCCTGGTTGCCGATGATGATGCCCTTCTGCGACTCGCGTTCCACATAGATGACGGCATTGATGTGGATGTTCTTCTCGGTCTCCTTGAACTGCTCCACGCTCACCTCACAGGCATAAGGTATCTCCTTGTCGTAGTAGAGGAGTATCTTCTCGCGGATGATCTCGGTAACGAAGAAGCGAGCGGGCTTGTCGGTCAGCTGGTCCTTGTCGAAGAAGGGAGGACTGTCGGGAAGGAGTTCCTTGATGCGGCGGAGTACCACGTCGACATTGAAGTTGTTCGATGCCGAGATGGGGATGATCTCTGCCTGGGGCAGCAGCTCGTGCCAGCTCTCCACCAACGCGGTCAGCTCCTTCTGGTTGCTCATGTCAATCTTATTGATGAGCAGTAGGATGGGCACATTCATGCGTTGTACCTTCTGTAGGAAGTCCTGGTTCTTGTCGATCTTCTCCACTACGTCGGTCACGTAGACGAGAACATCGGCATCCTGCAAGGCCGATTCAGAGAACTGGAGCATCGACTCTTGCAACTTGTAGTTGGGCTTCAGCACACCAGGTGTGTCGGAGAAGACAATCTGCATGTCTTCTGTATTGACGATACCCATGATACGATGGCGGGTGGTCTGTGCCTTGAAGGTGGCGATAGAGATGCGCTCGCCGACAAACTTGTTCATCAGCGTCGACTTACCCACATTGGGGTTTCCCACGATATTTACGAATCCTGCTTTGTGCACTTCTTTTTGAGTTAAAAGTTAAAAGAGAAGAGTTAAAAGTGAGAGTGAAGAGTGAAGAGCAAAAAGTCACCATACGGAAAACTCTTAACTCTTAACTCTTCACTCTTAACTCTCAGAATGCCGCAAATTAAACTGCAGCTGCTGTCTCGATAGCCAACTTTCCACGATAGTAGCCGCAAGCGCCGCATACAGTGTGGAATACATGCCACTCGCCGCAGTTGGGGCAGATGGCCAATGTAGGAGCTACTGCCTTGTCGTGAGTTCTTCTCTTGGCAGTTCTAGTCTTCGATTGTCTTCTTTTAGGATGTGCCATTTCTTTTAGTTTTAATTATTAATTATTTTCTTTAAACCTTCCCAGCGCGGATCTATAGGTGTATCCGCTTCGTCTGACTCATCGCTGAATGTAATCGCTTCACCGCCTTCAAAGTCTTCATCGTCGGTTGTGCGCAGCAAATGCTTACTCAGTTTGCCAGACATTTCTTTGTTGCATTTACCGGGTGCATGAACATGCTTCATCGGTATGGCAAGGGCGATAAACTCATAAATGTACCAAGCGACGTTGATAACTCCTTCTGATTCAGGGATTATCACCATATCGCCCTGTTCACCATAGTCAGCGCCCAGTTTTACCTGCAACTCACCCGTTGTATGTATGTCAAGGTCCATTTCATCGAGGCAACGGTCGCATATTACGACTATCTCACCATCGATGGCGAAACTTAACTCGTATACATCTACACTACGATGTACATCAAGTGTCACCTTTACCTTTCCCTTCTGTACTTCGGGTCCATCAATAAGGGCAAAAAACTCGTTATCAATGCCCCAGCTGTAAGAGGAGTTTACCTCTCGCATGCCTCGTAGGTCTATTTTATAACTGTCAAACTTGCCCATTTTGCTCTGTTTTTTTGGTCGTATCCGGGTGGACATAGCCAATCGGGCGACAAAGGTACAACAATTTATTCATTTTACCACGCAATTTAGTGTAAAACTTTACTATAACCATGAGATTTGTTACCTTGGGAAGGTTTTAAAATCGCAAACGGCATTCTAAAAAGGTTATTTTTCCTTTATATAATGTAAAAAGGAATAAATTGTTCGCTACATGGATAACCATTTTAGCACGGCGTCTCCATAAGTTTTCGATACGGGGATATCCTTTACGCCCTCGATGCCCAACTCGAGGAAGAAGTAGCCCTTCTCGCGGCGTAGAACCTTTACTTGCTCCATATTGACCATATAGCCCCGGTGGCACCGCATTACATGCGTGTCGATAAGTAGCTCGGCTGTTCGCTTCAATGTGTTGCGTAGTATGAGCTTCTTGGGCATGCTGCCCTTCATGTACCAGATGTTGATGTAATTGTCGGCACTCTCTACATAGAGCAGATTTTCCTTGGTGACAGAGAATTGAAGTTCGCCACGCTCATCATAGAAAGAAATAATGTTTTTTGTCTCGGCACGCTCTTGCATTGCTTTGTCATAGTCGTCCTCTATTTCGCGTAGGCGCTCATTGCGATCCTGTAAGGTGAGGGCGGTGATGCAGACGATGTAGGGTATGAGTAGGATGAGCGAGGTGTTGAGTAACGATTTCTCAAAAGCTTCTACTATATCGAGTTGCACTCCCGTAAGTGTAGAACAGATAGTAAATGCAACCGACATTAGCACTAGTTCTACAAAAACCCACACGATATACTTGAGATAGGTGATGGTGTTTTTCTTGGCATAGTAGCACATGATGATGCGACTGATGGCTGCAATACTCATGCCGAGCAGTACGATACCCAACACGCAAGCTACGAATACAAACCTTGAAACCTCAGCCCAGTGCTCTACATTGAAAGGCTTATATATAATAATAAAAAGGAACGCGAATGCTGCCGCAGAAGTCACCATAATGGTGAGGCTGCGTTTAGTCAGCAAGTATCGAGGTATGAACTGTGCGAAGAAATTCATCTACTATTCCGTTTTCGAAGAGCAAAAGTATAAATTTCTTCGCATAATTCTGCACTCTTGCACTGAAAATTAGATGTTTTGTAAGAAATAAAGAAGAAAGGGGTGTGCCAAAGTCTGACACACCCCTCCAAAAGTCATAGTTAGGTTGATCTGTTCCGCACTGTTTACGAATAGAGGAATCGTTTGATACTGCGCTTTGGAGTCTTCTCGAAAGGCTCGTCGTGGCGCTCTACGAGGTTAACCTTACTATAGGCAGGCAGCTCGGCATTCACTTGCTTTAAGTATTCATTCAGTATTTCTTCAACGCTTTGGGTGTTCCCTTCGAGCTTTTTGAATGCGTCCATATCGGGCACTACGAGGGCTACAATCTTGTTGCCTCGGCTAATGACGATTGATTCAGCCACGAGTGGGAGGCTGTTAAACTTGTCCTCAATTTCCTCGGGGAACACATTCTGTCCGCTAGCGCTGAGGATCATGTTCTTCGAGCGGCCCTTGATAAATACATTGCCGTCAGCATCTACTATGCCCAAGTCGCCACTCTTGAGCCAACCATCTTCGGTGAAGGTAGCCTTCGTAGCTTCGGGATTCTTGTAGTATCCCATCATCACATTGTCTCCCTTGATCTGAATCTCGCCCACTACGCTACGGGGATTCTCCGAGTCGATACGCACCTCTACGCGCTCAACCTTTTGGCCGCATGAACGCATGGCAAAGGTCTTCCAGTTGCGGTAGCAGATGAGCGGACCGCACTCAGTCATTCCATAACCCACGGTATAGGGGAAGTGCATCTTCTTCATCAATTTCTCTACCTTTTCGTTGATGGCTGCGCCGCCTACGATGAGGCTACCACGCTCAAGGTTGCCACCAAAAGTGGTGAGTAACTTGGTGCGTACCTTGTTATAGATGATCTTGTTGATGCCGGGGATTGCTGTTAATACCTTCATTAAAGGCTTGTTAAGTGTAGGCATCACTTTGCCCTTGAAAATCTTCTCTACTACGAGAGGAACGGTCACGAGCATGTAGGGCTTCACTTCAGCCAAAGCCTTGATAAGCACAGAGGGAGTAGGAGTCTTGCCTAAGAAGAATATGTGGCAGCCTGTGGCCAAGGGGTAGAGGAATTCGAATGCCATACCATACATGTGGCCCAAGGGCAACATTGATAGAATGTGCCAACCGGGCTGGTTGGGCATATGCTTTATGGCAAAATCCACATTTGAACTGATTGAACGTGCAGATAACATTACACCCTTCGGGTCACTGGTCGTACCTGATGTGTAGTTGATAAGCTCCAATTCGTCAAGATTACCTGTGGGATAGCTGATGTGTTCAGGTTTCACACCTTCAGGGAAACGCTTGGTGAAAATTTCTTCACACTTCTCATGGAATGCCGCAGCATCCACCTTGCTGTCCTTAGTATATATAGGAGTAAAATCAAGGATATTAATGGCAATGTTTATGTTTGGCATCTCCTTGGCATTCATCTTTTCCCAAATTTCAGGCTCTGTGAAGATGGCTGTTGCGTCAGAGTGGTTAGTCAAGTTCTGTATGCTTTCAGGAAGGAAGTCATTGAGTAGGGGGACCATGACGCCATCAAATGTCGCGATAGCAATAAACGAGGCTGCCCACTCGGCAGAATTCTTGGCACAGAGCACAATCTTGTCGCCCTTTCTTACGCCGGCCTCTTCCAACAAGATGTGTAACTTTTCGATGTTTGTGGCTACCTGGCCAAAAGTGAAAGTATTCTTACCATAGTTGGTAATAGCGGGAGAATCCCAATAACTCTTAAAGGCATTCTCCACATGGTTCAAATAATGCTTAATCATTGTAATGTTACGATTGATGTTCTTTTGCTTGCAAAGTTCGTTCTTTATTTCTAATGTTTGCTAATTCAAGGTTATAAACACTGATGTAGGGGCAAAATGTTTATATGGGGTAAAATCATTAAATATAGGGGTGAAAACTTTATATTGTGTGGATTGAAAAGAATGTTCAATAGGTTCTTTGTCCCTCATTTAATGATATAGATATATAGAAAAAGAGCCCATTCCACCGGTTGTTTTTGATGTTATAAGTGTATGATTAGCTCTTTGAGATCTTTTGTTTTTTGAGGATATTATATCTTGCGTCCTTGCTTTGTCTCTGCTGTGCTAAACAACTTTTGTTTTGTTATTTGTATATTGCAAAATGCGTATAGTGCGTCTCGTTTACTATTATTTTTGTTTAGAAAACGTATAAATAATCATAAAATATTGTTTGGATATTGTCTGAAAATCTCTACCTTTGCGGTCGGTTGTTTGAAATGAGTCTAAATAGTATAAAAAGAATAAATCTAAAGAATGATGAAAAGAGCGACGTTTTTATTATTTACGCTTGTTATGGGCGTTCAGTTATTGTTTTCTGGCGGGGTGAAGGTTGTTCCCTCTGCAGAGATCAAAGAGGGCTACATGATCTCGGGTCATGTTATAGAAAAGGATTCAGAGGAGAGTGTCCCATTTGCAACAGTGCTTATTGTAGGGACCGAAAAAGGTACTATGTCGAATGAAGCTGGACAGTTTCAATTTAAAGGACTTGCTGAAGCCTCCTATGTGTTGCGTGTGTCAGCGGTGGGATATAAGACTATGGAGAAGACGATTGTAGTGGGTGGTGAGTACATGGCAGTAGTGCATTTCCCTCTTGAGGAGGAGAATTTTATGGTTGACGAGGTGGTTGTATCAGCGAGTCGTAGTGAGGTAAGTCGTCGTGATGCTCCTGTGGTAGTCAATGTAATTAGTCCGATATTGTTTGAGACGGTCAATAGTACCGACCTTGCCAAGTCGCTCAATTTCCAAGCAGGATTGAGAGTCGAGAATAATTGTCAGAACTGCGGTTTTCCGCAAGTACGCATAAACGGACTTGATGGACCTTACTCACAGATACTTATCAATTCTCGTCCCATCATCAGTGCTTTAGGTGGTGTATATGGCTTAGAGCAGATACCTGCCAATATGGTCGACCGTGTGGAGGTGGTGCGTGGAGGAGGGTCGGCTCTCTTCGGTGCTAATGCCGTAGGTGGTACAATAAATATCATTACTAAGGATCCCATTAGCAATTCGTTCCAGGTGAGCAGTATGTTGTCGCACATTGGTGGAAAGTCATGGGAACAGTATATGGGAGCTAATGTATCGCTCGTGGGCAAGGACAATTCCTATGGTATTGCCATGTATCAGACTTATCGCAATCGCAATCCTTACGACCATAATGGTGACTCGTTCTCAGAATTGGGACTGCTCAATATGAATACTTTTGGTTTTCGAGCTTACTATCGTCCTACGCAGTTTGGTCGCTTGAACATAGAGTATCACACCACCAACGAACTGCGTCGTGGAGGAAATAAATTTGACTTGCAACCCCACCAAACTGATATCACAGAGCAGACAAAGCATATTATTAATAGTGGTGGTGTAAGTTATGACCATTTTTTGGATGGATACAAGCACAAACTTTCGGCTTATACCTCGGTGCAGCATACTGATCGTGATAGTTACTATGGTGCCCAGCGCGATACTTCGGCTTATGGTAAGACCAATGACCTTACATGGGTATCGGGTGCCATGTATGTGGGCAACTATGGGCGTTTCTTGTTTGCTCCTTCTGTGTTTACGACGGGCGTGGAGTATCAGCATAATGCATTGCATGATATTATGGTCGGTTACCAGCGCGACATGCAGCAAGATGTTCGTATCGCAAGTGCTTTTGTTCAGAATGAATGGAAACTATCAGACTTTACCCTTCTTGCTGGTGGACGTGTAGATAATCATAATCTTATTGATCATCCTATTTTCTCTCCGCGTGTGAATCTTCTGTATAAGCCTCAAGAAAAGTTTCAGGCTCGCTTGACTTATTCAACGGGTTTCCGCGCTCCTCAAGCATATGACGAGGATCTTCATGTTACGGCAGTGGGTGGCGAGGGAGTACTTATTACCTTGGCTGACGGTTTGCGAGAAGAGCGTTCCAATAGCTATAGTGGTTCGGTGGACTATACCACCTCCTTTGGACATTGGCAGGCTAATGTGCTCGTTGAGGGATTCTACACGGGGCTTGACCATGTGTTTATTCTTGAAGATATAGGACACAATGCCGAAGGCTATGCCATCAAGGAGCGTCGTAATGGTAGTGGCGCCCGTGTATATGGCGCCAACCTTGATGCCAAGATTGCCCATGGTAAAGAGGCAGTCCTAAGCCTTGGCTTCACGGCTCAACGCAGTCGTTATACCGATGCGGAGGAGTGGTCTGAGGGACAATTTACCCGTCGCATGATGCGCACTCCTGATTACTATGGCTATTTCACCTTTACCTCCGAGCCGGTCAAGAACTTCGACTTCTCGCTTTCGGGAACCTATACGGGCTCGATGATAGTGCCTCACTATGCGCCCTCTGTGATGATGCCTGGTTACATCAGTGAGGATCGTATGGAGACCACGCCTGACTTTTTTGATCTCAATGTTAAGTTTAACTATACCTTTATATTGCACGACCATATCAAGTTGCAGGTTAATACAGGCGTACAAAATATCTTGAATCACTTTCAGCCTGATCTGGATAGTGGTGAGTTCCGTGACTCGGGATATTTTTATGGCCCTACACAACCTCGCACCGTGTTTGTAGGGTTAAAAGTAGTTCATTAAAAGATTGATAAACAATGAATGAAAAAGGAGATGGGTCGGCCCATCTCCTTTCTTTTGTTTGTGTGATAATGTCTATGCGAGCATTATTTCACTACGACCTTCCGTCCATCAATGATATAGATACCTGGTGCTAAGGTATGCGTGTCAGTACTATGTGTGCTGATGCGTCGTCCCATGAGGTCGTAAATACCCTTGGGAGCGGTTGGAGTGATGTCAATCTCGATGTTCTCCACATTCATCGGAATCTCTTTGGTGGTACCGATAATATTCACTACACCTCCGGTAAGGATGAATTTCTGCAGTGCCATGCATGACTTTCCGCTCATATTGATAAGTAGTCCGAGGCTGATGGTGGTCTTATCGGTGAGTACGAAGCTTACAGATGCTCCACTTGCCGAGCCCTTTTCCTTCATGGCGCTATAGGCGATGGCTTCACTGATATTCTCGGTGATGGGAAGAGTTTTGCCTTCGGCTACTGCGAGGTATGAATTTCCGCATTGTCCTTCATGTACGGGATGATACTCCGTTGAGAAGGTATAGTATCCCGCGGGTAAAGTGATTGTTTGGAATACTTTATGGTCGGTAAGTTTAGTGGCAAATCCGTCCCACTCTGTAGTGACGGTGAGACATTCGCTCTTTTCCTTATCTACATGTGCGCCTGTGGTGATATTATTGGCAGTGATGGTGTTCTCTAAGGTCCACTTTGAGAGGCCGAGGAAGCGGGTAGAGTTGGATTTGTTTACGCTCTTTCCGCTATTGGCGAAAGCCCTGGTATAGTTGACGAGGTACTTGGATGTGATATCTTCCTCGGCATTTTGTCCGAATGAGAGACAGAATACGCCTTTTGATAATGCCCATGCGTCACCGTCAGGGCCGAAGTTTGTGCGTACGCCATGGTTGGCATTTGTGGTAGCGTCCTTTACATCGCCTCCGCTTTGGTTGAAGTTGTAGTAGAGTACGAGGTTACTTGCCTCTGCCGCAGCAACATCTTCAATAGGCTCATTGGCGTGCGCTTGTAGTTGTTCTTCCGTGAGATCTGTTCTCCATACACGCAACTCATCAATACCTCCCTTGAAGGGTGTTTCAGTGCCTCCTATGCGGAACTTCTGTAACTCTGGTGTTGTGCTTGAGAGGGGGCGTGAGATGAAGAGCGCTCCATCTCGGTAGAATCGTACTTTGCTATTGCCGAAGACTACAGCATAGTGATGCCATTCTCCTGGGATTATATATCCGTCTGTAGTGATGACACTTTTGTTATTGACGAAGAGTTGCATCTTGCCTCCTCCCATTGTCTTGATGAGCATGGTCTCTTCGCTATCACCTATGCCGTTGGTATTGTCGGTAGGCCATGCGCTATTCATCCACCAGTCTATGGTCCAAGCTTTTTGCTCTGCGCTGAAGGGGCTCTTTGGGGCGGTGACCGTTGCGTCATCGTATGAGAACTGCAAGCCGTTCTTGCTATCGGCGTTGGTGACGATGATGCTGCGTTCGCGAGTGAGGCTATGTTTGCCCGAGTTGTTGGAAACATCAAGTGTCACGTTATATATACCAGGCTCATTGATGGCTACGCTATTGGTATCGGCATATACAATATAGTTGGTATATCCGTTTCTGAGGGTCCATATTCTGTTTGTGGGGGAGTATAGACTCTTATCGGAGAGTGTGACAGCTTCGCCTTTGAGGACTATGGCTGGAGATACCGTGAAGTCTGCTTTGGGAGCTACCTCTACGACGTTGATTGTTTCCTCATGGCTTGCCTTGGTGCCTGTGGGTGATGTCACGGTGAGTGTTACCTTGTATGTACCTGCTCGTTGGTAGCTGGTGGCAAAGCTTGCTGTTGTACCTTTGCTATTGTCTGCGCCAGGCATGCTCCATTGGTAGGTGTATCCCATTTGTGGAGTCTTGACATGGAAGGTGATGCGCTCTCCTGCAGTTACGCTTTCTATGGCGGTCATGGTGAAGGTTGCATCTGGCTTCGGAGCCTCTTGTACGTTGATGCTGAGTGTCGCAGAAGCTGTTTTACCATTGGCACTTGTGGCTGTTGCGGTCACGGTGTGTGTGCCCGCTTTGGTGAACGTGAGTGCGGGCTTTTCTGCGGTGAGGTTGGTGATACCAGCTTCTGCTGCGGTCCATGTGATGTTGTTGACCGATGGGCTATGTGTTGCACTCAGTGTCACAGGTATGCCTGCATATACGGTAGCCTTTGGGGCGTTGATGCTGATGCTCAGCGCCTCGGTAGGAGTCTTCATCGTAGGCATGTTCTTGTCTTCTATGGTGTAGTTGCCCTGCAGTGTGGCATGGTGTCCTCCTACGCAGTCGAAGAGTCGTTGTGTGCCATCCTTGTCGGTGATGAGTGCACCATTGAAATAGGCGATGAGGCCTTGTGGCATGACGCTTCCAGTGAAGGTTATATTCTTATTTCCATTGATTTCGGTGCGTGTGCGTGCCGTGTTCCATATGCGTATCTCGTCGTATACGGCATCTTGTGCTCCGTTACCACTTGATGCGAATGCCAAGTCGCCGAATCCGCCTATACCACTATAGGTTTTTGATTCTCCTCCACCTTGTACGACTCCGTTGATATAGATGGTTGTTTTCTTGTTGTCTACTACGATAGCGACATGTGACCATGTACCCGTCTTAAGCATCGAACTTGCTGTTTCGGTGCGGTTGCTAGTATCCCATCCTGCGGTGTATTTTCCGCTTCCATCGGTGTGGAACATGAAGGTACCCCATCCGGGACCTCCAGCCTGGTTCCAGTTGCTGAGTGAGGTGGGTTTAATCCAGAATTCGATGGTAGCCTGCTTGTAGTGGGTCGCCATAATGCTAGGGATGGTGAAGCCCGATTTTGCAAACTTGATGCCCACATTCTTCTCGGGGAGGGCCACGGGTATACGCGCGATGGCTGATGCCGATTCGTTACCATCTGCATAGAGTGCGCTCACACTATATTCGCCCATGGCGACGGGTTTGCCAGGTGTATAGTCGGTGCATGTAGCTTCTATTTCGGTCTCAAAGGTGCCGTTGCAATATATACGATAGGCTTTCACGGTACGCCCTGAAGTCATAGGTGCTTGCCAAGTGAGTGTGGTACCATTAAATGCTGCATTTTGTGGCGCATAGTAGTTGCTGCCCTGTACGATGACCGAGATGATGGTCTTGTCACCGGCATTCTTTATTTCTATGCCTTCTCCTATGCCAAAGGGGGTCTCTATGCCCTTTGCATCCATTCGGTAGTCGATGATCGAGGCATTGTGTATGGTGCCCTTACCCTTTGCCCATGAGCGGCTATTTACGATGAAGAAGTATTTGAGCGGTTG
This sequence comes from Bacteroidaceae bacterium, assembly GCA_045612925.1. Lineage (GTDB taxonomy): Bacteria > Bacteroidota > Bacteroidia > Bacteroidales > Bacteroidaceae > UBA1189. The sequence continues at coordinate 31,257 of JAZKZX010000017.1, forward strand.
GCTCATGTCATATCCGTCGGTGAGGTCGGTGAGGTCGTAGCCAAATTCCATGGGCTCAGTATGCAGCTTGCCATCTGCCCAGCGTCCCAGCATGGGGATTTCTGGTGCTGGGTTGGCCGATCCATTCTTGCCGTCACCGGCATACGAGAAGTGTACGAAGGGGGTTGTTTTCTCTGGTTCTGTTGCATTGATGTCGGCGCTGACGCCTGCGCTCAGTGCTATCTCGCTTCGGTGGCTATAATCCATTTCCAGTTTGATGGTGCGCAAGGGGCGATAGTCTTTGCGTACACGATATATTTCGGGCATCCAGGCGTTGGCGCTGAGGGTACTGCTCTTTGTGGGCATACCCTTGGCATAGGGGCAATAGATAAATCCCTTGTTGGCCCATAGTCCCCATGAGTTGACGATGATCCATGCGCCCAGCTCGTCGGCTTCGGGCTCTCCATATATGCCGTCGCCGTCGATGTCAAATTCTATGCGGTCGTCATATCCCACGATGGTGAGGGCGTGGTCTACTGTGGCTCCCCAATGCTTCACATACTGCATCCCGGCTACACCTATTTTGCTGTTGTTAGGTGTGTTGGGTATTTCTTGTGATTCGCATGCCGATGCCACACCGATACCACATATACCTCCAGCGGCGAAGTCGTTGTCGCCATTATGGTTCCATAGCCAATTTTTTACCGCCTCGCGTCCCTCTTCGGTAGCCACGCTTACGGGGAAGTTCATGGGCTTGAGCATACGGTTATGCATGGCCTCGTACCATTTGTCATATCCTTGCATCCAACCGAAGTCCTCGTTGGTCTCTTCCTGGTAGCCGAAGAGCGATGAATAGGTTTGTCCGCCATAGGTTGCTGCTGAAGGTACTCCCACCTGAGTCACGAAGGCGTCTTTTCCTTGGTCAGTGACACCTGATTGCGAGTTGGTGTGTAGCCATACGAAGTGTGAGGGGTAGTAGTTCTCGGGCTTTGAGCCATCAAGGTCGCGGTAGGCGGCCAGCTCGTAGCTGAACATGTAGCATATTCTCGATGCCGATCCGCACGATCCGCCAGCTTGGTTGAATACGGGTGGGAAGTGTTTCGTCTCGGCATTGTTCACATGGTCGGGGCGTCGGGCTCGTGTATGCGCTCGTGCAGCTCCGCCTTCAGCGCGGCTGGGTGTCATGAGTGACCAGTCGGGGTTTGATGTCTCTGTGTAGTCCGTATACTTTGTGCGGTCTACATCGAGGTTGTGCTGGGCATTCATTGCCACGGGCAATGTGCTGAGGCATAATGATGCCAACAGGGTTGTGAGTGCTCTCCTTTTCATGATAATCTGTTGCTTTTAAGTCCTTTTATTTTTGTTTCTTAACCATTTGTGCTCGCTTCTTATGTGTGCTTGCGCACATGCGATCAAGCAAAGGTATTGTTTTTTTTCGAGAATGCATATACTTTTTGCGATAAAAGTACGGAGCGATCTCATGGCATGGCCGATATCTTGCGGTCGAGCCAGTTGAGTTTGGTGGTATAGGCTTGCTTGAGCTTGTATACCGCCTCGTCGAAGGGAAGTGTTTCGTCATAATTGACGCGTTGCGATATAGGCCACATGGAGATGTTCATCCTGTCCGAACTTTTGATGCGTTGGGCTTCAGTGTCGATAAAGTCGATTACTGTTTTGAATCGCTCCTTTGCTGCGGGCCAACGTTCTTTTACGATAGTGACAAACTCTCTATCCTTGAATAACTCTGGGTAGTAGAGGAGTTTCTTTAGTACATATTGTTGGCTACTGGCAGGTATGAAGGTATACCAGTCGTTGTCCCAGATGGGTCCTGCGCAGAGTTTGCCTCCCCGATCTTTATACATGTAGGTGCTCTTTGGCCAGCCGTATTCAGAGTTGGAGGTGAGTTCGGCTGCAAACCAAAAGTCGACGAACGACTCCATGTCGATATACTCGGTCCATTTGCGGGAGTAGAAGTCGTCGTATAGGTGGTGTTCCATCTCGTTGATGAAGTTCTGCATATAATGGAACATGGTGTCGGTAAGTTCCTCCTCGTCGGGGCTCTTGAACATGTAAGGGAAGTCTCTCACTGCAGAGCGGAACTTGCTCGCCTCGTCGTAGTTCTTGTCGATTTCCATGAGGTATCCTCCCGGGATGTCCTCGTCAGTATCCGTGAGGGGGTGTATGTTGACTCTGTTTTCGTCTACGCGTATTTGTTCGCATAGGAGGTAGTTGCCCATGTGCTTACCGTTGAGAATGAGTTCTACGTATTCACTGCGTGGGGAGTAGGGTAGTGTGCACTCGCCTAATTTGAAGGCTACACGGTTGCGTAGTAATGTACGGTCCATCCAGTTGGCTTGTAGTACCCAGCGTTTATGTTCTGGCATGCCCAATATGGATGCCTTGTCGTCAAGTTTGAGTGAGTATGACTTCTTGGGAAATCCCCACGATGTATTGCCGCGCCCCTTGATGGCTGCGGTGCCCTCGTGCATGAGTGTGCCATCGGTACCTACGATTTTGATGTTTGCTTTCTTTAGCCAGTCTTCTTTGCTGGTGATGGCTGCCCCGTCAGGGGTGTCGACAAAGACGACGGGGAGCCCCGAGTGTATGACCTCGATGGTATACTCAGTATACTCACCATAATGGTTCTCCACCCTGTAGATGAGCGGTTGGCTATAGTCGTTGGGGGTAGTGCTGCTCTCTTGTCTGATGCCATCTACCAATACCTTGTATCCATTGCTATGAAAGGTCGGTATCAGGTGTGTGGGGGCGGTGATGTAGGGTGAACTGACCCTGATGCGTGTGCCGTCGATGACGCCGTGCACATCTCTGATGATAGCGGTAGGGTTGTGCTCTTTTAGGAATGAGAAGGTGCGTAGAGTGTTATCGGTATATTTGATGGGCAGTGCCGAAGAAGATACCTCAAGATGTTCATCATGGTTGTGGGGCATGCGCAGTACTAAGGCGATGTTGTCGTGGTACGACTCCTCCTTATTGAGGTCGGCAATGTAGGCTCGGTATTGCCCCTCTTTCAGCAGTCCCATCTCGTCGTATACCTGTTCGACCCTTGTCAAGGCGTAGGCGGTGGGTCGGGTGACATAAGATTTGGCTGTGCCTACTTTGTCGAGGAGGATCTGACAATCGGCCGATTGGGTGTCGTAGTTGAAGGTGGCTACCGAGGGGTTTACTCTAAACTCGAGGCTTATGGTATCGTTCTTTCCCAAGAGGAGCGTTTGCGTGCTCAGTAGGGCGATGCTTGTAGGTACGCTATGGGCTTTGGTGAATACAAATTCTCGGCCATCGGCCATGGCGAGGGTGATGAGGTGTGTCTTTCTGTCTTCTGTAATCGAACGGATGATCTTGGTGGAGTCTGAGGAGAGTGGGGTAGTGATGGTATCCACTATGCTATCGGTCTGTCCCGATAGATATTGCACCAGTACATAATTGCCCTTTTCATCGGTCGTGGCTTTGATCGAGATGCCATCGTTTCCAGTGGCGGGGATCGGTGTTCCGTTGCTGCCTTTCATGCGGCTATAGGTGGCTCCACCATCGTATGAGATACTCCAGTACCCGTCTTGATCGATGAGCAATAGCGGAGTGATACCGTCATAGATCTTGAGTTGGTGTTCGTCAGAGAAGGTTATTTGATACCCTCCCTCTATTGATGTGATATGATTGATGACCTTTCCTTCGGTATAGAATGTGTGCAAGGTTTCGGTTATCTCTTCAAGCGTTGAGACTTTCGACTCTAAAGTTTCAAGGCGAAGGTTTATTTCGTCAAACCTTTGGCATGAGAAGAGGACTGTGAGCAGGCCCATGGATAGGAAAAGTCTTGCAGCATGCAGGTGGCGGCGGGTGGGGTGGTGCGAAGTCATCGAAAACGAAGTGTTATGGATTAGTGAAACATCCACACGTGGCACTCTGTGGCTGAGGCGTAGCGTGTGAGTAGGTCGATGGTCATGTCGGTAGCTTCGCGAAGTCCCTCGCTGCCGCTATAACCGTTGATGATGGCGAGGATGTGAGTGGTACCGATATCCATTTTGGTGCGCTCGTGGTCGCTTGTGGGGGTGCCTATGCCTCCTACGGCATCGCGTATGACGGGCATGTATTCGATGTTGAGCACTCCGCGTCCTATGCCCTCAAACTCCTCTCCGCTCTTGCCGATACCAAGGCATAGCTCGGTACCTACGATCTTGTCGGCGTCGAAGCCTCCTATGGAGTAGCCTGTGCGCAGTGATACGAGGTTGATGAGGTCGACGAGTGTGTCGATGCGGTATAGCTCGAGTCCACGCAGTAATCGGCGTCGTAGCGCCTCTGCCGAGGGACGGTATCGGCTGGGGTCCTTACCACAGGCTCGGTAGGCCTCACGTGTGGAGGTGATGGTGGGCATCTGCTTGATGCTCTCAATGGTCTCGGTGGTGCGCAAATCTTCGGTGAAATGGGCTATTTCTTCCCATAACGCTTCGTTGTAGAGAGTGTTCTTCACCTCGGCATACACTGCTGCTCCATGGTAGGCGGGGCATTTGGCTTTGATCTCTTCTGATAGGGTGATAGTATACATGTTATGTGTCTTACTTATAGGTTCGGAATTTAAGATTACAAAGATACAAGCAATCTGCGGTTTTATCCTTAAAAATAACGAAATAAATTTTGTGGTTTCGGTGCCTTGACATATCTTCGCTTGCTGAAATATTGACTACTTACGGATTATGATTGACTCCTTGACCTCTCTCCGCCTAATATTTGCTCTTATGGTATTTGCGTCTCATTGTGAGATGTTGAGTCCTGATTTCAATTTGCCTATTTTTACAGAAGGTTTTGTTGGAGTGGAATTCTTCTTTGTCTTAAGTGGCTTTGTTATTTCATATGGTTATGACGAGCGCTTTAGACGAGGAGAGGTTAATAACAAAACTTCTGGGTGGCACGCGCGGCTCGTATTTATCCACTTCATTGGCTCATGTTGTTTGTTGTTGTTATGTTGAACATGTACGCATTTGGTAATGCTGTTATGGATAATTGGGGGGCTTTGGTATCTAATTTGTTTTTGTGTCAGGCTTATGTCCCTCTCCAGAGTTATTTTTTCTCTTTTAATAGTCCTTCGTGGAGCCTATGTTGTGAGCAGTTATTCTATATTTGTTTCCCATTCATTGTCCCTTTGTTACGTCAGCCCCGGCGATTGTGCTTTTTGTTTCTTCTGTGTGCAGTTGGTGTGATTGTAGGCATGTGGTTTACTCCGTCTGATTTAGAAAAAGGACTTTGGTATGTCAATCCATTAACACGATTTCCTGATTTCTTGTTAGGGATGCTTGTCTATTTATGTTATCGTCGTTTCTCGTCGGTGTTTAATAATAAGAAGCATGCTACATGGGCCGAGTTGTTCTCTATTTTTCTATTTTTATTTTTTTACTTTTTATCCACTAAAGTTCCTTTGGTGTGTCGTTATTCGTGCTATTATTGGTTGCCCATAGCAGGAATCATTTTTATCTTCTCTCTACAAAGGGGGATGTTTTCACGTCTATTGTCGTGCCGTTTATTTGTCATCGGTGGGGAAATAAGTTTCGGATTCTATATGATTCATCTATTGTTGTTTAGAATATTTGGCGGAATTACTCGTGCCTTATCACTCACCATATCGCCTAATTTGTCTGTGTTGTTAATACTGATAATGACATTTGTCTTAAGTGCAATATCGTTCCATTACTTTGAGAAACCTGTTAATCGTATTATCAAGAAGAATATACATTTTCGTAAATAAATATGATTGATGAAACTACACGAAACTTTATCCGTGAGCATGCAGGTGATGATGTGCGCCAGCTTGCTCTGCAGGCGGCACGCTACCCAGGGGTAGACATGCGTGTGGCGGCCACTCAGATTGAGGGGCGTAGGATAGCTCGCGGCAAGCTGCCCGCATGGGCGGCGGTAGAGGGGCTGATATATCCGATGCGCCTATCGATGGAGCAGTGTTCGTCAGAGGCTACGGCACAGTACAAGGCTTCTATCGTGCAGGGTACGCGCTTGGCCGACCTTACGGGAGGTTTCGGTATCGACTGCAGCTACATGTCGGAGCAGTTCTTGCACACCACCTATGTAGAACGCAATGCCGAGCTTTGTGCCATTGCGACGCATAACTTTGCTCTTTTAGACAAACCCATCGAGGTGAGACAGGGGCAATGCGAGGAGGTGCTGGCAGCATTGTCCGAGCAAGATTGGATATTCCTCGACCCCGCCCGACGCGACAAGGGCGGCAACAAAGTGGTGGCGCTCACCGATTGCGAGCCCGATGTGTGCGCCCTTGAAGAACAGTTGTTGCAGAAGAGCGCCCATGTCATGATTAAATGTTCGCCCATGCTCGACATCTCGAAAGCTATCGGGCAGCTGCACTCGGTAGTGGAGGTACATGTGGTGTCGGTAAATAATGAATGCAAGGAGTTACTCTTTATACTCGGGAGAGGCAAGACAGTCAGTGATATACAGATGCATACGATAAACATTCAAGGAGGTCGCAGGCATACCTTTGACTACATGCTCGGCTCCGAGGCTCCAACTACATGTGCGTATGCCACGCAGTTGGGGCAGTACTTGTACGAGCCCAGCAGTGCGCTGATGAAGGCTGGTTGTTACCGCTTGCCAGCCGCCCGCTACGGGCTGGGAAAGCTACATCCCAACACCCATCTGTACACCTCCGATGTGCTGGTTAGCGACTTCCCAGGGCGTGTGTTCAAGATTTGCGGGTGTAGTGGTTTCGGCAAGAAGGAGCTGCGTGCGCTTGGCTACAAGCAGGGCAACCTTGCCGTGCGCAACTTTCCCGAGCATGTCGACACCCTGCGCAAGCGGCTCCGCATCAGTGATGGAGGCACGGCTTACCTTTTTGCTACCACGCTTCTCGACGAGTCGAAAGTACTCATCTGTTGTGAAAAGGCATAAAAAAAACGCGAAACCCCTTGTCTGCAAAAAGAAAATACCTATCTTCGCGCATATATTCATATATATATATTCATAAAGGAGAAGAATCATGGAAGCACAGAAAGATAATCGTGGCGAGGTGCGAGCCGAGTATATCACTCGCATTGAGATAGAGGCTCTATGGGGCCGCAAGCATATCGTGTGGGACCTACGCCGTGATGTGAATATATTGAGCGGCATCAATGGCATCGGCAAGTCCACCATCCTTAATCGTGCCGTGGCGCAGCTCGACCACCTTTCGGGTGTCGATGTCAAGGTCAAGGATCTTGATGGAGTGAAGATGACCTTCCATCCTGCAGAGGCCACGATGATCCACTTCGATGTGATACGCAGTTTTGACCGCCCCCTCTTCCATAGCAACCTAGCCGAGAAGATGGCCGACAAGAATGTGAAGACTGAACTTGACTGGCAGCTCTACCAGCTGCAGCGCCGTTATCTCGACTATCAGGTCAACATCGGCAACCGCATCATCGAATTGTTGTCGTCGGGCGATGAGGAGAGCCAGCGTAAGGCTGCTGAGGTGTCGTACCCTAAGCGTCGCTTTCAAGACCTGGCCGACGAACTCTTTGCAGAGACTGGAAAGAAAATCATCCGCTCGAAGAACGAAATAGTGTTCGAACAAGAGGGCGATCAGCTGCTCCCCTACCGCCTCTCGAGTGGTGAGAAACAGATGCTCGTCATCCTGCTCACCGTATTGGTGCAAGACAAGCAACCCTGCGTGCTCTTGATGGACGAGCCCGAGGTATCGCTGCACATCGAGTGGCAGCAGCGCATTATCAGCATTATCCGCGAGATGAACCCCAACGCACAGATAATACTCACCACCCACTCGCCCGCCATGATCATGGGAGGGTGGATGGATGCAGTGACCGAGGTGACCGACATAACCCTATAGCATGGCAAGACGACTGACCGAGCATGTAAACTCGCTCTACATAGAAGCTGCCAACAGCTTGAAGCCCAAGAAAGCTCGCAAGCGCATCGTAGCCTATGTAGAGAGCTACGACGATGTGTCGTTTTGGAGTCATTTGCTGAGCCAGTACAATAGCGAGAAGTTCTATTTCCAGGTGATGCTTCCCTCGAAAAACTCGCTTGCCAAAGGCAAGAAGGTAGCGATGATGAACGAATTGGGCATGGGACTTGGCGGGCACATGATCGCGTGTGTCGACAGCGACTACGACTACCTGCTGCAGGGCTCCACCCACACCTCGCGCCGCATCATAGACAGCCCCTATGTGCTGCACACCTACGCCTACGCCATTGAGAACTACCAATGCTATGCCGAGAGCCTTCACGGTGTGTGTGTGCGCAGTACGCTCAACGACAAGCCTATGATCGACTTCGAGGCCTTCTTTCGCCTCTACTCGCAGATTATCTATCCCCTCTTCGTGTGGAATATATGGTTTTACCGTAAGCATGAACTGTCCGTATTCTCCATGCAAGACTTTTGCCGCGTGGTGCGGCTCGATCCCGTTAGCGTTCCCCATCCCGAAGATGCTCTAGAGCAGCTCCGCATCCGTGTAGTGAAAAAGCAGGCTTGGCTCACCCGTCGCTACCCGCAGGCTCTGCCCGAGTTGGAAAATATGAAGCCAGAACTGGCGAAACTGGGCGTGACACCCAACAACACCTATCTCTTCATTCAAGGTCATCACCTAAAGGAGAATGTGGTGATGAAACTGCTTTCGCCTGTCTGTGTGCGTCTCCGCCGTGAACGCGAGATGGAGATCCGTAGCCTTGCCTGCCATGCCCAGCAGTATCGCAATGAACTCACCGCCTATCACCGCAGCTTACAGACTATAGAATCTGTCTTGCGCAAGAACACCGACTATGAAGATGCTCCCACCTATGCCATGATACGTCGTGATGTGGAACAGCTAATAACGCAACTCCCATAGGAGTAGGGCAAAACAAAGTATTCTTATCTTGTTTTCGTAAAATCTTCTCATTACAAAAATCAAGGGATAACAATACTCATTAAAGAGAATTATCGGTAGGTGAGTACGCTCAAGTGATCACGGTGGAAAAGTTCGTTAGCGATGTCCCATAGTTGTGAGGCAGTGATGGCCTCGATGCGGTGGTAGAGGGCTTCGGGGCCTTCGTATTCGCCATAGTGCAGATAGGTCTTAGCCATGCCCAGTGCCGTATTCTCAAAGTTGTCGGTGGCTACACCCACCTGCCCGATAAGTTGTTTCTTAGCGGCAGCGAGTTGGAGTGTAGTAAGTGGGTGCAGGCGAAGGCGGTCGAGCTCCTTCTGGGCGAGTTCGATGCAGCGGTCGGACTCATGGTTATCGGTGCCGAAGTAGATGTTGAACACGCCCGTGTCGGTGTAGCTGATGAGGTTGCTCTCTACATTATACACTAATCCCGTCTGCTCGCGCAGGGCGAGGTTGAGGCGGCTATTCATGCCAGGACCTCCCAGCATATTGTTCAATAGGTAGAGACCCGTGCGGCGCTTGTCGCCCGAGGGATAGCTGGTGCATCCCATCATGACATGGGTCTGATGGGTACGGCGAGTGTGCTCCACTTGGCGGGGCATATAGGGGAGGGGAGCAGTGCGTCCCTTGTTGGCGCTACCCGAGGGAATGTCAGCGGTGAGGCGCTGGGCCCACATGACGATGCGGCTAAAGGGTATATTACCATAGACGAAGAGCACGGCATTGGCGGGATGGTAGTAGCGGTCGACAAAGCTGCGGATGCTCGGTGTAGTGAAGCGTTTGATGTGCTTCGGTGTGCCAAGTATGTTATGCCCTAATGCGTGGTTATGGAAGAGGAGGTCCTCAAAATCGTCAAAGATGAGTTCGGCAGGGCTATCTTCGTAGCAGTCAATCTCCTCAAGTACCACTCCACGCTCCTTGTCTATCTCTTGTTGGGGGAAGGTGCTGTGAAATACAACGTCGGTCAGCAACTCCAGGGCACGGGCGAAGTCCTTCTTCAAGAAGGTTGAGTATATTACCGTCTCCTCCTTGTTGGTGAAAGCGTTGAGGTCGCCGCCTACATTCTCCATGCGGTTTAGGATATGCCATGCCCGGCGCTTTGTAGTGCCTTTGAAGAGCATGTGCTCGACGAAATGGGCCATACCGTGCTCGTGGGGCAGCTCGTCGCGGGTGCCGGCATCGATGGCATAGCCGCAGTAGACCACCGAGGTGGGTGAGGGGTGGTGTATGATGCGTAGCCCGTTGGGCAAGGTGGCGGTGGTATGGTGAGGTGTCATCGATGGGTGAGGGTTGTTTCTTTAGATTTATGGTTGCTGCGCCTTTCTCTTGTTCTCTTCGCGCTCGGCATTCTTGGACTTGCGCTCCTTGGTGACGGACTTCTGCTTCTTGATCTTGTCGGGTTTCTGGCGATCAACGGGCAGTGCCGTGGGAGTCCACGACTGGGTGTAGTCCCAATTGGCACGAGTCTCTATCTTTCCAGGGAAGTAGTAGACCGCCTCGGGGGCCACTTTATCTGCATATAGTCCAGTGTCCCAGATGCCGTTGCCGTTGCGGTCATCGAAAGCGCGGATGTAGTAGACCTTGGGAGAGAGGAAGTAGAAATCGGCATGTCCGTCGATCACGCGCTGCTGGCGTGCAATCTTCTCTCCATCGCTGAGGAGTTGTACAGTGCAGCTTGGGGTGGCACCCTGGATGGTGAGGTTGAGCGTGCTGTACTGGTCGAGCGACTTGAACTTGACCTTGATCTCTTGCTCCTTGGTGTGTAGCCCGTAGAGGCCCGTGAAGGCGGCCGAGTCGATGATGACCTTATATTCTGTCTCGGGACGCCACTCGCCAAGTAGTTCGTAGCCCAATAGCTCGCCCTTGCGTTGGCGCAGCAAACGGGGCTCCTCGACCCACAGGGTGTCGACCTTCTTGTATAGGTGGATGGCTGTATCTGCATAGTGCACGATGGGCTCGTCAAAATCGAGCTGGACATGGCTGTATAGGTCCATGGTAGTACCTCCCTTGACCTTGATGTTGAGGAACTTGGGCTGAGGCTTCGCTGTGGCGATGGTGTCGCCATGCTTTATACGCTTCTTCTGCTCTTTCTCTATCTCCTTGCGTTTCTTCTCCTCTTCTTGGAGTATTTTAGCTCGCGTCTTCTTGGGCACGAGGTGAAGTGTGTCGGTGCGGGGCATTAGGCGACCTAATGTGTCGGTGCACTCGTAGGTCAAGGTCAATGAGAGGGTATCTTGGTAGTATACGAGTGTGTCTCTCATCCAATAGGTGATGCTGTCATGGTCTGCGCTCGACTGCACGATGTAGGCGTCCTCGGCGGAGAAGTTGAGCGGGGTGAGCAGAGGTAGGCTATCGGCACCAAGTGAGAAGAAGATGCTGAACTTGTTCAGCGTAGGGCGCTCGGCTTTGATGAGGTAGCGCTGCGTGGGTGCTTCGGTGAAGGCGAGCAGCACGAGGTCTTCGGGGAGGTAGTGTATGCGGGGCACGGTACGTATGGTGTCAATCGTGAGCGAGTCGATCCAGGTGGTGTCTTGGTGCATGCGCACTTCGGTGTAGGGCACTACCAAAGAGTCGAGGAAGGCTATCATCTCGTTCTTCTGGTCGAAGATATAGTTTTGATTGGCATCTTGCAGGGCATAGGCACGATAGCTGCCAGAGGCGATGCCGCGTATGGTAAAGCGGCCATCTGCATCGGTGCGTGACACGCGGTCGAAAGCTGTGGCGGTGAAGGCGCTATCGGCGAGGTTGCTATGCAGTCCCACGAGAATGCCCTTGATGGGTTCTAAGTTGGAAGCGTTGAGTACGGTGCCCGATACGGATAAGGTGTCAATCTGATGGCCCGTAGAGAATGAAAAGGCGAAGTTGCCCAGGGGGTTGCCCTCGTTGTTGTCGACAATGGCGTCGCTGAAATCGATGCTATAGGTGGTGTTAGCCTTCAGAGAGTCGTCGAACTCGACGACAATCTTCTTACCCGTGGTCTTGATGATTGGGGGGGTAATCTGCGGGGGCGAAATGACCACCTTCTCATTGGCCTTCTCTATCTTGATGAACTCATCGAACTCAAGCATCACGCGTCTGTCCTTCACACCCAAAGCGAATGGCTCGGGGCTACTGCCAAGGAATACGGGAGGAGTCTCGTCGTAGGGTCCACCATCGGGTGAACCGATAGAGGCGCAGGCCGTAATCAATCCGACTCCAAGCGTTAATGCAACTGCAAGTTTGATGTATCTATTCATATCTACTTTTTTTGCTAAAAAAGACAAAGGTAGTGCAAAACTAATAGAAGAACAAAGAAAATGGTTCAAAATCTTGGCTCGGGGCGCGATGGAACACTCTTTTGAGAAGGGGATGCACAGACGATGCCCGGGGTGTGGGTAATGTAGGGATGATGTTATGGATGAGTCGGTTATGTTGAAAGTTTTTTTGCGCAATCAGATATTTATTAGTATCTTTGCGGCTTGTTTTTAATTTGGCGTATTGTGCAATGCTTGCATGTGGCGTTTGGATGATGATTGAACTGATTGAAAATTAGGAAAATATATAAATAATGAAGAAAAGACTATTGACGGCAATGCTAGGATTGTTGGTGTCCTTCGGAACACTGCTTGCGCAGAGTTTTATAGTGAAGGGTACGGTCGTCTCTAAAGAGGATGGCGATCCATTGATTGGTGTAGCTATTCGTCCGTTAGAGAATCCGACAAGCGGAACAACTACCGATTTTGATGGTAATTATTCAATTGAGCTGGCAGGGCGAGAAGCTACGCTGAGTTTTACTTACCTCGGCATGCAGGAACAACAACACAAGGTGACATCCAAGACAGGTAAACTTGACATCGAGATGCTCTCTGACGCACAGATGATGGAAGAGGTCGTGGTGGTGGCCTATGGCGTGAGAAAGAAGGGAACGATAGCTGGCTCGGTATCGACGGTGAAGGCCGATAAACTTGCCGAAGTGCCGGCAGCAGGCTTCGACCAGGCATTGCAGGGACAAAGCCCCGGTCTTATGGTGCTCTCCAACTCGGGTGAACCCTCAAAGGCGGCAACTTTCCAGATACGCGGAACCAACTCTATCAACTCGGGTACGGCACCGCTCTTCATCCTCGATGGTGTGCCTATCTCGAGCGCCGATTTTAACGCCATCAGCCCTAGTGATATTGAGTCGGTGTCGGTGCTTAAGGATGCTTCGTCGACCTCAATCTACGGAGCTCGTGCTGCCAATGGAGTGGTTGTGATTACTACCAAGCGAGGCACGCAGATGGAGAAGGCCAAGGTGCAGCTGCGCTCACAGGTGGGCTTTTCACAGCTTGCCAGCTCGAAGGAGTGGATGCTGATGAACACCGATGAGCGTATTGCATTCGAACAAGAGTTGGGTTTGAAGAATGAGGTGGACTACGACCTCTTGCGCCAAACAGACATTAACTGGCAGGAGGCTATCTTCAATAATCGTGCCATGCTGCAGAACTACGACTTCTCGGTGAGCCGTGCTACGGAACGCATGAACTACTTCATGTCGGGCAACTTCTACGACCAAGACGGTATCGCATTGGGCTCGACATTCCGCCGTTACTCATTGCGTAGCAATGCCGATGTGAAGACGGGTGAGTGGCTCAAGATGGGGAGCAATACTATGATGACCTATGAGGAGGTGCAGCAAGCTGAAGAGGGATCGTATACCCTCTATACTCCCATTTCGGCAAGCCGATTTATGCTCCCCTACTGGAACCCCTACAACAAGGATGGCAGCATAGCATCGTCAAAAGATGGCTCATGGAAGGGTACTACGCAGAACCCCATCGAGTGGATGGCGTCCAATCCGCAGGAACTGAAGAAGTACAAACTCTTGAGTACCGTATATGCAGAGGTTACTCCCGTGAAGAACCTTACGTTGCGCTCGCAGTTGGGTATAGACTTTTCTCTCTCAACGACAGACATGAAGTCGCTCCCTAGTTTTCCTGGCAACAATGGAATAGGCTCGGCAGGTAATGCCACTGCAAATACCCTGCAGCTGACGGCAACTAATACCGCTAACTACAAGCTGAATATTGACCATGTGCACGACCTGAACTTCATGCTTGGTCAGGAGGGGGTGAACTATCGCACCGAGAGTTTCCAAGTGGTGACACGCGGACAAAACAATGATTACTTGACCAATCTTTCGACCGGTACGATGGCCACATCATGGGCACGAGGATACTCAAGCTATAGCTACCTCTCATTCTTTGGACGAGGCGAGTATAGCTACATGGATAGGTATTATGCTGACTTCTCGCTCCGTACCGACGCATCGTCAAGGTTCGGTAAGAATGGACGATGGGCAAGCTTCTGGTCGGTAGGATTGATGTGGAATATACTGAAAGAGAAGTTTATGCGCCCATATACCTGGCTCACTAATGCGCAAGTGGCATTCAGTACAGGAACCTCGGGTAACTCATCTATCCCCAACTATGACCACCTGGAACTCGTAGGTGGCGGATATATATATAATGGTGAATCGGGTATCGCCCCCTCGAGTGAAGGTAACCCTAATCTCAGTTGGGAGCAACTGTGGAGCAATAACCTTGCCCTGCACTTCGGATTCTGGAACCGACTCAATGTAGATACAGAACTGTACTACAAACTGACCACAGATATGCTGATGCTCGTACCGCAATCGTATGCTAACAACGGATTCGGACAGCGTTGGGATAATGTAGGCGCCATGGTCAACCGTGGTGTGGAGATGGCAGTAAACTACGATGTTGTGCGTGCCAAGAACTTCGTGTGGAATATCAGCAGCAACGCCTCATATAACCACAACGAAATCACTGAACTATATAATGGACTCGACGAATATGAAATGTCGGGCACATCGACCAAACTCAAGGTGGGGCACCCCGTGGGTGAGTTTTACATCAACCAATATGCTGGCGTAAACCCCGCTAATGGTGATGCCCTATGGCTCGATGCCAATGGAAAGATAACAACCGAATTCCGCGAGTCGGACAAAGTGCTTGTCGGAAAAACATACATGGCTCCGTGGCAGGGCGGATTTGGCTCCTCGGTAACATGGAAAGGATGGAGTGTGAGCACACAGTTTGCCTGGGTTGCCGACCGATGGATGTTCAACAATGACCGATTCTTTGAGGAGAGCAACGGACTCTACACCGTATACAACCAGTCGAAACGTCTGTACTATGATCGATGGAAGAAACCTGGAGATGTCACTGATATACCACGCTATGGCGTAACACCACAGATGGACTCGCGATTCCTCGAGGATGCCTCGTTCTTGCGTATGAAGAACTTGATGTTCAGCTATACCTTCCAGCCTGCAACATTGGCCAAGATGAAGGGCATTGACGGCATTCGACTCTATGTACAAGGACAAAATCTTTTGACCTTCACCAAGTTTAGCGGTATTGACCCTGAGTCGACCAGCAATGTGTATGCGGCACAATATCCTATGTCGAAACAGTTCTCTCTTGGTATGGAGCTAACATTCTAATCCACACGAATTATGAAGAAACTCAAATCATACTTGCTTATAGCATTCAGTCTATGTATGCTGACATCTTGCCTCGATAAGTATCCGCAAGATGAAATCCCTGCGAGCAATGCTATCACCACGATCGAAGATGCCAATCAAGCCGTGATAGGTATATATAGCGCTTGGCTCAGTGGGGCACTCTATAGTGGATACCTTACTCTGCTCCCCGACCTGCAAGCCGACTTAGCTTATGCAGTGAATGGATATACCAATACCTATGGTGATGTGTGGCGTTGGGATATCTTGGCTACTAACTCGCAGATTACCTCTGTGTATGGCGCGCTATACAATGTCATCGGATGCTGCAACTTCCTGCTGGCCAATGTGGATAGGGTGCGCGAAAATATCTACAAGGATGAGGACTTCGAACGACTAGAGCAATACTGTGGAGAAGCATATTTCGCTCGTGCCTTGGCTTACTCAGAACTAATCAAGCTATTCTGCAAAGCCTACAAGAGCGATGACGATGCTGCCAAGGAACTGGGAGTAGTATTGAAGAAGGAGTACTACAGTGACGAGCCGCTGAAACGAGCTTCGCTAAAAGAGTCGTATCAGTTTGTCATTGAAGATTTAGGACGTGCCGAAGACTGCTTGCAGCTGACCGAAGAGGAGGAAAAAGACGCAACGCTCACCTTCTACGGGAGTCCATACTTCAGTGTGTATACGGTGTACGCACTCCGCGCTCGCGTGGCACTCTACATGAAGGACTATGCCAACGCTATCAAGTATTCGACATTGCTCATCGAGAGTGGTAAGTTCGCCTTGTCAAGCGCAAGCCAGATGTATACTACAATGACAGACTTCCTGTCATATACCAGTAAAGAGGTCAGCTACTATGAATATATGTGGCGTTATAACCTCTCTACAGAGACAATCTGGGAGGTGGGCTTTACCACCACATCGTATGGTGGCGCTTTAGGTTCAATCTTCTTTAACTGGGATTTTGCTTCGTACAAGCCAGACTATGTACCTGCAAAGTGGGTGCTCGATTTGTATACATCCAATGACCTGCGCTACAATGCTAACTTCTATACAGTGACCACGGGACATAGCCACGGACTCACATGGCCCTTGCTCTCAAAGTATTGGGGCAATCAAGAACTGTTCGATGCAGCACAATTGCTTCATGTCTGCGAACCACAGGTGTTCCGTTTGTCAGAGCAGTACCTCATCCGTGCCGAAGCGTATGTGCAACAAGAAAATCCCAACTACTCAAAAGCTGCAAAGGATATCTTGGAACTACGCAAAGCGCGTTATGCGTCTGGCGCATCGGCTTCGCTCACTGCTGATAACGCCATGGATATCATCGAGGAGGAGCGCGTGAAGGAACTCTATATGGAGGGATTTAGATTGCAAGACCTCAAGCGTTGGAACAAAGGTTTTGAGCGTACACCACAAGACCAGTCGCTATCAAATGGTAGCAGCCTCAAGATAAATAAGGACAATCCGCTTTTCGTATGGCCTATACCTCAACACGAGTTGGAGTCTCCAGATGCCAGCATCGAGAAGAACGAAAGCAATAAATAATTAGGGAGATACAACGATGAATAAGAATATACTGCTTGGTATAGTGACATCATTGGTGATGCTTGTCACATTTGCAGGATGCAATGAGGAGTACACTACATATAGTGGCCCTGAATACATCATGTTTGCCGATACCCTCACCGTGTTAGGAGTAGAGAATAATGACTCTCTTTTCGATATCGCCATTGCTGCGACTACCGTAAGTGATAAAGATCGTACTGTAGCCGTCGAAGTGGTGGACAAACGAAGTAATGCCATCGAAGGAGTACATTACAGTATAGAATCGAATACCGTAACCATAAAAGCTGGTGAGATGGTAGGTAACCTTCGTGTACGAGGATATGCAAGTGATGTTACCGTTGACTATGACCCGGAAATAGTACTGCACCTTGTCGCTGATGAGAAGTATCATTGGGATCTCTACAATGGCGATACGACCCGTGTGGTACTGCGCAAGGTATGCCCGTTCGATGTCAATGCCTTCACAGGCTATGCGATGATAACATCTACATTCCTGTATAATTATACAGGTAGTTACAATCGCTTGATAAAGACCGAGGTAGATACGACCGCAAAGAATACCATCATCATGCGCAACTTCTACTACGACGGGCACGATGTGAAACTGCGCTTCACTACCGACGATGCGCTCAATCCGCTTATCGAGATGGATGACCAACCTCTGGTAACCACAGGTGAGGCCTTTGGTACCAAGTATGGCGATGGAATGCTCCACATCTATCAACCGTCATCCTATGTAAGCTACTATAGCTCATGCGAAACATTTATATACCAGTATATAACCCTTTGGGTGCCGGGTATGGCGGCAGGAACGAATACTGTCGGGACCTTCATTCATGCAATCGAATGGATCAGCGATGACGAGGCACGCATATTGAAGAACCAGGGCTACTAATAAAATAATAGAATATGAAAAGAGAATTTAAAGCAAACAATATATTGATGTTGTGTTTGGTTGCACTGACCACATGGTGTTTTTATGCTTGTGATGACGACCCCGTGGGTGGAAAACCCCAAATGGGTGGAGAACCCTTGTTGGGATTTCCCGCTGATACCGTGTTTGAGGCTATCCCTGGCGATGAGGTAAAGGTCCCCTTCAATGTAGGGTATGACTGGAATATCACATCGAACAAGGACTGGTGTAAAATCGACGGCGAGTATAAGAATGCCAGAGGTAAAGCAGGAAACAATACGGTAACTTTTGTGGTGAGTGAGTTGGGCGACCTGTTTGCTGCTGATACCGCAGCCATTACATTGCACATGAACAAGGATAAGCGTATCATTGCCCATATCATTCGTTATGCCACCAAAGAGTATACACTATCGGTAAAGGAAGAGGATGTTGAATACGCTGATGGTGAGTCAATAGTGATTGGGATGAATGGCCAGCAGGTGTTGAACCTTGCGCTGAACTTTAGTGTCGACCAATTGAGATATGAATTCCCAGAGTGGATTAAGATGGAGCGAAAAGCAAATGTCGTGACGCTTAATGTGGTCGAAGAGTCATTGAAGTATGTGATAAATAACATAGGCGACTCTCTTTGCTTCTACAAAGATAGCACGCTGAGACGCAACTTTCATGTGCAGTATGTAGGTATGGATCCTCGTGAAATACGCATAGACTCAAAGCCAGAAGATGTACTTATCGTATCAAGGGATGCTACACGAGCTACCATCGGAGGAGAAAAGTGCGCGTTCCCATTGAACTTTACTATAACTGCATTGAATGATAAATACCAGATCATCTCATTGAGCTATGAAAAGAGTACAGGCTACAAGGTGTTGCCGGAGGGAGAAAGATGGTTCACAATAAATGATATAAAAGGAGAGGTGCAGCTTTCTGTAAAAAGTGAGAACAAAGATCTGTATGAGCGCACAGCACATCTCTTTGCGGTGCCCCAGTTAATTGCCGATAGCTTGGAGAATGATGAGGCCGTGATAGACTATTTCTACGAAGAGGTGGATAGCTTGACCAAATTAAGAGAAGCGGCAGAGCCGTATTGTATGGTGGTGATAGCACAAGATGGTGAAGCGAATATCACAATTACTCCCGAAGCACAATGGGGAGTGAAAGTGACCTCTGATGGTGAAGGATATTTTGATGTAATCAAAGGAGACACTTGTTATACCCCGATGGAGGTAACCATTGAAACTTATCGTGGGTATGAGTTTGTCTGTGCAAGTCAAAACAATAATGGATATAGCATAGTACCCTTAGAAGATAGCTGGCTTGATATCGAAGATGACAAACAAGGGAATGTAAACATCTCATTCGAAGCAAATGATGGTAATGAGCGTACATTATACCTCTTTGCTTTGCCATTGCCGATCATTGAAAGTCTTGATGCTGAATCTCTTGATTATCAAGAGAAACTATATAAAAAACTCTTTGAAGAGGTTGATAGTATAGTTGAAATGAAGGTTGATGCAGAGATGTTCTTCGTGGCAAAGTTTGTTCAAGATGCAAATGAAAGCAGCGCCATTAAGGTATACAAGAATAGCAAGGATGGATGGGCATCCATAGATGTGACAAAAGAAACGAATGTGGAATGGCTTGAGATTGCAGCTAATCCAAACGATAGTTTGAAAGGTGTTGCTCCCAACAAAGTATTCCATTGCGACATGCTCATGGGAATGTCTTACATCATCAATCCCTTGCTGGCATTGGACGAATGGGGAGGAAGCGGATTCCAAGAAGATGCAAGAGGCATTGAAGTATACGGGAAGAGTGGCAAGAAGTATAATCCGAAAGAAAAGGACTATACAGAAGACTATGGTATCATGGAAGAGATTGAGGGCAACTATATGCTCGTAACCTTCATAGGATCATACAAGAAGATTAAGGAAGACTTTATCGTATATTTTATTAATCGTGAACGAAAGTGCTTGAAAGCGCTGGTCGTAACTGCACGTTAAGTAAAAGGACAAAATGTTTATGAAAAAATATATGCAATATTCATTATTCAGTAAGACCTTTATGGCCATTGCTATTGCTGCATGCACTTTGACTGGGTTTACGGGTTGTACTGACAAAGAAGAGGACTTAGGCGTAGCTTATGGCTATGTGCAATTCAAGCTATACAAGAACGATACTGCTCCTCAAAGAAACGCTACCCGTGCTGGAGATGGCGCGAAAGAATTGGAGTATCTTTCTGATGCATGCAAGATTGGTGTGTCGTTGGAGCGTCCTGATGGCTCTGTGATACAGCAAACTCTCGTCCTTCACGCTTACAATGCAGAAAACGCGGCATATGGTTTGCGTAGCGATAAGCTTCAACTCTTGGCAGGTGAATACACTGTGACTGACTATAGCTTGTATGGCAAACTGGATACGGTGATAGCCTATATGCCTACCTCGTCTTCATTTGAGGTCGTAAGAGATGGACTCGTCTATCACGATCTTTCAGTCGATGTGACTCCGCGTGGAAAGGCTTCATTTCGCCTGGTTAAACCCGATTTCATGGCCCCAATCACTCGTGCCGGTGAAGATAAGGAGCAGGGAACCTATCCGTTTTCTGACATCAAGGCTATAAGTTTAACATTAGAATCAGATACCTATGAGAGGGTAGAAGTGAATAATGTACTTGTTTCTCTCGAAGACGGATTCCACAATGGTGCTATAGACACCACCCTGGTGGGGCCGAATGGCGAGAAGTATAACGCACAAACGACATCATTAGTCGTGGATACTGTCGTGTGGCTCAAGGCGGGTACCTATAAGGTGGTCGAATATACGACCTACTCGGACAAGAAGGCGAAGAACGCTCTCGAAACGGTGGTAGTAAAGAATGGTAAAACCTTTGAGGTGTATGACAACAAACACACCGAGGATGTGCCTATAACTATCCTGCTGAGCGAAACCGCAGAATATATCAAGGACTATCTCGCTCTGAAAGAGATCTGGCTTGCTCTTGATGGACCCCATTGGAGTTATTACGGTGAGGCTGAAGCTCCTGGATGTAACTGGGACTTTAACAAGGACCTTGATATGTGGGGGCAGCAACCGGGCGTTACGCTGGGTGCGGATGGACGCGTGGAAGCGCTGTCACTTGCAGGTATGGGGGCTCGTGGTTATGTCCCTGATGCTATCGGACAACTTACAGAGTTGGCAGTACTCTCCTTAGGTACCCATGACGAGTTGTTGGGCGGACATCTCTTTGAGAATGCAGGTGGCAATATGACTATTGAGCAGAAGCAGGCTATCCGTATGGACTATCACGAAAAATTTCTCGCTCGTGATGCGCGTGAGAGACTCTCTCCAATCTTGCAAGAGCAGGTAAATCGTGACGGCAAACAACCTGCGATTGTTCGTCCTCTTGGCCGCATAAGCTTGAAGGATGTACAGTTTGGAAAGAAAACCAACCAGATTAAAGGTATTTCTCGTGCTATGATGCGATTGACCAAGTTGCAGCAGTTCTATATTGCCAATTCGCCCATTACCGCTGAAGAGTTTTTCATAGATGTCAAGGAAGAATCACCTTTCTATGATGAGCAAGAAACTTGGAGTTGGGAAAATCTGGAGGCTCTTACCGATGTAGAAATCTATAATTGCGCTCAACTGGATAGCCTTCCCATGGAAATGTTTGACGAAGATGGCTTGCCCGAATTGGTATCGCTCAACATCGCTTGCAATAGCGGCATTAGTGCAGAACAACTCAAGAAAGATTGGATAGGTATTATTGAAGGAAATAGTGGTGACCGCATTCAGTTGCTCTATATGGGATATAATAATCTGAAAGAATTCCCCGAGTATGAGTATTTGAAAAAGATGGTCAAGTTAGGATTGCTCGATTGTACCAATAACCAGATTGAGACGTTGCACCCATTCGGCAAGAATGTCAACCTTGTAAAAGTGTATCTCGATTATAACAAAATAACGGAAATCCCAGGTCAACCAGATGCTGATGGATATAAGTATTTCTTTGGTTACTACGATGTAGAGCTTTTCTCATGTACCAATAATCAACTCAAGTTGGTCCCTGATGTATTCAATGCAAAGTCTGTTAATATTATGGCATCGGTGGACTTCTCATACAACCAGATTGAGGGATTTGAGAATGATTCTGCCCATCATGGCATTAATGCGTCTACTGTGTCTCTTTCGTACAACCAACTGGATACAATGCCTGCTGTACTCTTTAAGACTGGCTCGCCCATAGTCACTCTTGTACTTTCAGGTAATGGTATGAAGAGCATCCCAGAGGGCTCTATGGAAGGAAAGTATTCTTATTTCTTGCAGACTCTTGACCTTAGTTACAACAAACTTACTGACCTGCCGAAAGACTTGTGGTCTAATAATATCCCCTATCTTTATGGAATTGACCTCAGCTACAACTGTTTTGAGAAGTTCCCTTACGAGCCTCTTGATGGTGCATACCTGACCACCTTGGGTTTGCGCAAACAGCGTGACGCGCAGGGTAATCGTACACTCACCGAATGGCCTACTGGATTGTATCAACATCCCAGTCTTGTAGCATTCTATGTGGGATCTAATGACCTACGTAAGATTGAAGACGAAATAATATCTCCTTATCTTCGTTATTTCGAGATCAAAGACAATCCCAATATCTCGATAGATCTCTCGAGTGTGTGTGATTATTATAGACTTGGATATAATCTGCTCATCTATGATAAGACTCAGGATATTATTGGATGTGATTATTTGTTGGAATAAAATATAAAGTAGATGTATATGAAAAGATTATTTATACTATTCGCCATTGTACCCGCTTTTTTCATCGCTTGTGATGAAGAAGGGGGCAATATTGTCAACTTTGAGCTTAGCAGGGATAGCCTCTTTGTAGCTCCCGAAGGCGCAACCGAATTCTTGCAAGTAATTTCGTCTGAAGAGTGGACAGTCAGTGCTAATCAACCATGGATAAGCGTGTCTCCTGCTAATGGTATGGGTAGTACCAAATGTACTGTCTTGATAGACTCTACATTGTCAAATGGTGCTCGTGAGGCAAGACTGTCATTCGAAACGATTGAAGGACGACATTTCGTTATCGTTGAGCAGGACGGTTTCGGCAAGTTTATCAGCCTGAAAGATTCTGCAAAGACAATTGCTGCATCGACCAATAGTATTGAAGATCGCTACTTTGAGGTTGAGGTAAGTGCAAATGTTAACTTTAAAATCAGCGTTGTCGATAGTGCTAAATCTCCCATTCAGTGGATTACTCCGAAGCAGATTGAGGTAAGACCCGTCTTTGATCGTCCCTCTCGCCCTCGCTTGTCGAAAGTCAGATTTGATTGGGGTATCAATGCTGATTTTGCTGATCGTGTGGCTTATATCAACTTCCTGCCTCTTGATGTGACCGATGCGGAGGCTCGTCCCGCAATTCTCACGATAACACAAGAGGCAGCCCCGACAATCACTGACGACCGCAGGGGCGATTCATTGGCTATCGTAGCTATTACCAACCGCCTGCAGTTGTTAAGTCCATGGGATACAAGCGAGAACATGCAATATTGGAGAAATGTAACACTCTGGGAAAGCACCGATAAAGAAATTGTAAATGGTGAGGTTCCCCGCGAAGCTATTGGTCGTGTGCGTAAGGCCAATTTCATGATGTGCTATACTAAGGAAAGTATTCCTCAAGAGTTGCGCTATCTCAAGTACATTGAGACACTCAACATTTATAGTAATGTCAATACTATGTTCTTGGATATAGAACTTGGTAGCGACATTTGCGATCTTGAATATCTTAAACATCTCCAGATTGGTGCTTTTGGACTTGTTTCGCTTCCTGAGGACTTCAAGAAACTTGGAGATAAACTTGAAACTCTCGACCTCAATTCTAATAATTTTAGTGCAGTACCAGCAGTGCTGACTAAAGAAAACTTCCCGAAGTTGAAGAAACTTGACATTCTTGCGTGTCGTCGTTGGACAATGTCCGACTTAAGAAAGAAAGGCAGTCGTGACGATGATGGTGGTATTGGCTTGTGGTTCAATGCCAATGAGAGCGATGACTTGAGAAGACTTCTCTTGTGGGATACACTCGAAGAGTTGCGTCTTTCTAACAATTATATCGAGGGTAATATTCCCGACTTCAAGGTAGGTGATGTCGTATGTGGCGACACGGTAAAGGCTTGGACCGAGGAGGATGTTGCAGCGTGGGGTGGTGATACTATTGCCAATCTTGCAGCCAAAGAGATGCCCAAGATTATGCCTAAGATGAAACTACTCACGCTCAACCTCAACTTCTTTACGGGTAAGTTGCCCGATTGGCTGCTTTATCATCCCTATCTGCTGGATTGGTTCCCTGAATCACTCATATACATGCAGCAGGAAAATGGAATTAACTCAGAGGGTAAGCTTGTGAAGTTTGAAAACGAGCCTACCGATTACGAATATTACTACGAATTCTTCCCTGGCTATCGTGAGAAGTATGAGATTGTGGAGGAGTTTGAATAAGAGAGGCTATGAATATGAAAAGAACTTGCATATGTGCCCTTATCATTGGGCTATTTGTTACAGCTTGTAACGACGCAGATGTTGTCGCACCCAATGTCGGAGCGTCTGAGTCAGTTGATGTCTTTATCCCTGAAGGTGCTACTGAGGGTGAGTTGCTTATCAAGTTTGTTCCCGAGATGACCGCTATCTTGGATCAAATAGCAGAAGAGGCATCATTGGGCCATCCCATGACTCGTAGTGGTATCCCCTCAACAGATGAGGTGCTGCGTATACTTGGTGGTTACGAGTTGGAACGAGTATTTCCTGTAGATCCGCGTCACGAAGAGCGTGCCCGTGCTAATGGTATGCATCTTTGGTATATCGTACGATTTGACAAGAATACCGATCTTAAAGTGGCGGTTAGTAGCCTCAGACAATTGGGTGAGGTCTCAAAGGTGCAGTGCAACACTACACTGAAGCGTGTCGAGCGCAATGAGCGTAAACCGATAACTATAGGTAGCGAACGCCTCAAGAATACTCCGAGTGTGGCTGGTGTCCCCTTCGATGATGAAGGTTTATACTATCAGTGGGGATATGTCAACGATGGAGGCTATCCTGAGATAGAACGCCCCGAGTGGAATGCACTTGCATTGCCTGGTGCCGATGTTAACTGCCGTGAAGCTTGGGATATCTACCCTGAGGCAGGAAATCCCGAGATCATTGTTGCTGTGCTTGATGAAGGTGTGATGTGGAACCATCCCGATCTCGCTGCCAATATGTGGGTAAACGAGGAAGAGGAGTATGCTTCGCGTGAGGATGCTGATGGCAATGGCTATGCTGGTGACCGATATGGATATAATTTCGTGAAGAACTCTCCTGTCATCTGTTGGTCAGAGAACTATGACACAGGTCATGGCACCCATGTGGCTGGCACTATCGCTGCAGTGAATAATAATGGTATGGGTGTGTGTGGCGTAGCTGGGGGTAATGGCCAGAAGGGCACTGGCGTGCGTATTATGTCGTGCCAGGTCATTGATGGCATGTATTCCGTGACTTTGGCTCAGGAGGCCCGCGCTTTCAAGTATGCTGCCGATAATGGAGCTGTCATCGTACAGTGCAGCTGGGGGTACAATAGTGCATTGGCTAATATGATGGAGGGATATACTCCCGGTCCTGCATCTGAAGAGGAGTGGGCAAATCTTTATCCTTTGGAGAAAGAGGCCATTGACTACTTTATTCACAATGCAGGTTCGCCTAATGGAGTTATCGAGGGAGGTATCGCCATCTTTGCTGCTGGTAATGAATATTCAGCTATGCCTGCATTCCCTTCGGCTTACTCTAAATGCTTGAGTGTTGCCGCCATTGCTGCAGATTACACTCCTGCAGGTTATACAGACTATGGTGCGGAGGTCGACTTCTCCGCTCCGGGTGGTGACACGGAGTATTACGGCGAGTTGGGCAAGAATAATGATGGTACTGATTGGTTGAATCCCAATGGAGCGATTCTTTCTACACTTGTACTTAATGGCGAGGCAAGCTACGGCTATTATGAAGGTACATCAATGAGTTGTCCTCATGTGTCTGGTGTGGCTGCGCTCGGTCTTTCGTATGCAGTGAAGCAACGCCGTCATTTTAAGGCAGAGGAATTTGTCGAGTTGATGAGAGCGACATCTCGTGAGTTAGACTCTCTTTACCACAATCAAACGAAGAAGTATAATTATAACCACTCTTCTGGAGGCTATTCTGTCGTTCAGATGAACCTAAACGACTATCGAGGTAAGATGGGACGATTGGTCGATGCAGGTGCTTTGCTTCGTGCTATTGATGGTAGCAGCAATAATGGTAAGCCTGCCGGTAGCGATATGCGTGTGCCTAATGTTGTCGTTGCTCCTGGCGAAGAGCAAGTTGTCGATTTGGCAAAATTCTTCGTCGATGGTGAAAAATTCTACTACATTGTGAAACTTGCTCCTACGACAGTTGCTGATGCTAAGATCGTTAACAATACTCAGTTGGTGGTGACAGGTGTTGAGCCTGGTGTGACAACTGCCACCATAGAGGTTCACAATGAAGATTCACAGGTCATCAATAAACAGTCTATCGCCATCACGGTGCGTAAGACCACTGGTCATGGTTGGATGTAATGATAATTTATAGTTAGAGAATATGTCTTGTAGAGTCTACTCGCTGTTTGCTGCGTGCTTGTTGGCACTCACCATTGATGCTCAGACATCGGTGAATAGCTATACCCGTGCACAAATTGACTCTATCGTAAATCCTTCGTTGCACTCTACTGCAGCTAATGTGTTACATGCAGAGGAGTCTTCCTTTGATTTGGGGAAGATGTCCGAGACTGATCGGCCAGTGAGTCATACCTTCCAATTGCTCAATGTGAGTGGCAAAGCTTTGCGTCTCAGTCGTGTCCGTACCAATTGCGGATGTACCGTCGCAGCCTTTGATACTATGACGATTGCAGCGGGTGAGAAGATGCAGATAACACTTACCTATAATCCCAAGAATCGCCCTGGAACGATTGATGTAGATGCTTTCGTCTATGTTGAGGGTTTTGATAGTCAGCCTATGGCGCGCCTGTCGCTCTATGGCGAGGTGCTTGATAGTGATGAATGGCGCCATCTGCCTCTGTCAATGGGGACACTTCGTCTAAAACGCAAGGAGGTCCTTTTCTCTGAACTCCCCGCTCAAGGAAAAACGACGATGCGTATTCTTTGTGCCAATAGCGGTAATTATCCCTTGAGACTCTCTTCGCGTATATTGCCTCCTTATGCAGCATTGCATACAGAGCCTGCAGTGATTGCCCCTGGTGCGGAAGCCGATATAGTCATTACTATATGTGTAGAAAAACTTCCACAAAGAGAAGGGGAACTGCGTGCTCCATTGATAATAGAAGGAGTAGGCGGTAGACCCTCGGAGCGTACAATACAAATCGTGATTGAAAAATGAATGAACTAAGAAAAACAAACGAATATATGAAGAAGATAACCAACCTGTTTATGCTGCTTGCTATAGCCTTGTTCGTCGCATGTGACGAACCTATTGACACCACTGTGCCCACATTGAAGGTGACTCCTTACAACCTTGATGGTAGTTGGAAGCTTGAGTCTTTGAGTGGTAATCAGCTTGCAAGTGGCACTTATGTATATCTCGTGTTAGATAGTCGGAGTACTTTTGAAATCTATGACAATACATCCTCCATGTATCCTACATTATTTACGGGTAAATTTGAATTGGAGGAGGACTGGCGCGTAGGCGATGTTATCAGTGGTACCTATGACTATGAGCAGGGAGCTTGGGCTCATCAATATGTTGTTACCGATCTTTACAAGGAATCGATGGTTTGGACCGCCAAGGACGATTCTACCTATGTGCAGAAGTTTGTTCGTGTCGAAGAAGTCCCAACCGAGATTGTCGAACTTGCACGCAAGCCGCTTGAGTAACATTGCTTACATTTTGGTAAAACAATATAAAACTCAATAAATCTCCGCGATTTATTGAGTTTTTCAAATTTATTAGTTACCTTTGCTTGCTACTTTATGTGTACTATGGAGGATAAGGTCAAGGAGACAGTACGCGGTACCTTCGAGCAGTATCTGCTGAATAAGGGTTTTCGTAAGACGCAGGAGCGTTTTGCTATCCTTGATGCAATCTATTCCATAGAGGGCCATTTTACGATGGAAGAGTTGCTCGACATCATGAATGCCAGTAAGTTTCATGTCAGTCGTGCTACGCTTTACAATACCATGGAGCTGCTTACCGATGCTCATTTGGTTATTCGCCACAAGTTTGACAATAGTTCGCAGTATGAGAAGTCGTTCAATATGACTACTCACTTTCATCGTATCTGTATGTCATGTGGTAGCGTTACCGAGGTGCGAGACGAGAAGCTCCGTCGAGTGATAGAGAATGCCCATAGCAAGGGATTTTCTATAGCTCACACCTCATTGTACATGTATGGTACCTGCTCTAAGTGTATGGCTGCTAAGCGCCGCAAGGAAACTAAGGAGCGTAAGTTAAGAGAACAAAAGAACAACAAATAATATAATCATGAAAGTAGATGTATTGTTAGGCCTCCAATGGGGCGATGAAGGTAAAGGTAAGGTCGTTGATGTGCTCACTCCGCGTTACGATGTAGTTGCTCGTTTCCAGGGTGGTCCCAATGCGGGTCACACTCTTGAGTTTGAGGGACAAAAGTATGTGCTCCGTTCTATCCCTTCGGGTATTTTCCAGGGCGATAAGGTGAATATCATCGGTAATGGTGTGGTGCTTGACCCCGCACTTTTCAAGGCCGAAGCCGAGGCGCTTGAGGCTTCAGGTCATCCGTTGAAGGAGCGTCTTCATATCTCCAAGAAAGCACACCTCATCATGCCTACCCATCGCGTGCTCGACGCTGCTTACGAGGCTGCCAAGGGTGATGCCAAGGTAGGTACTACAGGTAAAGGTATCGGCCCCACTTATACTGACAAGATTAGTCGAAATGGTCTCCGTGTAGGTGACATCCTCGGAGACTTCCCCGCTATCTATGCAAAGGCCAAGGCTCGCCATGAGGAGATCCTCAAGAGCATGAACTATGAGTACGACATCACCGAGATCGAGAAGGAGTGGATGGCTGGTATCGAGTATCTCCGTCAGTTCCCCTTGGTAGATAGCGAGCACGAGATTAACAATTTGCTCAAGGCTGAGAAGAGCGTGCTCTGTGAAGGTGCACAGGGCACCATGCTTGACATCGATTTCGGCTCATACCCCTTCGTGACCTCTTCGAATACCATTTGCTCTGGTGCTTGTTCAGGCTTGGGTATTGCCCCCAACAAGATTGGCAACGTATATGGTATCATGAAAGCCTACTGCACACGAGTTGGTAGCGGTCCCTTCCCCACAGAGCTCTTCGACGAGACTGGTGACAAGCTCTGCACCATCGGTCACGAGTTTGGCTCTGTTACAGGTCGTAAGCGTCGTTGCGGATGGATTGACCTCGTAGCGCTCAAGTACTCTATCATGGTCAATGGTGTGACTCACCTCATCATGATGAAGAGTGATGTGCTCGACACCTTCGAGACCATCAAGGCTTGTGTGGCTTACCGCATCAATGGTGTCGAGACAGAAGAGTTCCCCTACTCAATCGAGGGCGAGGTAGAACCTATTTACGCAGAGCTTCCCGGTTGGCAGTGCGACATGACCAAGATGACCTCTGAGGACGAGTTCCCCGAGGAGTTCAACAACTACATCTCGTTCCTCGAGGAGGAGTTGGAGTGTCCCATCAAGATCGTTTCTGTGGGTCCCGACCGTGATCAGACCATCGAGCGTTATAATGACTAATAGATAAGGATGAGCTCAATCTGGATAATATTCATCGGAATTGCCCTGCTCAGCTACATTGTGCAGGCCAACTTGAACAGCAAGTTCAAGAAATACTCCGAGATACCTGTAGGTGGAGGAATGACAGGCCGTGATGTGGCCGAGAAGATGCTGCGCGACAATGGCATCTACGATGTCAAGGTTACTTGCGTCGAAGGTCATCTTACCGACCATTACAATCCCGCCGACCATACCGTCAACCTCAGCCGTGATGTATATTCATCATGTAGCGTAGCGGCTGCCGCTGTGGCGGCCCATGAGTGTGGTCACGCCGTGCAGCATGCCAAGGCCTATGGCCCCTTGAAGATGCGCTCTTCGCTCGTGCCCGTAGTGTCGTTTGCCTCCAGATATGTGTCATGGATATTGCTCATCGGTATCTTATGCGTAGAGAGTTTCCCTGGCATATTGCTATTTGGTATTGGCTTGTTTGCAATGAGCACTCTGTTTAGCTTTATCACCCTTCCCGTGGAGATTAATGCCAGCAAGCGTGCTCTTGTGTGGCTCGATAAGTCGGGTATCACCTCATCGTACAATCAGCGCGATGCCGAGAGTGCCCTGCGCTCAGCAGCCTATACCTATGTGGTAGCAGCGCTCAGCTCACTCGCCACCTTGGTGTATTATGTGATGATTTACATGGGGCGAAGAGATTAAAAGATAATAGTTCATAGATATAAAGAGTCGTGTCCGCTTGTCAGACACGACTTTTTTTGTACTTTTGCATTAAATTGCAAAATTAGAAGACAATATGGCAACAAAACCCGGTATACCTAAAGGTACACGCGACTTCTCGCCTGCCGAGATGGCGAAGCGCAACTATATATTTGATACGATCCGCGAGGTGTTCTACACCTTCGGCTTCCAACCCATCGAGACCCCCGCGATGGAGAACTTCTCTACCCTCATGGGTAAGTATGGCGAGGAGGGCGACAAGCTCCTGTTCAAGATACTCAACTCGGGTGACTGTTTTAATAAGGTAACCGATGAGGACCTCCTCGAACGCAATGCCTTGAAGCTTGCAGCCAAGGTATGTGAGAAGGGTCTGCGCTACGACCTCACCGTGCCCTTTGCACGCTACGTGGTGGCTCACCGCGACGAGCTTTCGTTCCCCTTCAAACGCTTCCAGATACAACCCGTGTGGCGTGCCGACCGTCCGCAGAAGGGCCGCTACCGCGAGTTTTATCAGTGCGATGCCGATGTCGTGGGTAGCGACTCGCTGCTCAATGAGGTAGACCTCGTGCAGATGATCGATGCCGTGTATCAGAAGTTCGGTATCCGCGTGAGCATCAAGATCAACAACCGCAAGATTCTTACCGGCATCGCTGAGATCATCGGTCAGGCCGACAAGATTGTCGATATCACCGTAGCCATCGACAAGCTCGACAAGATAGGGCTCGACAATGTCAATGCCGAGCTCGCTGAGAAGGGTATCCCTGCCGAGGCCATCGAGACCCTGCAGCCCATCATCCAGCTCAGTGGCGACAACCAGAGCAAGCTCGCCACCCTGCGCACCGTGCTCGCAGCCAGCGAGACAGGTCTCAAGGGCGTCGATGAGATGGAGTTTGTGCTCAATAGCCTCACCCACATCGACATCAAGAACGAGGTAGAGGTGGACCTCACCCTTGCTCGCGGACTCAACTACTATACCGGTACCATCTTTGAGGTCAAGGCCCTTGATGTGCAGATTGGCAGCATCTCGGGTGGTGGCCGCTACGATAACCTCACTGGCATCTTCGGTATGCCCGGTGTGTCGGGCGTAGGTATCTCTTTCGGTGCCGACCGCATCTACGACGTGCTCAACCAGCTCGACCTCTATCCCAAGAGCGCAGCTCGTGGCACACAGGTGATGTTTGTCAACTTCGGTGCTGCCGAGGCCGCTTATTGCTTGCCCCTCGTAGCTAAGCTGCGTGCTGCAGGCATCGCTGCCGAGCTCTACCCCGATAGCGTGAAGATGAAGAAGCAGATGTCCTTTGCCAACGACCACGCCATCCCCTATGTCGTGATGGTGGGTGAGAGCGAGATGCAGAGCGGTCAACTCTCGGTGAAGAACATGGTCACAGGCGAGCAGAGCGCACTCTCTATCGACGAGCTCATCGCGCGATTCTAAGCAGAAGGTATTGCTGGTCGCAGGCCTACGTTGGAATGTTTCAGGTCTGTGTTGGATTTATTGGGCAAAGAGAATCCTCTTTGTCCAACTTTTTAGTTATTTCTGTGTGGTTGTTAACAAAGTTTAACATATAGGGGGGTAAAATGATAGATTTAGGTTACTTTTGCACTTAACTCGTGGCCGAGTGCTTGGCTGCGTCGTGTGATTCAAGAAAGTAACACTTAAAAATCTATTAATAACTAAAGACAACAGAGTATGAGACGAAAATTTACGACTCTATGTTTAGCGCTGGTAGGTGCCTTGATGGC
>JAZKZX010000018.1:0-3636 GCA_045612925.1 Bacteroidaceae bacterium
AAATATGAAGAACTGACTGAGGAAATCTCAAAGAAGATGCAACAGGCAAAGTCGTTGTTTGGAGAACATAAGAAAAAACTAAAGAAAGACTGGGTTTGGAATAGAGTTTGGACAATAAGAACGAATGATATTAATAACGAAAAATGGATACACGATAAGCTAACTTTCATTTGCGCGAAAGATGGTACCAATAAGCTTGTGATGAGTCAATCGACGGAGTAATATACGATGCGAATTTCCTAATTTTTGTTATTTATTACAACATACCATAAGAAGGGTAATCATTGTCTAAATCATATACCCGAACTCGGGTATTTAGTTAGGGGTAGAGGGCGGAGTGTTAAAAAAAATTGCCCCAATCTTTGAATTTTTTCCTCTTTGTTACTATATTATGTACGAAACAGAAATAATGTAGCACATAACACAGAAACAGCTATGGTACAAATCAAATTATTCAAAGATCGCACTCCTGACATGGAGAAGTTTGAGAAGCAGATCAACGCTTTCCTTAGTGACCATAAGGACACAATCGTAGTCAAGGACATCAAGTACACTGCCGACTATGTGAACCCCAACAACTCGGCGTGGCAGAACTGGACGGCAATGGTCATCTACGAGGTAGTGGAGGATAATGCATGAATGCTATGATGGTACAATCAGACCTTTATATCCATGGCGCAGAGCTGCAGCGCATGACCATCGTGAAGATGGTGATGAGCATCGCCGAGCGCATAGGCATAGACACTGCCGACGAGAGTGCGCTGAATATCCCCATCGGGATGGTGATGGAGGTGCTCGTGGGCGCCCCCATGCACCTGGGCCTGCTCGTGGGGCTCAACACCGAGGACCCCGAGTGTGTGGTCGTGCGCGTAGAACTGCCCGATGCCTCTGCACTCGTAACGCTGCGCGATGCCCTGCTCGAATGTTTTGATGATATAGAGATAGAAGTGGATGAGGATGTGGCCGATGTGCCTTGGCCGTACTGAAATCATTAGAACAATCACAATTGCTAAATGTATAGATATGGAAACTAAAGATTCTACTATAAAAGTGTGCGAAGGTCTGTTCTCTACCTCCATCTATGAAATGGATGTGTGGACTTTACCCACCGACAATGAGGACAGCGAGGAAGATTACATGTGGCAACTGGAGAACGAAGGACATATGGACTGTGGCCTTCGACGTGAACTGACAGGGCTGTTCCGAACAAAGGAACGGGCGCTGGAAGACCTTGATAAGGCCCTCGATAACCGAGATGGCAACCGAAATATATATTGCACTTTCATCCGTGAAAGAACTCTCAACTGTATGATGCTACCGGGCGAATATTTGAAAGAGTGGATCTACAAGTATTGTTATTTGCACGATGAGTCTATTGTACGAAACTTTGCAGAGAGGGAGAACCCTTTCATGGGCCGTCCACAAGAGATGATCCACTTCAAGCGGGGCGATATTGTGATGATTCCCGACGACTATGCCGGTCACTGGGGTATCGTATGGGGAACACCAATGACACCGGAGCAATACGAGAAGATGAATGAACGCATCAACCAAGGACATGACGGTGATACAATGGCAAGGATGTGGCGATTAGACTGGAGCGATGACAATTATACTATATTGATTAATGCCGATGGTGACCATGAGCACATCCTTGCTCATCATGTGCTGCCCCACGATGGTCGTATCCCCAACTTTGTACGTAAGACGCTTATGGAAGGGCTTCGCAGGGCGGAGGAGGATTGAGATGGCCAATTGAGAAAATGAAGCTGATTTTTGAATTTTTCTCTTGGTGTTACTATATTGACAATATAAAGTGTAATTAAGAACCTCACGATGTAATTCAACAGACAACTATGGTATAGATCAAATTATTCAGAGACCACACTCCTGAGATGGAGAAGTTTGAGAAGCAGATCAACGCCTTCCTTAGTGAACATAAGGACACGATCATCGTCAAGGATATAAAGTACACTGCCGACTATGTGAACCCCAACAACTCGGCATGGCAGAACTGGACGGCCATGGTCATCTACGAGGTAGTGGAGGATAACGCATGAATGCTATGATGGTACAATCAGACCTTTATATCCATGGCGCGGAGACGCAGCGCATGGCCATCGTGAAGATGGTGATGCGTATCGCCCAGCGCATAGGCATAGATACTGCTGACGAGAGTGCGCTGAATATCCCCATCGAGATGGTGATGGAGGTGCTCGTGGGCGACCCTATGCACCTGGGACTACTCATAGGCATGAATACCGAAGACCCAGAGTGTGTGGTTGTGCGCGTAGAACTGCCCGATGCCTCTGCACTCGTAACGCTGCGTGATGTCCTGCTCGAATGTTTTGATGGTATAGACATCGAGGTGGATGAGGATGTGGCCGATGTACCTTGGCCATTTGAGTAAATTTTGATTTCTTGCATAATATGACTATATTCGCAAGATAATAATGAAAAATAGGTTCATGAAAGAAAATATAATCTTAGCATATCTGCACAGGGAGGCTGTGAATTTCGATATCGATGAATTTCTTTTAATGATTGGCCGCGAGGAGTTGCTCACCCACGAAGAGGAGCAGCCGCTCATCGTACAGGCCCAGCAAGGTGATGCCGAGGCCATAGAGCGTTTGTTGGTTGCCAATATGCGTTTCGTGGTATCCTTGGCCAGACAGTACATAGCAAATCGTGTCCCTTTGCAACAACTGATACAAGCCGGTGTGCAGGGGATGGAGCAAGCGATAATGGAGTATAAGCCGGAGTCAGAAAATCCGCTCATCAAGTTTGCAGTGCCTGTTATGCGCGATGTCATCTGTCGTTACATACAGTGCAATAAGCCTGAGCCTCCGAACGGAGGTGGTGCTCTTGGTGCGCGAACGCTGAGGGGATTGATCAAGAGACGCTATACCCTCCCGATAATGGATGAGTATCTACAGATACGACCTTTCGTGTTAGAGCATTTCCTGTCCGTTGCCCGGGAAGTCACGAGCCTCATGGAGAGAGACGAGAAGGAGCTGATCGATGAGGTGCTGAGCATTGTTGACGGGCGAACCATCCACTTTGCTCACAGGCATTATGAACGATTCACGCAGGAGGTGATAAGAAAGGATGCGATAGAATATGGTCTCGATGTAGACAGTGTTGACTTTGATGATGAGGAGCAGTTCGTTACCCTTTGCCATAAGGTGGCAAGCAAGCGGCAGGACAGGTCTACGGAGATGAGCGAACTCAAATGGCTACACGCCCCCTACATCGTGTGTCTTGCTCAAGAGTATGTCCAGCCAGGAGTAGCCGAGGAGACGCTCGTCACCTGCGGTCTCGATGCCTTTGGTGAGGCCGTGAAGCAGTACGACACCGCAGGGGAGGTGAGCCTGAAGGCCTTTGCCGAACCGTCTGTGCGGGAGGCTATGCAAGGCATTATCAATGGGGGTGCTTGATTCGCCAAGCGACTAATTGTGAAGAGAATAAACTATATCAATAACATAAATCTTAAAAAATCATCAAACTATGGATTCACAGAAGTATCTTAAGCAGTATGCGGCACTTGAAGAGGCTGCAAAGTCAGAGATTATTGAACTTTTGTCGAATAATCCCACGGGGCGTTACATCTATTTCAATTGCGATATCGAAGAGGAG
>JAZKZX010000019.1:0-47448 GCA_045612925.1 Bacteroidaceae bacterium
GCCCTCGAGGCAGGTGACACCACCGTGATTGCCCCCTCCATGTGCTACGCCTATGCCGCCATGCGCGAAGGCTGTCCCTTCGTGATGGGCGCCCCCAACCTCTGCGTAGATATGCCCGCCATGTGGCAGCTCGCTGAAGAGTGCCAAGTGCCCATTGCTGGCAAGGACTTCAAGAGCGGACAGACGATGATGAAAACCGTGCTCGCGCCCGCCTTCTTCACCCGTCAGCTCGGCGTACACGGATGGTTCTCAACCAATATTTTGGGTAATCGTGACGGCATCGTGCTCGACAATCCCGAGAACTTTGAAACCAAGCGCCGCAGTAAGATGAGCGCCGTAGAGAACATCCTCGATGCCGATGTATACCCCGAGCTATACAGCGACATCTACCACAAGGTACGCATCAACTACTACCCTCCTCGTGGCGACGAGAAAGAAGCATGGGACAATATCGACCTCTTCGGCTGGATGGGCTACCCCATGACCATTAAAGTCAACTTCCTCTGCCGCGACTCCATCCTAGCCGCTCCCTTGGCACTCGACCTCGTGCTCTTCTCTGACATAGCTCTGCGTGCAGGCTTGTGGGGCATACAGGATTGGATGTCGTTCTACTGCAAGGCTCCGATGCACAAGGATGGCGAGAAGCCCGTGCACGACCTCTTCAAGCAGTTTGCCATGCTCAAGAACAAGATTCGCGAGCTCGGCGGATATGAAGCTGACCAGGAACTCGACTAATAATACTTATTAAAAATAGAAGAGAAAAAACGGGGTGTTCCTTTAGAGCATTCCGTTTTTTTTACTTGTCCCAAAAAGTTGCGCAAGCGAAAGAATAAGCGTACCTTTGCATGATAGAATAACAACAAATACGCACACTCCATGAGCCTCATTGCCGACGAAGAGACCCTGATAGAACAGTTGCGCGACACCACGCAACGCCACGCCGCCTTCTCTACACTCGTGAAGGCATATAGCGAGACGCTCTATTGGCACATACGCCGCATGGTACTCTCGCACGACGACGCCAACGATATCTTGCAAAACACCTTCATCAAGGCATGGACAGGCATCGACGGATTCCTCGGCAATGCCAAGATACTCACATGGCTCTATCGCATAGCTACCAACGAGACACTCACCTTCATCGAGAAGAATAGCCGTGCCGTATTCGAAGACATCGACGAGCGTACCACAAGCATAGAAGCTGACGAATGGTTTGACGGCGATCACCTGGAGGCACAACTGCAAGCAGCCATACAAACCCTACCACCCAAGCAACGCATGGTATTCAACATGAAATACTATGAGGAGATGAAATACGAAGAGATGTCATCTATCCTCGGCACCAGTGTGGGAGCACTGAAGGCATCGTATCACCTTGCCGTAAAGAAAATAAGCGAATATTTCGACAAAGCGAATTAAACCATCTACCCCGAGTAGAGTCAATAGAGTACAAAGCCATTATATTGCGATTATGAAAGACGAACAGAAACTGGTGCAACGATGCGGCAAGAAGCAACCCTTCACCACACCCGAGGGATACTTTGAGCAGTTTCACGAAAAGCTTATGAGCAGCTTACCCGAGGTAACACCCGCGGAGACACCTCGCATACAGGTAAGCCTCATGACACGCATCAAGCCATGGCTCTACATGGCAGCCATGTTTGTAGGCATCATCTTCATGGTACAGGCTATCATGTATGTACAGGATACCCACCTCACTGACAACTATGCCGACGCCGAGGATATCTACACTGAAGAGATTGACCATTTCATGTCTTCATCCCTCTATAATGAATATGTATTGTACTCTTACTTGACAACCAACGATTACGAATAAAAAAAACTTAAGACTATGAGACAATTCCTAACCAGCCTACTCGTATGCCTCGTGTGCTTCACCGGCATGGCACAAGAACAGAGCCAACGTCCCCAACGCCCTCGCATGACCCCCGAAGAGTATCAGGCCAAGCAGAAAGAATTTATCACCAAGCATGCCGAGCTTACCGAGGAGGAAAGCGCAGCATTCTTCCCCCTATACTTCGAACTGCAAAACAAGAAGCATGAGGCCAACCGCAGCGTATGGAAACAGGCACGAGCCGTAGCCCCCAACGAACGCACCGAAGAGGAGTACATCGCCATGATTGAAGCCCTCGCCGATGTGAAGATTACCTGCGCACAACTCGAGAAAGACTACCTACAACACTTCAAGGAGATACTGCCCGCCAAGAAACTCATGCGCGTACAGATGGCAGAGGAGCGCTACCAGCGCGAACTGCTTAGAGGTATGCAACAGGGGCACAGACCCGCTCCTGGACATGGGCACGGCAAACGACAAGAAACTACCCGCCCATGAGACGAGACATGCTACACTTTGCCGATGCGCAAAAGTTGACACGCCCCACGGCCTTTACCACCATGATAAAGCCTGTGGGGTCGTTGTGTAATCTCGACTGCGACTACTGCTACTACCTCGGTAAAGCCGACCTCTACGGAGGGCACCAGCCCAAGATGAGCGATGAGCTACTGGAACGCTACATCAGCCAATACATCGAAGCGGTGCAGGTACCTACCGTCACCTTCTGCTGGCATGGAGGAGAGCCTCTGCTGGCAGGTATCGACTTCTACGAAAAGGCCGTGGCACTGCAAAACAAGTATCGAGGTACCAAGCAGATAGAGAACTCGCTGCAAACCAATGGCATACTTGTAAACCCCGATTGGTGCGACTTCTTCCGCGAAAACAACTTCCTCATCGGGCTCTCACTCGATGGGCCCAAAGAGATACACGACGCCTACCGCCACGACCGCGGAGGACATCCCACCTTTGACCGCGTGATGAGGGCACTTGAGATGATGGCTGTCAGTGGCGTAGAGTACAATACCTTGAGCACCATCAACAACCGCTGTGCTGGACAGGGAAAACGGGTGTACCAGTTTATGCGCTCGGTGAGCAAATACATGCAATTCCTCCCCGTAGTGGAGAAGACTCTCCCTACATCGTCGGGCAGAGCCCCAATCGTGCCACCCCACACGGAGGGAGCCGTGATAGCTCCTTGGAGCATCACTCCAAAGGCCTTCGGCAAGTTCATGTGCGACATCTTCGACGAGTGGGTCATCAATGATGTGGGCGAACGCTTCGTGCAGCTCTTCGACATCACCCTGGCGCAATGGTGCGGCGTACAACCCTCGCTATGTGCCTTCTGCCCCACCTGCGGAGACGGACTCGTAGTAGAACACAATGGCGATGTATACATGTGTGACCACTTCGTATACCCCGAATACCGATTGGGTAACATCGGTGTGGAGCATCTTGCCGACATGCAACGCAAGCCAGAACTATTCCGTTTCGGCATAGAGAAACGCAATAGCCTGCCTACCGACTGTCGCAAGTGCGAATTTCTCTTTGCTTGCCGAGGCGAATGCCCCAAGCACCGCTTTGCCACCACACGCAGCGGAGAAAAGGGACTCAACACATTGTGCGAAGGATACAAGCATTTCTTTGAATATACCACACCCTATATGCAACAGATGAGACGACTCCTCGAGCAAGGATTGGAGGCGTCGCACATCATACCCTGGGCACGCCAGAGACGCGGATTTGCAGGATAAGACACGACATTATGCTACGTAAAACAGACCAATACCGCAACGACTATCGCAACCTCATCAC
Source organism: Bacteroidaceae bacterium (assembly GCA_045612925.1). Lineage (GTDB taxonomy): Bacteria > Bacteroidota > Bacteroidia > Bacteroidales > Bacteroidaceae > UBA1189. The sequence continues at coordinate 3,668 of JAZKZX010000019.1, forward strand.
CCTGACAGTGCCTATAATCAGAGGACAGCAGGGGGGGGCTTCGTGAATGGTTAACTCAAAGAAACTTTAGCCCGCAGAGAAAAAAATATTCAAGCAAAATTGATATTATTTTGATTGCTTATTCGTACCTTTGTGTGAATTTGAAAAGATACAACAATGAAACTTAATCTTAAGAATCCTATAGTATTCTTTGACCTCGAAACTACGGGAGTAAATATCAGCACTGACCGCATCGTAGAAATCTCATACCTTAAGGTATACCCCAATGGCGATGAGCTATCGCGCACCCGCCGCATCAACCCCGAGATGCATATCCCCAAAGAGGCATCAGAAGTACATGGCATCTATGATGAAGATGTAAAGGACAGCCCCACCTTCAAGCAGGTGGCCAAGGAGATTGCAGCCGACTTTGAGGGTGCCGATATCGCGGGCTTCAACTCAAACCGCTTTGATGTGCCTCTGCTTGCCGAGGAGTTTCTCCGTGCTGGAGTGGATATCGACATGACGCGCCGCAAGTTTGTAGATGTGCAAGTCATCTTCCACAAGATGGAGCAGCGCACACTCGTGGCAGCCATGAAGTTTTACTGTGGTAAGGATCTCACCGATGCACATAGCGCTGAAGCTGACACGCGTGCCACCTACGAAGTGCTCAAAGCACAGCTCGACCGCTATCCCGAGCTACAAAATGATGTGGCAGCACTGGCAGAGTTCTCATCGCACACCAACAATGTTGACTTTGCCGGACGCATCATCTACAACGAACAGGGGGTAGAGGTGTTCAACTTCGGCAAATACAAAGGTATACCCGTGGTAGAGGTACTACGCCGCGACCCTGGCTACTATAGCTGGATACTTCAAGGCGACTTCACGCTCAATACAAAACAAGTGCTCACACGCATCAAGTTAGGAATGAAATGAGTCTACAAGGAAAGAAAATCGTATTAGGCATCACTGGAAGCATTGCCGCCTACAAAGCCGCAGTGCTCATACGCCTACTCATAAAGAAGGGTGCCGAGGTGCAAGTAGTCATCACCCCTGCCGGCAAGGAGTTTATCACTCCCATCACACTATCGGCGCTTACGAGCAAACCTGTCATCAGTGAGTTTTTTGCCCAGCGCGACGGCTCGTGGCATAGCCATGTAGCATTAGGACAATGGGCCGATGCCATGCTCATCGCACCCGCCACAGCCTCAACAATTGGCAAGATGGCTCATGGTATTGCCGACAACATGCTCATCACCACCTACCTGTCTATGAAAGCGCCCGTATTTGTGGCACCGGCAATGGACCTCGACATGTTTGCCCACCCCTCAACAACGGCCAATCTGAATACGCTGCGAAGCTATGGGAACCATATCATCGAGCCCACCGAAGGCGAATTGGCAAGCCATCTCGTAGGCAAAGGACGCATGGAAGAGCCAGAGAATATTGCCGAATACCTGGAACGCTACTTTGCCCAAGCAGGAGAACTGGCAGGCAAGAAGATTGTCATCACAGCAGGTCCGACCTACGAAAAGATTGATCCCGTACGATTTATCGGCAACTACTCATCCGGCAAGATGGGCTTTGCCCTTGCCGAGGAGTGTGCCTCACGCGGAGCCGAGGTTACTCTTGTTGCTGGCCCCGTGCAGATAAAGACGACACATCCTAACATTTGCCGCATAGACGTGGAATCATGCACAGAGATGTACGAAGCCACTACCCAGGCGTTCGAAGATGCTCACGCAGCCATTCTCTGCGCAGCCGTGGCAGACTTCACCCCCGAAATGACTGCTGACACCAAGATAAAGCGCGAAGGGGATGACCTCGTATTGCGACTCAAGCCTACACACGACATCGCCGCTGCACTGGGACGCATGAAACAGCCACATCAGCGACTTGTCGGGTTTGCCCTCGAGACGAATAACGAAGTGGCTCATGCACAAGATAAGCTGCAACGAAAGAAACTCGACTTCATCGTACTCAACTCGCTCAACGATACTGGAGCAGGGTTCCGCCACGACACCAACAAAATAACCATCATTTCAGCTACAGAGAATAAAGAATACCCCCTAAAGTCGAAAAGTGAGGTGGCCAAAGATATCATTGATGAATTGGTTAGCCGAATTTGACCTCCGCTTTTTAACCCATCACATCAGTGCTTATTAAATAAATATCCTTATCTTTGCGAGTAAATAAAAGTATAGACAGTATGAAAAAATTATTTTTTACAATATGCGCAAGCCTAAGTCTCATTGCTGGCATGGCACAAGTAGAAAGTCGCTACGACAAAGGTAATGTATCGGTAGTGAATGGCCGAGTACTTTTCCAAGAGACCATCTCCACCTCATTGGGCGAAGCTGAAAGCTATGAGCGTATCAATGAGTGGGCACAACAACGCTTCAACAAGCCCAATGTCATTATATCAAAGTTTACATCAGAGGACGAAACCAACCATACCCTCAACCTTACGGCAGAGGAGTACGTCGTATTTACAAACCGATTCTTCGTGCTCGACCGTACACGCATCAACTACTGGTTAGAGATACAGTGTGGAGAAGGAGACGCTACCATCAAGATGACACGCATCAACTACTGGTATGACGAGGAGCGCGAAGAGGGCATCAAGTTCAGCGCAGAGGAGTTCATCACCGACGAGGAAGCATTCAACAAGAAAGGCAAACTGCTCAAGGATCAAGGCAAATTCCGTAAAGGTACCATTGACTTCTTTGACCGCATCGTGAAAGAGATGACTGAAGTATTGAACAAGTAATCACTCCACACCTCTATGAAACGCAACGAACTGCGCAACCTTCTCAATAGCCTTTTCCTCATAGGTTTCCTCGTAGCACTGATTCTCTATATCAGTATCCCCGAAGACCGCACTGCCTTCCTCGCAGTATGCGGAGTTTCTATGGCCATAAAGGTTGCCGAATACATTGTGCGCTACTTTAGGTAATATCCGCCCATGCGCAAGACTCTCTTTGCCATCATCGTCATGTGCTGCATAGGACATAGTATCTATGCACAACAATCTCTGCACAACATAAACGAGCAAGACAACCTTGGGGGAAGCATCACCACCTTCAACCAACAGGGGGTAGTAGGCGACCCAAGTGCCCAACGCGATAGTACTGTCGTTGACCGAGGGGTACCACGCGATGTAAAGATGTTCTGCATAGACCCTACACTGGGTGCTATCATGCCAATAGCCACTGACACTATGGTGTACAACTTCCAGAACTTGCACTTTACTGACGGCATGAATGGCGAGTATAACCACCTTGGCAATATGGGATCGCCCCGACTATCGCGTATTTTTTTTAACCGCAACGACGAAGGGCAGTTTCTTTTCACTCATGCCTTGGACTTCTTCCTCACCACACCAGCCGAATTTCACTTCATCAATACCAAGTCACCTTGGTCAAATATCAGCTACTATCGTGCTGGCAATAAAGTAAATGGCGAGGAGCGATTCAAGGGTCGCTTCGGAGTCAATAGCGGCAAACGCACAGGCATTGGGTTCAATGTCGACTACCTCTATGGACGAGGGCTATACAATCATCAGTCAACCGCCTACTTTGATGGCAGCCTATTCGGTTATCACCATGGCGACCGCTACGGCATCAATCTCCTCTACAGCTATGACAAACTCAGGCTTGCCGAGAATGGAGGAATCGCCGATGACCGCTATGTCACCAACCCCGAGGCTATGGCACAAGGCAAAAAGACCTATAGCCCAGCCGATATGCCCACCAATCTCGATCGTACCTGGAATGAAAATCTGCTACATACCGCATTCCTATCGCAAGACTACAGCATAGGATACTATAAAACACGAACTGATAGTATTCTTGACACGGTAGTCATACATCGTGAATTCATCCCTGTCAGCAAGATCTTTCACACCTTCGAAGGAAGCACAAAGAATCGTCGATTTATCGACTATGCCAACACAAGGAACTATTATGCTGACAACTACCTCCCCTACGACTCTATCGATGCTACGAGCTATCTGCACCTACGCAACACCATCGGACTAACACTCATCGAGGGTATCAATCGCTGGGTCCCCTTTGGAGCGTCGGCTTACGCCACACACGAATTTCGTCAATTTACTCTGCCCGATAGTATCGGAGGCATAGGTCCCGACCATACACACACCTACAGAGAGAGCAACCTCCTCCTTGGAGGCAACATCAAGCGCTCCCTGGGCAAAGCATTCCTCTTTGACGCCACAGCAGAAACCGTATTGGCAGGTACAGACCTCGGAGCATTTAGCATCGAAGGCAATGCAGACCTCAACTTCCGTTTAGGCAAGGACACCATACGATTCAGAACAGAGGGATATATAAAGAATACCAATCCTTCATTTTACTATCGCCACTACCACTCACAGCATTACTGGTGGGACAACAATCTTCGCAAAGAGTTTCGCACCCGCCTCGGAGGAAGCCTTAGCATCGACCGCTGGCGCACGCGTCTCTATGCTGGCGTAGAGAATATCAAGAACTACACCTATCTCGCTGGTACCCCCTACATGTACCCCGAACAGATCTATTCTTCTACTCCTCAGAGCCTCAGCAGCATCACCGCTCGCCAATACACCAAGAACCTGCAAGTTGTGAGCGCCACACTCTACCAAGACTTCAAACTCGGTATCCTCCATTGGGACAATGAGGCTATAGTACAATACTCCTCCAATGCCGAGGTGTTGCCCTTACCGCTCGTCAACCTATACAGCAATCTCTATCTACAGTTTACCTATGCCAAAGTGCTGAACGTACAGATGGGTGGAGATGTGAGATGGTTTAGCAAGTATTATGCCCCCGACTACGCTCCTGCATTGGAACAATTCTTTGTGCAAGAGGGCAACCAACGTACCGAAGTGGGGGGATATCCTTTTATCAATGCCTACATCAACTTCCACCTCAAGCAGGTACGCTTCTACGTCATGTATCATCATGTTACACAAAATACACTTAAGCAGACCTATTCATTCCTCGTCCCCCACTACCCCATCAATCCGCGACTGTTCAAGCTCGGATTCTCATGGAACTTTTGGGATTAAGAGTAATCAATTACAATCTTCGTTTCTAACTTTATTTTTCAATATTCAACTCACATGATACGCTGGGGAGTCATAGGATGTGGCGAAGCCACCGAAAAGAAAAGCGGACCCGCTTTTCAGCAAATAGAAGGATCAAAGATTGAAGCAGTCATGAGTCGCAGTGCCGAGCGTGCCCAGTCTTATGCCGAGCGTCATGGCATCAGCAAGTGGTATACCAATGTGATGGACATCATTGACGACCCCAATGTGAATGCCGTATACATTGCCACTCCCCCCTCCTCACACGCCACATATGCCATCATGGCGCTCCGTGCCGGCAAGCCCGTCTATATAGAGAAGCCTATGGCAGCTTCTTATGAAGACTGCATCCGCATCAATCGTGCTAGCGAGGAAAGTGGCGTACCTTGCTTCGTCGCTTACTACCGTCGTTATCTGCCCTATTTCAAAAAGGTGGAAGAACTCATCCCCCGAGTAGGCAAGGTTATTAATGTACACATCCGCTTGGCGCAGCCTCCACGCGAGTTTGATGGCTCTACGGGTGCAGCCATGCCTTGGCGTGTACAGGCTAATATTGCTGGAGGTGGCTATTTCTACGATCTCGCCCCACACCAATTAGACCTCTTACAACACTACTTTGGCTACATCATAGAGGCCAAGGGATATACTGCCAATCGCGGTGGGCTCTACGAAGCTGAAGATAGCATCAGCGCTACCTTTCGTTTCGACAATGGCCTTGTAGGCAGTGGCTCATGGTGCTTCGTAGCTCACGAGAGTGCCCGTGAAGACCGCATCGAGATTATCGGCGACCAAGGTATGCTCTGTTTCTCAGTGTTCACCTATCAGCCTATCGAACTCAACGACTCTACTGGACACCACGAATTCAATATCCCTAATCCAGAGCATGTGCAACAGCCACTCATCGAAAATATCGTGAAACACCTGCAAAAGCAAAGTATATGTACCTGTAATGGTCTAAGCGCTACCCCCACCAACTGGGTCATGGATCGCATATTAGGAAAGATTTAATCAAAAACTCCCCTCGCATAGCAAGGGTATAGAAACAAAGAGAGGGGGCATCTTGATGCTCCCTCTCAATATTAAGTTGTGTATGTCGTATTACTCTGCAGTCTCGCCAGTTACATCAAAGCCAGGTACTGTCTCGGGGTTCACAACATTGTCATTTACGGCGTTCTCAATAAGTACGCTATCGTGACCCAACTCTGTGCGATTAGGCAACAAGTATGCTGTAACGACGCAGAACACAGCTATAGCTATAGCCAATGCCCAAGTAGCCTTCTCCAAAAAGTCAGTTGTCTTGCGCACACCCATGATTTGGTTTGACGAAGCGAATGATGAAGCCAAGCCACCACCCTTAGAATTCTGAATCAGTACAATGCCGCACATCAGCACCGAAACGATAACGATAAGTACGATAAAAAGTAAATACATGTTCTATTTTAAGTTGTTGTTAATAATCAGTTTCTCCAAAAATCGGATTTGGTCTGCAAAGTAAGCATTTTTTTCGGGGAATTGCAAATATAAACTCCGAATTATTTCAAGCGCACGCGAATATTTGCGTTGCTTTATATAAATCTTAGCCAAAGTCTCCGTAAAATAGCCCTCCTCGAGTTGTTCTTCGTCAGCCACATGCATTGGCAACTCCGCGAGTTTGTCAGAAGGGACATCTTCGGCTCTGACATCTTTTTGTGACATCAGCTCGATAGCTCTCAGTACGCTATCGTCCGAGGTTGTCGTGTGGGACGCTCCATCTGCTGCAGTGGCTGAAGGAACCTCATCGCTATCGTTCAAGAAACGAATGGCGTAGTCGCTCACGGCATCGGTAGCTATAAGAAAAGACTCGTCATGCTCTTCAGGAAGTGTGCCGAGGAAGGCATCAATAAGGCTCATGGTACGATCCATCGTAGGCTCGTCATCCGGCATTAGCACTTCAGCCTCGCCTCTTTCGGTGTATCCTTCAATGAGTCGGCATAGAGCTCGGCGATCAGGCACATAGAGCACAGAACGTCTCAACTCATTCCCGAAATCAGGATCGTGCAGCAGATACATATTGCTGAGCATGAGTAGCCGTGCCGTCTGGAAATAGGGATAACGAGCAACAATATTACGCAACTCGTATAGAGTATCGCGTCCCAGCAATTCGGGGTGATTGATGAGCGTACCTAATACCATGATCCTACCAGTTTGCCACGGTGGCATTAAAGATTTGTTCCACGATCTCGTCAATCATCTGTGTCACGAGTTCGTCCTGTACATCATTGAGCTGCTGTGAGGTGTCAAATTCACGGCTTGCTGAGAACTGACGTTCAAAATCCTCTGCCGGATTCTTCACATTCTCAAACTTCACCTTGACAGTCATCTTGAGTTGCATCATTGAAGAGTATCCGTCCGAAGAAATGGACTTGTTCACCTGGTCATACGCAGTAATTTCACCCGAAAGATTCAGATCTCCTCCTCGTGTCACCTGCTGCAGCTTGGTCTGACTATTATACTTATCACTCAACGCATTGTTGAACATACTCTCCATAGGTCCCCACTGGTATAGTGCACGGTTAGGGAAATTTTCTATCGAGATAGTCTTGATGATGTCGTAGTTGATAGATGCTCCGTTAAACTTATAGGATATGGCACATCCCACAAGGAGGAGTGTCATCATCATCGGCAATGCTTTATGCAGTAGCTGTTTCATGAAGTTAGAGGTCCTCCAAATTATATTTTTCAATCTTACGATAGAGTGTACGCTCCGAGAAACCCAGTTCGGCAGCTGCGACTTTGCGTCGTCCTTTATGTCTTATCAGCGCTTTGCGTATCAGCTCCTTCTCTGCCTCCTCGATTGAAAGTGGTTCCTCCACATATTCTTCAGTGTCTTGAAATTCAATGTCGTCGGGTTCCTTCTGCGAGCGTATAGATATGGTTGTCGGCGGCACCGTCGAAGCACCACTCACGAGGGCGAGGTCCGCATGTGTCGGATACGCAGCAGGGCGTGTCATAGACACTTCACCCCCCATGAGTGCATTCACCTGGCGTTTCAGTTCTGCCATATCCTTACGCATATCAAATAGCACCTGATAGAGAATCTCTCGCTCACTTTCGAAGGTTTTGCCCTGCGCCGTCTTATTACCATCACTGAGCATAGGCAGGTTGCTCTTCACCTCGGGAAGATACTCGCGTAGCACCTCTTCGGTGATTTCACGTTGCGGTGAGAGCAGTGTTATCTGTTCGGTCACATTCTTAAGTTGACGTATATTGCCCGGCCAAGGATAAGCAGTAAGCAGCCTCTTGGCCTCATCAGTCAGTTGCTTTGAAGGTACGGTGTAGCGCTCTGACACATCGGCTGCAAACTTGCGAAACAGCAATACCACATCGCCAGGTCGCTCGCGAAGTGCAGGCACTTTGACGGGTATCGTATTGAGTCGATAGTAAAGATCTTCTCTGAAATCGCCGCGCGAGATGGCCTCCATGAGGTTCACATTGGTAGCAGCTACGATGCGCACATTCGTTTTCTCCACTCTTGACGAGCCTACCTTGATGTATTCTCCCGACTCGAGCACACGGAGCAGTCGTGCCTGTGTAGCAAGGGGCAGCTCGCCTATCTCGTCCAGGAAGATGGTGCCATTATTGGCCTCAGCAAAGTATCCGTTACGTTCTTCGATGGCACCAGTGAAGGCACCTTTGACATGGCCGAACAGTTCTGAGTCAATAGTACCCTCGGGAATAGCTCCACAGTTTACGGCAATGTATTTATTATGCTTGCGTGCGCTGTGTTGGTGTATGATTTTTGGAAAGAACTCCTTACCCACACCGCTCTCACCGGTTACCAGTACGGATAGGTCAGTGGGCGCCACCTGCATTGCGATATCAATGGCGTGATTAAGCTCCTCGGCATTTCCTACAATGCCAAAGCGTAACTTTATTTGCTGTATTTCCTTGCTATCCATAAGCGATGAGCGGCAAACGGGGCTCGAACCCGCGACCCTCAGCTTGGGAAGCTGATGCTCTACCGACTGAGCTACTGCCGCATATACAAGATTCGTTTTAGCGGATGCAAAGTTAGCCATATTTTCGCAATCCCGCAAAAGAGAAGGCATTTTCATTGCTCTTGCGGCATCGTATTAACAGTTTTTTAGCAAAAAAATGTGCAAAACGCACGATATTCAAAAAAAATCCCTACATTTGTTTTTCGAAACCGCAGAGGTGTACATCACCTTTGCTTATAAAATATACGAGCATTATGAATTTGACTCCCTCATCAGCTGCTTCGCTGAGCGAAGCCTTCCGTAAGATTGTCGCACTATATTCTGGCGAAGAGGACCAGCTACTCTCTACAGACTTCTACATACAACCTCTCCGCGAGAGTGGTAAGCTAAGCATCTACAACGACAACGATGAAGAGGTTGCCAGCGCTGAGGTACCCGAGTGGGCAGAGTGCTCTAACGAAGAGTTTTACGATGTGACAACCACCCACCTCACCGCAGTTATTGACGAGGTAAATGACGATGGAGAGCTCGAGCGTTTAGCGGTATGGATGCCCTACTCCTTTGTGCTTGTCGACGAGGAGCGCGAGACGATTACCGACCTTCTGCTTGTCGACGACGACACACTACTGGTCAAGAAGGGTCTCTTGGCAGGACTCGACGAGGAACTCAACAAGTTCATTGAGGATTTGCTCAACGATTAATAGATCCCCCTCACTTTTTCTTTAGGATATATACAAAGCGAGAGCCCCACATCATGTGAGGCTCTCTTCTTTTTCAGTCTATCTCGACCATTATATCATGCGCACAAACACCTCGATTGCTTGATACTCTGCCATGCCAAGTTTGTCGTACTGGCGTGCGGTATTTTGTGTGCGGTCCTCGGCACGCTGCCAAAACTCACGATGGTCTTCACCAGGGAAGGGCACGATATCCTTCTGCGACAAGTGGCGGAAGATAGCATGACGCTTCTTGATGAGCTCGTCGGGGCTTAGAGGTACAGCCATGTCTACCATGCCGAGGTCCCATTCCTGCCATGCCCCGCGATATAGCCATATGTGGCATTCCTTGGCCCAATCGTCATCTTTCACCACATCCCATGCACCGAGCACTGCTTCTATGCATACGCGGTGAGTGCCGTGGGGATCGGTGAGGTCGCCAGCAGCATATATCTGGTGAGGTTTCACCTCGCGCAGCAGCTTGGCTACAATGGCAATGTCAGCCTCGCCCATCTCCCCCTTCTTGATGCCGCCCGTCTCATAGAAGGGCAGGTTGAGGAAGTGCGCATTAGTCTCATCATTGAGTCCGAATGAGCGTACGGCAGCCTTGGCTTCAGCACGGCGGATAGCCCCCTTGAGGTTGAGCAATGCGCGAGGCTCGGGCTCGCCCTCCACCTTGCTTGCAATAATCTGTCTCACCTCGTCGTAACGATCCTCCAGACCTATCTCACGCGCCGTATCCATGTGCTGCACCACAACATCGTCATATACCGCCACATTACCCGAGGTCTGATAAGCCACATGCACGTCGTGTCCCTGCTCGACGAGGCGGATAAAGGTACCACCCATGGAGATGACATCGTCGTCGGGGTGTGGAGAGAAGATGATCACCCGTTTGGGGAATGGACTTGAGGGCACGGGGCGTGTCGAGTCATCACAGTTGGGCTTTCCACCGGGCCAGCCCGAAATGGTATGTTGCATATCGTTGAACACCTCGATATTGACAAGATCGTATGCCTTCCCCAAGTTGTCAAGCATGCCAGCAAGCGAGTGTTTCATATAGTCTTGATAGGTCAGTTTGAGGATAGGCTTATCCACCTTACCACATAGCCAGATTACCGCCTTGCGTACCAACTTCGGTGTCCACTCACACTGTCCTACAGTCCACGGAGCCTCGCAGCGGGTCAGTTTCTCGCCGGCGATCTCATCCACCACCACTTCGATATCGGCATGTTGTTGCAGCAAGCTTGCGGGCACCATCTCCGTAGCTTCTCCCTCGACAACCTTCCTGATTACATCTGCCTTGTTCTCGCCCCATGCCATGAGCACTATTTTCTTAGCTTTGAGTATAGTCTCTATACCCATGGTAATGGCCATAGCAGGAATCTCGTTCTTCGAGAAGAGACCAGCCTGCACCTTACGCGAGTTGATGCTGAGTTGCACGAGTCGTGTACGCGACTTCACATACGAGCCGGGCTCGTTGAATCCAAGTTGTCCCTGCTCGCCCATACCGATGACCAAAAAGTCAACTTTGCTGGCTATCTTATCATAAGCTTTGCAACTCTCTGAAACCTCTTCGACCGAAGCAGTCGCCGCAGGTATGTGCACATTCTCCTCGGCAATATCGATGTGGTTGAGCAGCTCCTCGCGGATACGATAGTTGCGACTCTGCTTATGGTCGGGAGCTATGGGGTAGAACTCGTCAAGTGTTACTACTGCCACATTCTTGAAGCTCACCTCGCCAACCTCATAGCGTTTCACCAATTCGCGGTATAGTCCGAGGGGAGTCTTTCCCGTGGTGAGACCTAAAAGGAAAGGTTTAGCGTCATCGTGTGCATTGATAGCACTCACAATCTTATCTGCTACATACTGTACCCCAGCATATTCCGTTTCAAAAATTTCGGTAGGAACCTTCTCGTATCTGCAATAGATGTCGCGGGGAACGCCTGTGGTGATGAGGCCACCATCCTTAGGCAATGCATACTTACTTTTCATAACTGTATTATATTTTTAATGGTTGTTTCTATTTTCTGGGTCAAAGGTAGGAAAAGGCTTTGACATAACCTCACGTTTCGGTGTGTTTTTCACTACGCCCCCTTCTATCGAATCATAGAGAAAACCTATCACATACAACGCCCCCGAAAGCTACTACACTTTCGGGGGCGTCACTATATCTTTATCGATCCGTCTATCTCATCAGATGGTATATGTACCCTCTACGAGTTTACCCATCGACCATACGCCGCGTACATTCAAGTTGTCGTCGAGCACCACGATATCGGCATCCTTATCCTTCTCGAGCGAGCCCTTACGATCGTATACGCCCATGATCTTAGCAGGAGTCTCCGAAGCCATGCGAATAGCATCCTCCAAGGGGATATCTGCCTTCTGCACCAAGGTCTGTATCAATCGGTCCATAGTAGCGATAGATCCAGCCAATGCCGAACGGTCAGAGAGCTTGCACACACCATCTTCGATGATTACGCGAGGGTCAAATGCCACCTGGCTATCGCTGGCAGCGCAAGCGAGTGCGTCAGTGATGACACATGCACGCTCCACGCCCTTGGTATGATGTACAAGGCGCAATATGGTAGCAGGCACGTGTACGCCATCAGCAACCACCTCTACGGTCATATCCTCATGCAAGTAGATACTCTCCACCGTACCCTCATACTTATATTCACGACGCTTGTGGAATCCCGGCATGGCGTTGTAGAAGTGCGTAGCATGCGTATAGCCACTCTTACGAGCTGCATGGATATCGTCATACTCGGCCTGTGTATGAGCTACCGAAGCCAAGATTCCTTTCTCGGTGATGTACTTACCGAACTGCATAGCACCGGGTAGCTCAGGAGCTGCATCCCAACGCTTGATACAATCCCACTTCTCTACCAAGGGGATATACTCATTGGGGTCAGGGTTCTTGATATTCTCGGGTATCTGTCCACCCGCCATAGCGAGGTTAAGGTAGTGTCCCTCAAGATGCAAGCCGAGGATAGGACTATTGGGTTCCTTCATCAGTTTGGTACAAACCTCCGCTGCAGCCTCAATCATGGGTATGGTCGACGACGACAGTGTGGGGTATATGCTGGTAGTACCATGCTTCATGTGCGCAGCCACAGCGCCACGGAAAGCCTCTTCGGTACCCTCCATGAAGTCGTATCCGCCACCACCATGCACGTGTATGTCGATACCACCCGGCACCACATACATACCCTTTGCGTCAATCACTTCGGCTCCTACCACTGCGAGGTCGCAGTCGGTCACCGCTAAAATCTTACTGTCGCGGATGATTACCGAACCATCCTTAAGCCAACCCTGAGGAGTCAGGATTCTGGCATTGATAATCTGTGTCAACATAGCTTATATATTATCTATTGCGTTTTTGCCTATGCATGAAATCATTTGGACACAAAGGTATTAACTTTTTTTTAAGTACAGACAAAAAGATCCAAGTTTTTTAGATGCCAAATGGATTTATTCCAGGCAGCAGAGAGGTGAAAAGAATCCATAAGTACAAGATATAATAGTATATTATTTGAATCCCCAAATTCAGCATCTTGTTACTTCAATAAAAGCGCATACAATTACTTGAAGGTAATCGCACAATTGTCAGAACAATTCCTTTTGGGTGTTTTGATTCTATCACAAAAAGAAAAAGCATCGACAATCATCAGATTATCAATGCTTCTCCTCAGTCGGGGTGACTGGATTCGAACCAGCGACCACACGCCCCCCAGACGCGTACTCTAACCGGGCTGAGCTACACCCCGCTGCTCAATTGCGGTGCAAAGGTATAGCTTTTTATTTAACTACACAACTTTTATCAAGTTTTTTTCGCGTTTTAGTGCTTTTTTTGCTAATTTTGCCCAAAATAAGGGCCAAAAGAATGCAGATTTCACTCAACATACCCCAAAAGTTGTCGACTTGCATCGCACTACCCGCATCGAAAAGTGTGAGTAACCGAGCGCTGCTACTGCAAGCTTTGTGCCCAACAAGGCAACATGCCATCGCCAACCTTGCCGCATGTGACGACACCGACCACATGCTGCTGGGCATAGAGGCCAAGCAAGCCAGAGCAGGGCTCATCGACATAGGAGCTACGGGCACTGCCATGAGATTTCTCACAGCATACCTTGCTATCACAGAAGGCGAAACCACCCTCACAGGTAGCGAGCGTATGCAGCATCGACCGATAGGCACATTAGTGGAGGCCTTGCGTAAATTGGGAGCAGATATCACCTATACAAATAAAGAGGGATACCCTCCCCTATACATCCGTGGCAAAAAGCTACAGGGAGGCATATTGGACATAGAGGCCGACATCAGTTCGCAATACATTTCGGCACTGCTCATGATAGCGCCTTGCCTTACTAATGGACTGACACTCCACCTGAAAGGAAACATTGCATCGCGCACTTACATAGAACTCACTCTTGACCTCATGCGCAGGTATGGCGCTATGGCCGAGTGGACCGACAAGCAAACCATACGCGTTGTCCCCGGCACATACGAAGACATTCCCCTCACCGTAGAAGCCGATTGGAGCGCAGCATCGTATTGGTACGAATTAGCAGCCATAGCGGCGCATCTTGGACACGATGTAGAGATCACCCTACCCGCCCTTGCCTCCAACAGCCAACAGGGAGACCGAGTAGTAGCACAATTGTTCGAAAAAATGGGCATAAAAACCGAATATTCCGAACATGGAGCGAGACTATTTAATTCAGAATTCAAAATTCAGAATTCAGAATTGACCCTCGACTTTACTCATTGCCCCGACATCGCACAAACCTTGGCTGTAACCCATTGCCTATTGGGCACACCTTATATATATAAAGGAATACACAGCCTGCGAATCAAAGAGACCGACCGCATAGCAGCCCTTATCACCGAACTGCGCAAGTTAGGCTTTGTACTACGCGCTGAAGGCGATGCATGCCTTATATGGGATGGCACGCGCTGCGCGCCCGACCCACACCCCACAATAGCAACCTATGATGACCACCGCATGGCTATGGCATTTGCACCTGCAGCCTTATGCTACGACGGGCTCACCATAGAACATCCCGAAGTGGTGACAAAATCGTACCCTACATTCTGGGATGACCTGAAAAGATTAGAAACTAAGAGTTGAAGGAGATAGTATGCTTATAACATTGAAAAAATAAAAATCAACAATATGAACATAGCAGTATATAGCGTAATCTTTCTAGCAGCCCTCGTAGCACTATCGCTCGTAGGGCGCATCATCAGAAAGCAGAATGGTATAGAGACGTTGCCCCCTTCGACGGAAGAGGCTATCCCTACAACCTCTCAGCCCGAAGAGGCGACACCCGAAGAAGATGATGAGGAGTGCTGTGGGGAGCACGAGGTGTGCGAGAAGGGAAAGATAAAACGGGCACTACGCACCGACATCGAATACTTT
This sequence comes from Bacteroidaceae bacterium, assembly GCA_045612925.1. Taxonomy (GTDB): domain Bacteria; phylum Bacteroidota; class Bacteroidia; order Bacteroidales; family Bacteroidaceae; genus UBA1189. The sequence goes on from JAZKZX010000019.1 coordinate 18,857, forward strand.
GACGATGAGGAGCTCGACCGCTTCCGAGGCATCGCACCTGACGATTATGATGACGAAGCCGTGGAGGAGTTTCGCGAAGTGCTCTACACCATGTACCCCTCAGAAATTGAGGACTGGCTCAAGAGCCTCGAACTGCGCGAAGTGGCTGTGCCCGACGCACTGAAGGATGAGCTCTTCATGCTACTGAGACAGTAAGCACATATTCATATAAACAACAGAAAGGAGGATGCCGTGGCATCCTCCTTCATTATACCTTATCGAAAGTCGCTGATTAAGCCAACTTTGCCAATGCCTCCTTGATACGACGCATAGCCTCGACAATATTCTCATCGGAGGTAGCATAGCTCATGCGGATACACTCGGGCGAACCGAACGAGTCGCCGCCTACGCAAGCAACATGACCCTCTTCGAGGAGGTACATAGCGAGATCTGAAGCGGTCTCAATAACCTTATCTCCAAATTTCTTGCCGTAGTAGGCGCTGCACTTGGGGAAGAGGTAGAAAGCGCCTTGGGGCTCGTTAACCTCAAAGCCAGGAATCTCACGACCGAGCTTTACGATGAGGTTGCGACGACGCTCGAAGGCTTGACGCATCTCCTCGACAGGTTCTTGTGTCCCACGGTAAGCAGCCTCGGCAGCCTTCTGTGACACTGAGCAAGGACCACTGGTGTACTGACCCTGCAACTTGTTGCAAGCCTTAACCAACCATTCGGGACCAGCGATGAAGCCGATACGCCAACCGGTCATGGCATACGCCTTTGACACACCGTTGATGATGACTACACGGTCGTGTACGCCAGGGAACTGGGCTATGCTCTCGTGACGACCTACATAGTTGATATGCTCATAAATCTCGTCGGCAATGACATACACCTGCTCATGACGCTCGAGCACTGCTGCCAAAGCGGCAAGCTCTTCGCGGCTATATACCGAGCCTGTGGGGTTAGAGGGGGAGCAAAGGATGATAGCCTTGGTCTTGTCAGTGATAGCAGCCTCGAGTTGCTCGGGAGTAATCTTGAAGTCCTGCTCGATGCCTGCAGGTACGATTACGGGAGTACCATTGGCCATGAGTACCATCTCGGGATAGCTTACCCAGTAGGGAGCAGGCACGATGACCTCATCACCCTCGTTGACGAGAGCCATCACGACATTACATACCGACTGCTTGGCACCATTGGCGCAAGAAATCTGATTGATGGTATACTCGAGGTTATTCTCATTCTTGAGCTTGTCTACGATAGCCTGACGCAAGGCAGGATAACCGGGCACGGGTGAATAGCGTGAAAAGTTATCATCTATAGCTTGCTTAGCAGCCTCCTTGATGTGATCGGGAGTATTGAAGTCGGGCTCACCCACACTGAGGTTAATAACATCTACGCCCTGCGCCTTGAGCTCGGCACTGCGCTGCGACATCGCCAAGGTAGCTGAAGGCGACAAACGATTGATAAGATTGCTTAATGCGTTCATACTATTTATATCTTTTGAGTTTGAGTTTGTTAATTTTTCAATTTCAAGGTGTGCCCCATACGCTCCTTCTTGGTACGTAAATAGCGTTCGTTATATTCGTTAGGAACGACTTCGATAGGAACATTCTCTACAATCTCGAGACCATACGCTTCGAGACCAATGCGCTTCACGGGGTTATTGGTGAGCAAGCGCATCTTGTGCACACCGAGCGAACGGAGTATCTGTGCACCTACACCATAGTCGCGCTCGTCAGCATCGAAGCCGAGATGAATGTTGGCATCTACGGTGTCGAGGCCCTGCTCTTGCAGCTTATATGCCTTAATCTTGTTCATCAAGCCAATGCCACGACCCTCTTGCATCATATACACCACAACACCCTTGCCTGCGGCCTCAATCTCTTCCATTGCCTTGTGCAGCTGATCGCCACAGTCGCAACGGCATGATCCGAAGATATCGCCTGTCATGCATGAAGAGTGCATGCGCACGAGGATAGCCTCGTCTTCTTCCCACTCGCCCTTGATAAGCGCTACATGCTCGGCGCCATTAGAAAGCTGACGGAAGGGAATCAAGCGGAAATGACCATGTGCAGTGGGCATATCGACCTCTTCACCACGCTCAATCATCGACTCGTGCTCAAGGCGATAGGCTATGAGATCATGGATAGTGATGAGGGGGATATTCATCTCTCGAGAGATCTCTATCAGCTGAGGCATACGCGCCATAGTGCCATCTTCATTCATAATCTCAATGAGTGCTGCTGCGGGTTGCAAGCCAGCCAGACGGGCGAGGTCAATAGAAGCCTCTGTGTGGCCAGCACGACGGAGCACACCCTTATCCTGTGCATAGAGCGGATTGATATGTCCGGGGCGACCAAAATCTTCAGCCTTACGTGCAGGGTCTGCCAAGGCACGAATGGTAGCGGCACGGTCAGCCGTAGACACACCCGTAGAGCAGCCCTCAATAAGGTCGACCGTCACTGTGAACGGAGTACCCAAAATACTGGTATTGGTGCTCACCTGCGGAGCGAGGTTAAGTTCTTCGCAACGCGACAATGTGATGGGAGCGCACAATACGCCACGTCCATAGCGTAGCATGAAGTTAACGATGTCTGGGGTAATCTTCTCTGCGGCGACAATAAAGTCACCCTCATTCTCACGGTCTTCATCATCGACCACAATCACAATTCCTCCCTGGCGGAAGGTCTCCACAGCCTCTTCAATAGTGCTGAGGCACCATTCTTTTTCGTTACAATTTTCTTTCATAGATAATATTTTGTATTTCTTTGTTTATTCGTGTTATCTCTGCCAAATCCCCCTTCAGACGACGCCTAAAGAACACCGCACGCACATAAAGCACCAAGCCGATGGGCAGCACTATACCTACAGCAACATTAGCCCCCTTACGAGTGAAGGGCGATCTGTGCGAGGCGACTGACATCACGGGATAAGTATTGATCTTATGGATTATCTCTTGGCTACGACTATTGCTCAACTGCTGAATGACATGTGCAAGCCGACTGTTCACCGCAATCAGTGCCCTATCGTGGCCCTGCTGGGCGAACATACCTACATAGCTGGGTAAGAGAGAGAGCAAGTGCATAGCATCGTACTCTTCACATGCAGTAGACAATGCAGAAAGTTCGTCTGCAATACTGCTATAATCAGGATCATCGATGATGACCTCCTTGACCACATTGTTGCGCTTGACGCGTATTCCCAGCAACCAACAAATAGCATTCTTGTAGAGGTCAACATTGAACACGCCCGAGTCCTTGTTGGCCTGATAGGTGAGAAAGATGCCCAAAGGCGCCAACACCGATGTGCTCATCCACGCACCCCACCACACGGGTATCTCCCCTTCACGAGCAAGTTTGGTACCCGAAGTGTCGAGGATATAATAGACGATAAAGGTAAACACCGACACCACCACCGGCATGCCCAGTCCACCCTTGCGAATGATGGCGCCCAAAGGAGCACCAATGAAGAAGAAGACGATGCACGATAGCGACAGACTAATCTTGGCAAACCACTCAAGCTGATGACGACGGATATTCTTGTCGGCACTGAACACGGTCTTAGACTTCAGCGCCAATTCATTCTTTAGGTTGTTGATGCGGCGCTCCCCGCTCTCGAGCCACCTCCTGCGCTGATCTCGCGTAGAGGAGTAGAACAAGCTATCTACATCAACACGGGTCACATGCTCCTGCTCTACAAAATCGCGCAGCCTCGTCGTGTCGGACTTAGTCAACTTGTACGATGCATACGAATTGATGCTCAACTGGGCGAAATATACACGCCCTACGCTATCCTGCACGGCAGACATCGAGTCTATATCGTGTGACAACTGGGGCATATTCTTGTTCATAGCATTTCCCGACAGGAAACTGCCGTCCATCATATCAAACTCGTTGCTAAATTCGATAAGCATCGTCTTTTCGCCAAACTGCTCGCGACGATAGGGGATATTCCTTGAGTTTATCTGTCCGTCTTTAAGATTCTCAAACTGTTCGCCATGATAAAGGATAAACTTCAAGTGCTGCTTGTCGGCCGTAGTCTCTAAACGTCCACTATCGGCTTTCAGAATAGTGGCATTCTCAAAGCCATTGCTTAAGTTATATATGACCACACCATACAACATACCAGTCTCGTTATCCTTCTTCTTCACATATAGGTTATAGTCTTCGATGCCATCATAGAATGCTCCTTCGGGTATCTCCAGTTCGGGAGACTTCTGCTTCATAGAAATAAGCAGACGCTGCAACTGGAGGTTGGCGTGAGGAACTGTCACATTCTGAAAATAAAACGACACAAGACCCAGCCCTATGCAAAAGACGATAAGCGGCCTCATCACTCTAATCAAGGGTATGCCGGCCGACTTCATAGCAGTGAGCTCTACACGCTCGCCAAAGTTACCAAAGGTTATGAGCGCAGCCAGCAATATCGCCAAAGGGAGTGACTTGGGCACCAAGGTCAGAGCAGCGTAGTAGAAGAACTTCATGAGTACATCCATCGGGATCCCCTTACCCACCAACTCATCCACATACAACCAAAGCAACTGCATGATAAAGATAAACAAGCAGATAAAGAAGGTGCCGACAAACATAATGCCGAAACTTTTCAGTACGAATATGTCGAGTTTCTTCATGCGCACAAGTGTGTACCTCTTAAATCACGCACAAAGATACAAACAAGCGAGCGAAAAACAAAGCGTGATTTGATTTTAAACAAGCGAAAAACGACATCTGCAAAAAAACGACAAAGAGAGCGCCTCATTTATCCCAACCATACGACAAAAAAAATACACCCGCGATTGACACATCAAACGCAGGTGTAATAAACATCTATTACACTTGAAACCAATACATTACGCCGTGGATTACAAGCCCGCTGCTCGGCGCAACTCTTCTATTTGGCTCTCCCACATCTGAACGAGGTCTTCCTCCTCCTCGTTGCGCGAAATCTCCGTAACCTCAAGCACATGTGCCTTGGTGAGTTCACTCACATTGATACGCAATTCAAAGTAGGTCTTCGGTCCCTCGTCGAGCCAATGGAAACGGATATACACTCCTTCACGACAACCCAACAACTCCGCTTGGCGCTCCTCATCTTTGCCCCAACAGAAGGTATACACACCATCTCTCTCGGTTATCTTATCGGCCATCCATGCCTCCAAACCGCCCGTGGTACCAATAAAATCCCACACGATATTTCTTGTATTTCCAACAATCGGATACTCCAAATGTATTTTTGTCATGGCATCATATCTTTTGGATGCAAATATAACGAAGGAGATTAAGAAAAACAAATTTTTCACACAACTTTGCGAGGATCCCCATTTTTGTTTTTCGCCCACTGAGAAAAAATTCAAGTACTTGATATTATTCGCTCGCTTATTCGTATCATTGAGTTTCACTCGAAGATACTTGCGCTCGCTGAGAAAAATATTCAAGTAAACTTGATATTATTCGCTCGCTTATTCGTATCTTTGCACTCCAAAATTTGTACTTAAGAACAAAAGAATAAAAAATATAGATAGATATGGGAAAAATCATCCTTACCGGTGACCGTCCTACGGGTCGCCTCCATTTGGGACATTTCGTGGGGTCACTGCGCCGTCGTGTAGAGTTGCAAAACTCCGGACTTTTCGACAAGATTTTCATCATGATTGCCGATGCACAGGCACTCACCGACAATGCCGACAACCCCGAGAAGATACGCCAAAACATCATCGAAGTTGCTCTTGACTATCTCGCTTGCGGCATCGACCCCTCAAAGAGCACTATCTTCATCCAGTCACAAGTAGCCGAATTGTGCGAGCTTGCCTTCTATTACATGAACCTCGTGACCGTGAGCCGCCTGCAGCGCAACCCGACCGTGAAGACCGAAATCCAGATGCGCAATTTCGAGACTAGCATCCCCGTTGGTTTTTTCACCTATCCCATTAGCCAAGCATCAGACATCACCGCATTCCGAGCCACTACGGTACCTGCCGGTGAGGATCAGCAACCCATGATTGAGCAGGCCCGTGAGATTGCCCGCCGCTTCAACGGTATCTATGGAGATACCCTCGTAGAGCCCGAGATATTGCTCCCCGACAATGCTGCTTGCATGCGTCTGCCGGGAACAGATGGCAAAGCCAAGATGTCTAAGTCATTGGGCAACTGCATCTACCTGTCTGATTCTTCAGAAGAGGTGCGCAAGCGTGTGATGAGCATGTATACCGACCCCGACCATATCCGCGTAGAAGATCCGGGTAAAGTTGAGGGCAACACCGTATTCACCTACCTTGACGCCTTCTGCCAGCCCGAGCACTTTGCCAAGTATTGGCCCGACTATAGCAGCCTTGACGAACTAAAAGCACACTACATGCGTGGCGGATTGGGCGATGTGAAGGTAAAGAAATTCCTCTATGCCATCCTCGAAGAACTGCTCACCCCCATCCGCGAACGCCGCAAGGAATGGGAGAAGGATATCCCCGCAGTGTTCGACATTCTGAAGCGCGGTAGCGAAGCCGCACGCGCCGTAGCAGCCAACACCCTTGCTGATGTACGCAGCGCCATGCGCATCAACTATTTCGACGATGCCGAACTCATTGCTGAACAATCGCGCAAGTTTCAAGGTTAACATACTTGAAACGCCATAAGTCGAGCATGAAGCATCTTATTGTCGACATAGGCAATTCGTCTGCCAAGGTCGCATTGTTCGATGGGTATACGCTCATCGAGCATTGTTGTGTATCACACGAAGAACTTCCAGTTGTTTGGATAGACAAAGCCAACGATCCGGCTATAGGCGCAGCCATCATCTCTTCGGTAATTCCACTCCCCGAAACGATGGGGACGACTTTACACAAACTGCCCTATCCATGTCTACACATGTCGGCACGACTCAAAATGCCCTTCAGCATAGCCTATAAGACTCCTGACACCTTGGGGGCTGATCGCTTAGCTGCCGTAGCCGAGGCATATGCCCAATACCCCAATCGCAACCTACTCGTCATTGACGCAGGCACAGCCATAACCTATGATTTAGTAACTGCAGAAGGGACCTATCTGGGCGGACAAATATCGCCAGGTATCAATATGAGATTCAAGGCACTCCACCACTTTACCGGCAAACTGCCTTTAGTCGGCAGAGAAGGGGAGCGCACCATGATTGGCAACACCACTGAAACAGCCATTCGGGAAGGAGTTTTGCAAGGTGTAGATAAAGAAATAGAAGGATATATTCAGGAATACTCTCTGAAATACCCCGACCTTTTAGTTTTTTTAACGGGCGGCGACGCTATTCTCTTGGATAATCGCATAAAAAATCGCACCTTTGTAGACAATTTGCTCGTAATAAAAGGGCTAAATCGAATATTAACACTGAACAATGAAGATATTTAAGGTACTGATCCTATCGTTCATCACCCTACTTACCCTCCCCACATCGGCGGAGAATGGCATGAACTCGCCCTACACCCGCTTTGGGTTCGGTCAGTTGGCTGGCCTGGAAACGGGTACAAGCAAGAGCATGGGAGGCACAGGTATTGGTGTGCACAATATCAACCAGATCAACATGCTCAATCCGGCATCGTATGCAGCGGTCGACACGCTTACCTTCCTCTTAGATGTGGGAGCAAGCTTGAGCAATACCAATATTGCCGAAGGCGGTGTGAAGATGAATGCCCGCAACACCACTTTCGACTACCTTGCCATGCAATTCCGCCTGCTACCTCGCTTAGGATTCACACTCGGCATGACCCCCTTCTCGAATATCGGCTATGACTTCAGCAATACCGAGACCATAATCAATGACGAGGAAGATTTAGTGACTACTACTACCACCTATTGCGGCAATGGCGGGTTGAGACAAATCACTACAGGCTTAGGATACTCACCCTTCAAGGGGCTATCAATAGGTGCTAATCTATCTTACATTTACGGAGAGATGTATCACTATGTCTATAGCCAATACAGTGATATTAACATAAGCACCTATACCAAGCAATATCAAGCAGAGATTACGACCTACAGCGCCAACTTCGGTTTGCAATACCAGGCTTCTATGGGCAAGAGTCGCATCACCCTCGGCGCCACTTATCGCCCTGGGCATTCCATAGACGACGAAGCATACATTATTCAAACCATATCAGCCAATGACACTATTGGCACATCACAAATGAGTCTCCCCACAGAATATGGGGCAGGTGTTTCATACACTTATGACAATCGTCTTACTATTGCCGCAGATTACTGTATACAGCAATATAGCACGGTAGACTTCTTCGGCATCAAGGGCACCGATCGCACACGAGCATCGATTGGCGTAGAGTATATCCCCGAATTGCACACACGCAAACTCTTTCAGCGTGCACGCTATCGCGCCGGGCTACACTACGCTACGGCACATTACACCATCGATGGTCAACAGGGACCTACCGAATATGGTGCCACCATAGGAATCGGTCTTCCTATCATGAATGCATGGAGCGGAAAGAGCATTGTAAACATCTCCGCGCAAGCCGTACACATACGCCCCAATATGCCAGGACTTATCACGGAGAACGCATTGCGTCTCAACATCGGTTTGTCGTTCAACGAGACCTGGTTCAACAAGTGGAAGGTGCAATAATTAAAACGTCGGGATTAAACTCTTGACAACACATAGAGTCATATAAACAGAGAAGCAAAAGGACAATAACTAAATACACAAAAAAGACTATGAGATTTAAAGTACTTATCGCGCTATTTGCGCTGACCGCCACAACCTCTATGGCACAAAAAGGAGTAGAAGATGGCTCACGCTTCGGACATGGCCAAGACAGTATCGACTGCTTGAACAACATCAGCCTCTATAGCGAGAACCTCAAGACAAAGAACTATGCAGATGCCTACACCTATTGGCAGAAGGTATTTGCTGATGCTCCCGTATCACGCCACAGCCTCTACACCGACGGTGTTACTATCCTCAAAAACCTCATCGTGGGCACCAAGGTCCTCGAAGAGCGCAAGGCCTATGCCGACGAGATGATGAAGGTATACGACCAGCAGCTCCAATACCTCGACAAGCTCAACCTCTTGAGAAAGAGTCCTTGGACCGACTATTATGTAAAGGGAGAGAAAGCACACAACTACCTCACCTACTACCCCCGCATGGACAACAACATGGCATACGACATGCTCCGCGAGGTTATCGACATGGCTGGCGACAAGAACCAGTACTACATCATCGGCGACTACATGAAGGTGTCTTTGGCTAAGTTCAAAGCCGATGAGACCCACCGCGAGCAGTTCATTCAGGACTACCTCACTTCAGCCGAATATATCGCCGCTATTAACGATAAGGTACAGAACATGAGCACCCCCAACCCCAAGCTCATTGAGGCTGTTGCCAAAATCAAAGACAATGTAGATGGTTATTTCATCAACAGCGGTGCTGCAGAATGCGATCAGCTCGAAGCTATCTATGCTCCTAAAGTTGAGGAGAACAAGGAAGACCTTGACTATCTCCGTAAGGTAGTAAGCGTAATGGCTATGCTCAACTGCACCGAATCAGAGACCTACTACAACGCTTCAGAGTATGCTCACCACATTGCCCCCACTGCTGCTACAGCTGCAGGCTGTGCTTACCGCTACCTCAAGCGTGGCGATATCGCTAAGTCTATAGAGTATTTTGACCAAGCTATCGAACTCGACACCGTAGCTGAGAGCAAGGCTGAATACTGCTACAAAGCGGCCGTAGTACTCAACTCTGACCGCCAGCTCAGCAAGGCCAAGGGCTATGTAACCAAGGCTATCAGCCTCAATGGAAGCAAAGGTAACTACTATATCCTCCTTGCCAACATCTATGCTGCCGCTCCCCAGTGGAATGACGAGCCTCTCAAAGAGAAGTGCAAGTATTTCGTTGTGCTCGACCGCCTCTACCAAGCTAAGCGTGTCGATGAGAGTGTAGCCGAGGAGGCAAACAAGATGATTGCTGCTTACTCAACCCATACTCCTACTATCCAAGACCTCTTCATGATTGGCTTAAAAGAGGGCGACAAGATACATGTAGGTGGCCTCATCAACGAAACTACTACCATTCGCTAATCTCAGTGGACCGGAGTAAACGCCAACGGCACAATATGTATTATGGCATAACAATCGTCCTCACGACGGTTGTTATGCTGTTTCTGTTTTCGGCATGCACTGGCAAGAAGAAACCCATGACCGATGCCATCACCAATCGTGATTCAGTACCCGTCATGATTACCCGTGATGTTTCAAGCTATGTCAGTGACTCAGGCATCGTGCGTTATAAAATCATCACCAAGGAATGGAAGGTCTATGATCGCCTCGACCCCTCACGATGGTCTTTTGAGCAGGGCATCTACCTTGAGAAATTCGACAATCAGCTCGCCATCGAAGCAGTCATCAGTGCCGACACCGCCTACTACTACGACAAGAAGGAGTTATGGGAGCTACGCGGTAATGTACACATTGAGAACGAGCAGGACGAGCAGTTCGACACCCAATTACTCTTTTGGGATCAAAAAGCCAAAACCGTCTACTCCGACCAATACATACGTATACGTCAGCAGAAGCGTGTCATCACAGGTACTGGTTTCACTTCCAACCAGCAACTAACAAACTACACCATCAGGCAGACGCAAGGCATCTTCCCAATCAAGGAAAAGCAGCCCACACCTGCCGACACGGTAGTGGCCCAAAATTAAAAGTTAAAGGGTCAAAAACCACAAAACAAAACTTAACACTCAAAAAAATCATACGCCTAATGTCCCCCACGGCAATTTTTCTTCTCATCGCGATGATCTTCTCCGCCTTCTTTTCGGGCATGGAGATTGCCTTCGTATCGTCCAGCAAGTTACGCTTTGAGGTCGACAAGAGTAATCGCAGCCTTTCAGGAAAACTCCTGTCAGTTTTCTACGACAACCCCAACAACTATATCTCTACCATGCTCGTAGGCAACAATATTGCTCTCGTTGTATATGGTATCATGATGTCACGCATCATCGATGGCTTTCTCATTGAACATGTTACCTCCAACCCCTTTTTGTTATTGCTTACCGACACCGTAATCTCTACACTTATCATACTTGTTGTAGGAGAATTCTTACCCAAGACTATCTTCAAGATCAACCCTAACGCAACGCTACGTTTCTTTGCGCTACCCACCATACTTATCTACTATATTCTCTTCCCAATCTCACAGTTTGCCACAGCCTGTGCCCGCGGCATATTGCGTCTCTTGGGTATCAAGCTCAATAAGGAGAGTTCCACCAAAGCCTTTACCAAGATGGACCTTGACTACTTCATCCAGTCCAGTATACAGCAAGGCAATGGAGCAGAAGACGTTGACACCGAAGTAAAGATCTTCCAAAATGCGCTTGACTTCTCCAATCTCCGTATCCGCGACTGCATGGTGCATCGTACCGAGATAGAGGCTGTAGACAAGAACACCACAGCCGAGGAACTCATGCGTATTTTTGTAGAAACAGGATACTCTAAGATTATCGTCTACGAAAACACCATCGACAACATCATCGGATACATTCACTCTTCCGAGATGTTCAAGCGCACAGCCACCTGGCAAGAGCATATTGTCAAGATGCCCTTTGTCCCTGAGAGCATGCAGGCACAAAAACTTATGGAGCAGTTCTTGCAGCAAAAGAAGTCCCTTGCCGTCGTAGTCGACGAGTTTGGCGGCACTGCTGGCATCATCTCCCTCGAAGACATCGTCGAAGAACTCTTTGGTGAGATCGAAGATGAGCATGATGTAGATGATTACATAGCCAAGCGTAATGACGATGGCAGTTACCTCCTCTCAGCACGCCTTGAGATAGAGCGCGTAAACGAGTTGTTTGGTCTCGTCCTTCCCGTATCGGACGATTACCAAACCCTTGCAGGCTTTATCCTTTTTCGCTACAAGAACTTCCCCAAAATGCACGAAGTGATACAGATAGACCATTTCCGATTCAAAATCATGAAGGTTGAGAGCAATAAAATCGAACTCATAACCTTGAAAATTGAGGAATAATCCATATTTTCCTGCTTTTTTGCGCTATTCTTTATGCAATTACATGTTTTTTTCGTACTTTCGTGCGCTCAAAAAGTTATTTGACTAATATAAAACTAAAAAAATACAAAAAATGGCAACATTACAATCAATCAGAAAACACGGCGCAGCCTTGGTTATTGTTATCGGTATTGCGCTATTCGCATTTATTGCTGGCGACGCAGCTAAAGTTCTCCAGCCTGGTCAAAACTCACAAAACGTTGGTCTTATCAATGGCAAGAAGATTGATGCACAGACCTACCAGCAAATGGTAGAGGAGTATACTCAAGCCATCAACTTCGCTCGTGGTGGCAGCTCACTCACCGAGGCTGAGAATGCACAGATCAAGGATGAGGTATGGAACACTATCGTCACCAACACCCTCATCGGTGAAGAGGCAGCCAAGCTTGGCCTTACCGTTACTACAGCCGAGTTGCAAGCTCTTATCAACGAGGGCACAGACCCCATGTTGGCACAGACCCCCTTCCGCAATGAGGCTGGCCAGTTCGACGGCGATGTACTCATGAAGTTCCTTGCAGACTATGCCAATATGGATGTTGAGATTATGCCTGCCGAGTATGTTGAGTACTACCATCAGCTCTATGCCTACTGGAAGTTCATTGAGAGCAATCTCATCAGCAGCCTTCTCATGCAGAAGTACGAAGCGCTTGTTGTTGAGTCACAACTCTCTAACTGCGTAGCAGCCGAGTACAACTTCAATGCACGCAACAACCATGCAGAAGTAGCCTATGCTGTAGTTCCCTATAGCAGCGTAGCTGATTCACTGGTTAAGGTATCAAATGGTGACATCAAGAAACTTTACAACGCAAAGAAAGAGCTCTATAAGCAACCTGCTGAGACACGCGCCATCCGTTATATCGATGTTGTTGTAACTCCCAGCCAGGCCGACCGCGATGAACTCCACAAAGAGATAAGCGAATATGCCGAGCAGCTTGCTACAGCCGATGATTTCGGCGCCCTCGTGCGTTTGGCAAACTCAACCGTTGCCTACTCTGAAGTTCCTGTTACCAGCGCAGCTCTTCCCGAAGACGTAGTAGCTAACCTCGCTTCAGTGAATGGCGATGCAGTATATGGTCCCTATTACAACCAGGCCGACGACTCATACAACGCCTTCCGTATCCTCTCTAAGAAACAACTCCCCGACTCAGTACAGTATCGTCAAATTCAGATAGCAGATGCTGATGCAGCTCGCGCACAAGAGTTGGCCGACAGTATCTATGGTGCCCTCACAGCAAAGAGAAATGCAGCTAAGTTTGCCGACCTTGCCGAGAAATATGGTCAGAGCTCTACAGCCCAGTGGATTGCAACCTCAAACTTTGAGGGTGCAGGCGTGAGCGGTGACAATGCCACCTACCTCAATACCCTCTTCGGTATGAGAGAGGGCGATATTAAGCATCTCACTCTCGGTGGCGGCCACCTCATCATTGAGTGTGTTGACACCAAGAACCCCGTTGAGAAGTACACTGCTGCTGTAATCAAACGTCCCGCATACTTCAGCAGTGAAACCTATACCGCTGCTTACAACCAGCTCAGCGCTTTTGTAGCCAGCAACCAGACTCTTGAGGACATTGAAGCCAACGCTGAAGAAGCAGGCTTCCGCCTCTACCCCACTACCGAGCTTAGCAATGCTGCTCACAATATCGGTGGCGTACAAGGCACTCGCGAGGCTATCCGTTGGGCATTCAATGCCGAGAAGGGCGAGGTATCACACATCTTTGAGGCTGGAGCAAATGACCACCTCATGGTAGTAGCTGTAGCCGACATCCACAAGGCAGGTTATCGTCCCGTAGAGCAGTTTGCCGACATGTTCCGCGTACAAGCTGTTAATGACAAGAAGGCCGACCACATTCTTGCCAACAGCAAGAAGGTGAGCAGCATGGACGAAGCTCTTGCTCTTGCAGGTGTAAAAGCCGACACTCTCCGTCGTGTAACCTTCAGTTCATCCGCTTATGTAAGCATGGTGCCTTCAAGCGAGCCCGTTGTTAGCGGTGCTGTAGCAGGCCTCGAAGAGGGTGAGTTCAGCGCTCCCATCAAGGGTAATGGTGGTGTATACTTCCTCCAAGTCGTTAAGAAGAACGATGGCGTTGCACAATTCAATGCCGATGCTGAGAAGCAGAACCTTGAGAACGCGGCTGTTCGCAACATCAACGGCAACACCATTCTCAACGAGCTCTATCGCAAGGGTGAGGTAAAGGACAACCGCTACATCTTCTTCTAAGATAATTCTTACCAACACGAATAACGAGGGTACTCCAAATGCTTGGGGTACCCTCTTCTTTTCCCATGTCAAAGGTCCCATTTGCAGATATTAAATATTCTCCGTACCTTTGTACCTATGGTTCTATGTGCAACCCACACATACGCAAATAAATAAAGAGTAATTACCATAAACAACGACAATCGATGAGAAGAAACACTTTCCTGAAGAGCATCTTATGCCTCCTTATGGCATGGGTAAGCAATGTATCTTGGGCAGCCCTTGGCACCACCAAGACCGGCACTCCCGAAAACGGGAAGAAGTACTACATCTATGCCGACACCTACTATAGTGGCAAGTATGTAAACCGCTATTTCTACAATGATAGCGGTACCCTCAAACTAAGCGAAAGTGCCGATGAGACCAACAACAATTTCGTGTGGACCTGCACGGTAAGCAACGGCAAGCACATCTTCCAGAATGTAGGTGACCCCACAAAGTACCTTGCCCACAAGGGGATAGCTGACGCAGCCTACAACTTCACCTTGGGTAAGACTGCAGCCACCCATGAGGGCACTACCATTTGGTCTGATGCTGCAAGCCGCTACTTTGTCACCAAGAACGATGGCAGCAAGTTCGACCAAGCCAACAAAACCTACAACCAAGCTACAGAGGATTGGTGCACCGACTATGTGTTTGTAGAGTACATCGTTCCCACGGGAAATACCCTCAAAATCACTACGAGCCATACAGGTGCAGGCAGTCTCATGGTTAACGGCGAGAGCACTACCCTCCCCTACACCAAGCAAGAGAGCATGTTGCAGTTGCCAGTAACACTTACCGCGACAGCCAATAACCCCTATACATTCTTGGGCTTCTACAAAGGAAGCGAGTTGGTAGGCAATACCGTCACCGTAAGTACACTTGACGAGAGTACAACTTATGAGGCACGCTACGAGTTAGGCATCTTCTCAGCCGACCTCAACAACCTTGTTCCCGTACGCGTAAACAACAGCAACAACAGGGGTTATGCCATCAAGATGAATGCCGCCGACAACTACACTAGCAAGGCGGTCAATAGCGGAAATACCGACAGCTACGATGAGAACGAGATCTGGTACCTCGTAGGTGATGCATCCTCATTCAAAATGTATAATAAGGAGGCTGGCACCACATTGGCGCTCAAGTTGGAAGGCACCGGCGAGAATTCTGCAGCCACTCTCGCTACAGACGGCACCTCACTCTGCCTCGAGGCACAAGCAGACGGCAGTTTCGGTATCTGTCCCGCCGCCAACAAGCAGCAGAGTCTCAATATGCATGGCGGAGCAGGTTATGACATCAAACTCTACCGTTTGAGCGATGCCAACTCAAAATGGCTCTTCAAGCGTATCGATGCCAACAACCCCCTCAGTCTATGTGTCAAGGTCGACAAGGTATGGGAGAGCAGTCCCCGCGTAGCCGAGTTGAGCTTCACCATCAACGGTGAAACCGGCCAGACACGCATCCTCGGCACCACCGAAGGCAAGAAGCTATACCTTCCCGAGGGAGCCACCTACGAAGTTTCTTCAATGACCTACCGTGGTTATACCTACAACGGCTACACCGAAGAGAATGGCGTAATCACTGCATCATACAGCGCCAACGATGAGCGCACACTCTACTATACCCCCAGCGCCACAGGCAAGCCCTACCGCATACCAGCAATTGCCACCGCTCCTAACGGAGATATCTTTGCCATCTCTGACCACCGTCCCTGCGGAAGCGACATAGGCTATGGTGAGGTAGATGTCATGTGCCGTATCTCTACCGACAATGGTTACAGCTGGGGTGAGGAGTTCTTCGTTGCTAATGGTAAGGGAGGCGACACCAATGAGATGACCACCGGTTATGGCGATGCCGCCATCGTAGCCGACCGCGAGCAAAACAAGTTGCTCGTGATGATGGTATGTGGCCGCACCGTATGTCACAATGGTCGATGGGATGCCTCAAAGATTGGCAATAAGACCATAGGCGAGGTAAACCGCGTAGCCCGCGTTTATGCCACCTATAATGAGACTACCAAGCAGTGGGATTGGACACAACCCGAAGAGGTTACCGACCACATCTACTCCCTCTTCCTCGATGCCAACAACAATGCTACCGTGACCTCTATGTTTATCGGTTCGGGTAAGATATGCCAGAGCCGTGTGGTAAAGAAGGGCGACTACTACCGTCTCTACTGTTCTATGTGGACTCGCGATGGCGGCAACCGTGTCATCTACTCTGACGACTTCGGTGGCACATGGAATGTGCTCGGTACTATTGCCGACCGCCCCGCCCCCAGTGGCGATGAACCTAAGGTAGAGGAGCTCCCCGACGGTACTGTAGTACTCAGCAGCCGTAAGTACAGTGGCCGTTACTTCAACCTCTTCACCTTCAACGACGATAGCTATACCACAGGTGCTTGGAGCAGCGCATGCGCCAGCAATGAGGTATCTAATGGTTTGGCGTTCGGTGGCAACAGCACCAACGGCGAGATCTACAAGGTAAGAGCCATCCGCAAGTCCGACGATGTCGAGTGCGACCTTATGTTCCAGTCAATACCTACGGGCAACGACCGCAGCAATGTAGCCATCTACTACAAGGAGATGGAGTACAAGGCCGATGGTACTAATAAGTACACCCCCACCACCTTTGCACAAGGCTGGACCAAGGGCATTCATGTAAGCACCAAAGGCTCATGTTACTCTACCATGATCATGCAAGCCGACGGACGCATCGGTTTCCTCTTCGAAGAGGAGCCTGGTGGATACTGCATCGTATATATCCCCTATACCATCAGCGAACTCACCGATGGCAAGTATTATGGTTTTGAGAGCGAAGACTCCAGCGTAGAGGGTATCACCTTCGATCCTCAGCCCTCGACAGGCACCTATGACATCATGGGACGCAGCGTAGCTAACCCCACCAAGGGTATCTACATTGTAGATGGTGTTAAGATGGTGATAAAGTAAGAATAAAAGCGGCTTTCATAAAAGAAGAGATGGGTCTACCCTAAGGTAGGCCCATCTCTTTTTTATCATCGTAATCTTTACTTACATACGGTGCAGTCGCCACACTTGCCCAGTTCGCCGCGGAAGCGTTTCTCCACCAGGTGGTGTAGGCGGTCGCGCAAAGCTTCGAGACCAACCCCGTCAATCACCTCGCCCACAAAGGCACGCATGAGAAGCTGGCGGGCTTCACTCATGCTGATACCACGCTGCTGCATATAGAAGAGAGCATCCTCGTTGAGCTGGCCCACGGTAGCTCCGTGGCTACACTTCACATCGTCGGCATAGATCTCGAGCTGAGGCTGGGTATACATACGCGCCTGGCGTGTGAGACATAGGTTGCGATTGGTCTGTTGCGAGTCGGTATGTTGGGCACCCTCGCGCACAAGCACCTTACCAGCAAAGGCACCGGTGGCCTCATCGTCGAGCACATACTTGTAGAGCTCGTGACTCGTACAATCACTCACGGCATGGTCGATGAAGGTGTGATTGTCTACATGTTGCTTTTTATCGGCAATAGCCATACCGCAGAGGTCGATATGTGCTCCGCGTCCTGCAAGTGTCACGCGCGATGTGTTTCGCGTGATGCCCCCCACAAGAGTGATGCCATTGACATGTACATTGCTATCCGCCTCTTGGTGCACATAGAGGTTGCTTAGGCGCGTGGTGCGAGGAGTAGACTCCTCAAGTTCGTAAAGTTCGAGCGATGCTCCACGACCCACAAAAGCCTCGATGACCTGTGTAGCGAGGAAGTCCACCTCATCGGTCGTATGGTCGCAAGCGAGGATACGAGCCTGCGCATTGTCCTCTACAATGATGAGCACACGACGATTCACCATGAAGTTGACATCAGCACGCAGTATGTTGACCAATTGGATGGGCTTCTCCACCACTACCCCCTTGGGCACATAGAGCAGCAGACCGTCTTGTGCGAGCATCGTGTTAAGGGCAGTGATGGCATCGGCCTTCACATCAGCCAAGCGGCCATAGTACTTAGTTACGAGGTCGGGGTACTGTTCGGCCATCTCCTTGAGGCTACCGAGGAAGACACCCTCAGGTAGCGCTACCTTGGGCAGAGCACGATTGTAGAAAGTGTCGTTCACCACAAAGTAGAGCGAGGTACTCATATTGGGTACATCACACTTAAACGCGTCGTAGGGGTTCACGGGGATGTCGAGGCGGCTGATGTTGAGCCCATAGTCGGGAGCGAAGAGCGCCTCCACATCGGTATATTTATAGTCCTCATCCTGTCGCGTGGGAAATCCCATGCGGAGCAGCTCATCATGAGCCTCATCGCGCAAGGCATTCATCACGGGAGCGCTATGCAGACCGATCAGGGCGCGGCACTCGCGATAGAGGTTGAGGTATTGTTCTTTGCTTTGCATAATGTCTGTTTTGGTTTTCTTCTCGGAGAACTCAGAGAACTCGGAGGAATTGTAAGACTCGAAGAACTCTACTTCCCCTACTCCTCAACCTCCTTCTTTATCCAGTCGAAGCCGCGCTTCTCGATCTCAAGTGCCAGTTCGGGACCTGCGGTCTTCACGATGCGTCCCTTGTAGAGCACATGCACCACGTCGGGTTTGAGGTAGTCGAGCAGGCGCTGGTAGTGAGTGATGACGATGGTCGATGTCTCAGGCGTCTTCAGTTTGTTCACACCCTCAGCCACGATGCGCAAGGCGTCAATGTCGAGGCCCGAGTCGGTCTCGTCGAGGATGCTAAGGCGGGGTTCGAGCATAGCCATCTGGAAAATCTCGTTGCGTTTCTTCTCACCGCCACTGAAACCCTCGTTCACCGAGCGGTTGGCGAGCTTGCTATCGAGCTCCACGAAAGCGCGCTTCTCGCGCATCAGCTTGAGAAACTCGTTGGCTGCCAAGGGAGCGAGTCCCTTATATTTGCGCTGTTCGTTGATGGCGGAACGCATGAAGTTGACCATGCTTACACCGGGAATCTCCACGGGGTACTGGAACGAGAGGAACAAACCCTCGTGACTACGGTCTTCGGGAGCCAGTTCGAGGAGGTTCTTACCGTTGAATATCACTTCACCCTCGGTCACCTCATAGGCGGGATGACCCACGAGCACATTGCTCAGCGTGCTCTTACCCGATCCGTTGGGTCCCATGATGGCGTGCACCTCACCGGGGCGCACCTCGAGGTCAATACCTTTCAATATCTCTTTGCCATTGATGCTGGCATGCAGGTTGCTTACTTTTAGCATTTTGTTTATTATTTTTTCGGAGTTCTCGGAGGACCCGGAGTTCTCAGAGGACTCAGACTTTCAATTTTCAACTTTCACTTTTCAATTTGCTCTACCCCACACTACCTTCGAGCGATACCGAGAGCAGCTTCTGTGCCTCTACGGCAAACTCCATAGGTAGCTTGTTGATGACCTCTTTTGCGTATCCATTGACGATGAGTCCGATGGCGTCCTCGGTCTTGATGCCTCGCTGGTTGCAGTAGAAGAGCTGATCCTCACTGATTTTAGAGGTGGTGGCCTCGTGCTCCACTACCGCCGTCTCGTTCTTGATATCCATATAGGGGAAGGTGTGCGCACCACAATGGCTACCCAAGAGAAGCGAGTCGCACTGGCTGTAGTTGCGTGCACCGTCGGCCTTCTCGCCCACCTTGACGAGTCCGCGGTATGAGTTCTCACTCCTACCCGCCGAGATACCCTTGCTGATGATGGTGCTCTTGGTGTTGCGTCCGAGGTGTATCATCTTGGTTCCCGTGTCGGCCTGCTGGTAGTTGTTGGTCACCGCCACGGAGTAGAACTCGCCTTGCGAGTTGTCACCCGAGAGGATGCACGAAGGGTACTTCCACGTGATGGCCGATCCCGTCTCCACCTGTGTCCACGATAGCTTGCTATCTACGCCACGGCAATGTCCGCGTTTAGTCACAAAGTTGTACACACCGCCCTTACCCTCGGCATCGCCAGGGTACCAGTTCTGCACGGTGCTGTACTTCACCTCGGCACGATCCATCACCACAATCTCCACGATGGCGGCATGCAGTTGGTTCTCGTCGCGCATCGGAGCGGTGCAGCCCTCGAGATACGACACATAGCTATCGTCGTCGGCCACGATGAGCGTACGCTCAAACTGACCCGTATTCGCTGCATTGATGCGGAAGTAGGTCGAGAGCTCCATGGGGCAACGTGTGCCCTTAGGGATATATACGAACGAGCCGTCGCTGAACACGGCCGAGTTGAGTGCGGCAAAGTAGTTGTCGCGGTAGTTGACTACCGAACCCAAGTATTGCTTCACGAGGTCGGGGTACTCACGCACGGCCTCACTGATGGAGCAGAAGATGATGCCCTTCTCAAGGAGAGTCTCCTTGAAGGTCGTCTTCACACTCACCGAGTCCATCACCGCATCCACGGCCATGCCCCCGCTCAGTGCCAGGCGTTCCTCGAGGGGAATACCCAGTTTGTCGAAGGTCTTCATCACCTCGGGGTCAATCTCGTCGAGACTCTTGGGACCCTCCTTCTTCTTCGTGGGGTCGGCATAGTAGGATATAGCCTGATAGTCAATCTCGGGGATGCGCAGGTGTGCCCACTGGGGCATGTCGAGCGTGAGCCAGTAGCGGTAGGCCTTGAGTCGGAAGTCGAGCAGCCACTCGGGCTCGCCCTTCTTGGCCGAGATGAGGCGCACCACCTCTTCGCTCAAGCCCACGGGTATGACCTCGGTGTCCACCTCCGTGGTGAAGCCATACTTATACTTCTCCTCGGTGAGGCTACGCACATACTGGTTGTCGGTGCGCACATTATTGAGGTCCTTATTTTGAGGTTGTTCCATATTATTCATTTAAGGAGCACGAAAGTACTACTTTTTACTGAAACATGCAAGCACAGCATTTGTTTTTAGTCTGCACTTCCTCATTAACTCCCAAATATTTGCAATCCCCCACAAACTTTCGTAACTTCGCAACGAATAACAAACTTACGATACGATGACAAAGATTTATGTTATGGAGAGCTGCCCCGACTGCACAGAGGTCAAGGCACTCTACAGCAACCACCCTGATTATGAGCTCATAGACATAGGTCGCCAAGCCCGCAACTTGAAAGAATTTCTCACGCTGCGCGACCATCACCCTGCCTTCGAGAAGGTACGCGAGCGTGGCAACATCGGCATCCCCTGCTTCGTGCGTGAAGATGGCTCCGTGGCCATCTCGCTCAAGCACTACAACGCAGGGCAGTTCACCGCAGGCCTCCCCACCACACCAGAAGGTGCTTCGTGCAGCCTTGACGGCACAGGCTGCTAACCCCTCCCCTACGATGTAGGTAGGTGCATGAGGAGCACACCTATACAATAAGTCGCTGATACCATGGCACCAGCGACTTATATTATTTTCACGTAAAGGAGAAATGTCTACATGGGATGGATGTCCCTCTCGTGAAGTTCCTCCTTGATACCATCAAAGAAGATACCAGTCGATCTGTAGAGAGGATAGTACATGGCAGAAGCCTCCTTCTTTGTTTGAGAAATCAGCGAGTCTCTCTTGTCAAAAAGTTCGATACCCGTGATGATGACTCCCACGAAGAGAGCATACTTGAGTACACCTACCATACCCCCAAGAAGGCGATTTACCCACCCGAGGCAGATAGCATGGAGTATCTTCGACACGAGCCAACCTGCCAGGTTAAAGATCAGCGGCACGAGTATCAGGATCAAGATAAATGCCGTGATATGAGCTGCCTGCACGGCAATGCCAAAATTCTCGATAAGCCACTCACCTACCGACATGTAGAACATACGTCCGATGAGCAATCCGCCAATAAGTCCAGCAAGCCCAACGACCTGTTTGATGAGTCCGTCGCGCAAGCCACTGACAAGTCCGAGGACGAGCAATACGGCAATGATAATGTCTATTGTTTGCATGATAAAATTGGAGAAAAGTGATAAATGAAGAGGGAAGAGTTGAGTTCCGCGATGTGCGCACTCTTATCTTCCCTCTTGACTTTTAACTCTATTACAGTGTCTGCTTCACCTCGATGGTCTTGAAGGTCTCGATGATATCACCCTGCTTGATATCATTGCAGGCGACAAGCGAGATACCACACTCGAAGTTGGTAGCTACCTCCTTCACATCGTCCTTGAAGCGCTTCAAAGCATTGATATCGCCAGTGAAGATAACGATACCATCGCGAATGAGGCGTGCACGGTCTGAACGGCTTACCTTACCCTCACGCACCATAGCACCAGCGACATAACCCACCTTAGAGATATGGAATACCTCGCGTACCTCGATGGTAGAGGTCACCTCCTCTTTCAGTGTAGGAGCAAGCATACCCTCCATAGCAGCCTTCACCTCCTCAAGAGCATCGTAGATGATGCTGTAGAGACGGATGTCGACACCCGAAGTCTCGGCATACTTGCGTGCAGCCTGTGAGGGACGCACCTGGAAGCCGATGATGATGGCCTGTGATGCTGAAGCGAGTGTAACATCCGATTCTGAGATCTGACCCACAGCCTTGTGGATGACATTCACCTGAATCTGCTCGGTAGAGAGCTTGATGAGCGAGTCGCTGAGCGCCTCGATAGAGCCATCCACGTCACCCTTAACGATAACGTTGAGCTCTTGGAAGCTACCCAGTGCGATACGGCGGCCCACCTCGTCGAGGGTAAGCATCTTCTGGGTACGCAAGCCCTGCTCACGCTGGAGCTGCTCACGCTTGTTGGCAATCTCACGGGCCTCCTGCTCCGACTCGAACACATGGAAGGCATCACCCGCCTGGGGTGCGCCGTTGAGACCAAGGATGAGTACGGGCTCGGCAGGACCAGCTTGCTTGATGCGCTGTCCACGCTCGTTGAACATAGCCTTGATACGGCCATAGTGTGTACCTGCAAGCACGATATCACCCATCTTCAAAGTACCACCCTGCACGAGTACAGTAGCCACATAGCCACGGCCCTTGTCGAGGGTAGACTCGATGATAGAACCTGTTGCACGCTTGTTGGGGTTAGCCTTGAGGTCGAGCATCTCAGCTTCGAGCAACACCTTTTCGAGCAGTTCCTCTACGCCGATACCTGCCTTGGCCGAGATATCTTGCGACTGATACTTACCACCCCAATCTTCCACGAGGAGGTTCATATTGGCGAGCTGACCCTTGATCTTCTCAGCATCAGCATGAGGCTTATCAATCTTGTTGATGGCAAACACCATGGGTACACCGGCAGCCTGAGCATGGTGAATAGCCTCCTTCGTCTGAGGCATCACGTCGTCGTCGGCAGCTACGATAATGATAGCGATGTCGGTCACCTGAGCACCACGGGCACGCATAGCGGTGGAGGCTTCGTGACCAGGAGTATCAAGGAAGGTGATGTGACGGCCATCCTCGAGCTTCACATTGTAGGCACCGATGTGCTGGGTGATACCACCCGCCTCACCAGCGATCACATTGGCCTTACGGATATAGTCGAGCAATGAGGTCTTACCATGGTCTACGTGACCCATCACCGTTACGATGGGGGCACGGGGCTGGAGGTCCTCCTCGCGGTCGTCCTCTTCAGAGATAGCCTCGGCTACCTCAGCACTTACAAACTCAGTGGTAAAGCCAAACTCCTCGGCCACGATATTGATAGTCTCGGCATCGAGGCGCTGGTTGATAGACACCATCATACCGATGCTCATGCAGGTACCGATAACCTGAGTCACACCCACATTCATCATGTTGGCGAGCTCATTGGCAGTCACAAACTCGGTGAGCTTGAGCACCTTGCTGTCAGCATGCTCCTGAGCCATCTGCTGCTGCAAGCGGTCGGCAGCCTGGTTACGTTTCTCCTTACGGTGCTTGGCGCCGGTAGACTTGGGCTTGTTGGTGAGGCGAGCCAGGGTGTCCTTCACCTGCTTCTGGATCTCCTCCTCGCTCATCTCTGCCTTGTCGAGGATACGCTTAGCGCGCTCTTTATCGCGGTCAAACTTCGCCTTGTGAGGATCGTTACCCTTGTTAGACTTGTTATTATTGTTGTTACCGCCATGGTTGTCGTTGGCTGCAGCCTGACCCACCTTATTGATATCTACACGCTCATTTTGGATACGTGCACGCTTCTTCTTTTGGCCATCGGCCTGCCCTGCGGGCTTACCCGCAGTAGCCTGTTGCTTACGCTGTGCTGCCTGCTCCTCGCGTTCCTTTTTCTTCTCCTCCTTTGATTTCTTCTTGGGACGAGTAGACTGGTTGATGGCCGCGAGGTCTACCTTACCCACCACATTGAGTTTAGAGACAAACTCGGGGCGTTTTACAGCAAATACCTCGGGCTCTGCCTTCTCAGCCACCTCGGGCTCTACGGTTTCAACCACAGGCTCTACAGCCTTTGTCTCTTCGACTATGGGAGCCTTCTCCTCAACGACAGGAGCGGGCGCAGGCTCTTCTACTACCACGGGAGCCTCTACCACAACAGGTTTCTCCTCCACTACAGGTTCAGCTTCAGGCTTAACCTCTACCTCCGGTTCAGGCTTAACCTCAGCCTTGGGCTCTTCCTTCTTGCCACCGTCGAGGTCAATCTTACCCACTACCTTGAAGGTCACGGCAGGCTTCTCCTCCACTACAGGAGCAGCCACGGGCTCGGGCTTAACCTCGGCCTTGGGTTCGGTTTTTTGGGGCTCCTCAGCCACTGCAGCCTTAGCCTCCATTTTGCTGTTGATGCGCTCACGTTGTGCCTGTTCGGCTTTGAGGCGCACGTCTTTGTCCTGACTGAACTGCATCACCAGCAGTTCGTACTGCTCGTCGTTGATCTTAGCGTTCAGTGAGTTCTCGACGGTATGTCCTTTCTTCTGTAGGAAATCGACACAGGTCTGCAATCCTACATTCAGTTCTTTCGTTACTTTACTTAATCTTGGCATTCGATATATTTTTTTAGTGAAGAGTGAAGAGTGAAAAGTTAAGCATTATCAGCAGGAGTCATTGTCATCCAAATGAGAGCTCTTCCCTTTTCACTTTTCACTTTTAACTCTTTTAATCTTCATTCTCAAACTCGGCACGCAGGATAGCGAGTACCTCATCTACAGTGTCCTCCTCGAGGTCGGCCTTGTTGATGAGCATCTCACGAGGTGCATTGAGCACTCCCTTAGCGGTGTCGATACCGAGAGCACGAATAGCATCGATAACCCACTCGTCAATCTCGTCCTTGAACTCCTCGAGGTAGATATCCTCCTCCTCGTCCTCATTGTCGAGTTCGCGATATACATCAATGGTATACTCTGTGAGCATCGAAGCGAGCTTGATGTTCATACCGCCTTTACCGATAGCGAGCGATACTTGGTCGGGCTGCAGGTACACCTCCACCTTGCGCTCTTCCTCATTGAGGATGAGTGATGATACGGTAGCGGGGCTGAGTGCACGCTTGATGAAGAGTTCGATATTTGCGGTGTAGTTGATCACATCGATGTTCTCGTTGCGCAACTCACGCACGATGCCATGGATACGAGAGCCCTTCACACCTACACAAGCGCCTACGGGGTCGATACGATCGTCGTATGACTCTACAGCGATCTTGGCACGCTCGCCGGGGATGCGGGCGATGCGCTTGAGGGTGATGAGACCGTCATTGATTTCGGGCACCTCCTGCTCAAACAGACGCTGCAAGAAGAGCGGCGATGTGCGGCTGAGGATAATCTTGGGATTGTTGTTCACATTGTCCACGCGGAGCACTACGGCACGCACAGTGTCGCCCTTGCGGTAGAAGTCGCTGGGGATCTGCTCGCTCTTGGGGAGGAGCAGTTCGTTGCCCTCATCATCAAGGAGGAGTATCTCCTTCTTCCATATCTGGTATACCTCAGCAGCGATGATGGTACCCTCCATATCTTTGTACTTGTGAAAGAGACTATCCTTCTCGAGCTCGAGAATCTTAGATGCCAAGGTCTGGCGCAAGGTGAGGATAGCGCGACGGCCAAACGAGATGAACGAAACCTCCTCGGTCACCTCTTCACCCACCTCATAGTCCTCATCGATCTTGAGTGCCTCGCTGAGCGCGATCTCCGAGTTGGGATCAGCAAAATCCTCATCAGCCACTACCACGCGGTTGCGGCGGATTTCAAAGTCACCCTTGTCGGGATTCACGATCACGTCATAGTTCTTGTCCGAACCGAAAGTCTTGGCGATCACACTGCGGAAGCTCTCCTCGAGCACATTGATCATCGTGGTGCGGTCGATGTTCTTCAGTTCCTTAAACTCTTGGAATGTATCAATCAAGTTGATTACACCGTCATTTTTCTTTGCCATAGTCCTTTATAATGTTTTGTTAAAATTTTATCAAATATTTAGTATATTTCGTATCCTCATAGCTCCAGGTATACTCCTTGTCCACGAGTACGGGTCGCTTGGCACCCTCGGGCTTCTCCTTCACCTGCATGGTAACGGTAAAGTTCTCCTCACACGCAGCGGTGAGCACTCCACGGTATTTCTTACCATCTTTAGCGAGCACCTCCACCTCTTTGCCGATGTGGTTGACATACTGCTGCAACACCTTGAAGGGCTGCCCGATACCTGCCGATCCTACCTCAAGCTCGAAGTCCTCCTCCTCACGGTCGAGGTTGCTTTCGATGTGCTTGCTCAACGACACACAATCATCAATCCACACGCCCTCGGCATGGTCAATTTCCACCGAGATACAGTTGTCGGCACTCACCGCCACATCTACCAAGAAATACTCCTTGTCGGCCAGCCACTCATTCACGAGTTCAGTCACTTTTTGCTTTGCTATCATACTTTTCTACAGATAAATAGACCCATGATAAATAAAAAAGACCCCCGAAGGAGCCCCTCACTAATCATCTAAATCGATGCAAAAGTACTACATTCTTTTTATATGGGCAAACTTTACTTCAAGTTTTTTCCGCACCTTCTCCACTTTGCTCCTTTTTAATATAAGAAAGTGAAATAAATTGGCTTTTCGTTTCGCTATCCGTAAAAAAGCGTTAAATTTGCGCGAATTTTGTATATTCAGTTAACTATACATTATAAAAGTTATGCCAGAAGTAATTAAATTACGAAAAGGCTTAGACATTAAGCTCAAAGGCTCTGCCGCTAAGGAGTTGGTAGCTGTGAAGGCATCACAGGCGTATGCGCTTGTTCCCGATGACTTCGTAGGCGTTACTCCCAAGGTAGTGGTTGCCGAGGGTCAGAGTGTCAAGGCCGGGGAGGCTCTGTTTGTTGACAAGAAGCATCCCGAACTGAAATTCGTGAGTCCTGTTTCGGGCACAGTAGCAGCGGTCAACCGTGGTGCACGCCGCAAGGTGATGAGCATCGTCGTTACCCCCAGTGCCAAGCAGGAGGCAGTAGAGTTTGGAGCAAAGAGCGTACACTCGCTCAGTGGTGAACAGGTGAAGCAGATGTTGCTCGAAAGTGGTATGTTCGCATTCTTGCGTCAGCGCCCCTACGATGTAGTGGCCAACCCCGACACCACCCCCAAGGCAATCTTCGTGTCAGCATTCGACAGCAAGCCCCTCGCTCCCGACTTCGAGTATGTGATCAAGGGCAATGAGGCCGACTTCCAGGCTGGTCTCAGCGCATTGGCAAAGATGGCTCCCACCTTCCTCGGTGTCAACGACAAGCAGTCATGCCCCAACATCGTAGATGCCAAGAATGTAGAGGTGACCATCTTCAAGGGCAAGCACCCCGCAGGCAATGTAGGCGTACAGATCAACCATGTGAAGCCCATCAACAAGGGCGACATCGTATGGACCGTAGGTGCTGAGGAGACCATCTTCATCGGCCGCCTGTTCAATAAGGGCGTCGTAGACTTCACCCGCACCATCGCCGTAGCAGGTTCACAAGTTGAGAACCCCGCCTACAGCAAGGTTATCCTCGGTGCACAGATCGGCAACATCGTAGCTGGCCGCATCAAGGGTGGTTGCGTCAACCGCATCATCAATGGTAACGTGCTCACTGGTCCCGTAGCTACTGAGGAGAGCTTCCTCGGCGCATTCAGCAACATGGTGACCGTGATCCCCGCCGGCAGCGACAAGCACGAGATCCTCGGCTGGGCTATGCCCCGCTTCAAGGAGTTCAGCGTGAGCCGCGCCTACTTCAGCTTCCTCTTCCCCTGCAAGGAGTATGTGCTCGATGCACGTCTCAAGGGTGAGGAGCGCCATATGATCAACTCTAACGAGTACGACAAAGTATTCCCCATGGACATCTACCCCGAATACCTCATCAAGGCAATCATTGCCGGCGACATCGAGAAGATGGAGGCTGCAGGTATCTACGAGGTGGCTCCCGAAGACTTTGCCCTGTGTGAATTTGTAGATTCGTCTAAACTTGAGTTGCAGCGCATCGTTCGCGAAGGACTGATGAAGCTCCGCTCTGAAATGGAATAAGCTATGGGATTGAGACAATTTGTAGACAA
>JAZKZX010000020.1:0-22769 GCA_045612925.1 Bacteroidaceae bacterium
CGTCCGAGACAACAACAAGTCGTCAACGTCTACGCTTATTTTCCAATTCGCTAAGGTCCTGCTTCGAGCGAGCATAGGCAGGCATCGAGTCAACAGCATCGATGAGGTCATCATTTAAGAGATCATCAGCCTCAAACACAAAGAAGTGATAGTTGCGCAACGACGAATCGCCATAGTAACGTGCTATTTTGTCCTGCTCCTTCTCTTCCCGTTTCTCACTCTCAACACCAGCTTCAGGGGTTTCCCTTGCAACGCTTACATTTTGTTCCTTATTCAGATGTATCGTCGTGTCCATTCCAGGAATATTGCTCACGCCAAACCCTGTAGCCAAGATAGTAATCTTCACCTCCTCGCCCAAAGAGTCATCAGTCGCAATACCCCAAATCACCTCGATATTGTTGTCCTCGAACTTTGCGGTGAAAGCATCGATTTCATCGAGTTCCTCAATCTTGAGGGGATACTCTGAACTGCCGTAGATATTAAAGAGTATTCGCTTGGAGTTATATATATCGTTATCATTGAGCAAGGGCGAGTGAAGGGCATTCTCAATGGCGTCTGACAGACGCTTCTCGCCACTACCCTTACCGAAACTCATGATAGCCACTCCACCATCACGAAGCACCTTGCTCACATCACGGAAGTCGAGGTTGATTTTTCCACGAATTGTGATAATCTCGGCAATACTCTTCACCGCATTCGTGAGGGTTTCATCCGCTTTAGCAAGGCCCTCATCGACAGACAGTGACGGATATATCTCTCTCAGACGCTCGTTGTTGATGACTAGCAGTGCATCTACATGCTTAGATATAGCATCTACACCCTGTAGAGCCTGCACAATCTTACGACGGCGCTCAAACTTGAAGGGGATAGTCACCACGCCGATGGTGAGCATGCCGGCCCTCTTGGCCTCACGCGCCACGACAGGAGCGGCTCCCGTTCCCGTACCGCCACCCATACCGGCGGTGATGAACACCATCTCGGTGCTGTCGTCAAACTGGGCACGGATGTCCTCGACATTCTCCTCGGCAGCCTGGCGGGCCACCTCGGGGTCGTTGCCCGCACCGAGGCCCTTGGTCGTCTCGCGCCCGATCTGCAGCTTCACGGGTATCTCCGACTTGGCCAGCGCCTGATTGTCGGTGTTGCACAGAACGAATGACACATCGCGTATACCCGTGCGGTACATGTTCTTCACTGCATTACCGCCGCCGCCACCTACACCGATGACCTTGATGATGTTGTTCGTCTCGGTAGGCAAGTCGAAGGGCAAAATATCGTTATCGCTCATAATATATCTTTTCTATTCTTATTCCTTATCATCGTCTTTCAAGAAATCATTGGCCAACTTCTCTACATTGTCGCTTACCAATCTTATCTTCTTCAAGAACCAATTTCCATTATTACTCTTTTGTTTCTCGGCCTGCATAGCAAGCTTCCTTTCTTCAGCCTCCTTAATTTTCTGCTGACGCTGCAGGCGGAGTTCTTCGTCTCGCTGGGCTTGAGCACTCTCACCATCATCGGTAAAGAGCTTACCAGTCACAACCCGCTTCTCATCTTCGGGTTTAATCTCCATCTGCATACTACCTTGACAACAATTTTCGGTTCCATCCATAAGCAAACCCACGAGTACACCTTGCGTGCCATCTTGGGGACGATCTACCGTGCACCACTCTACCTTGGTTACAGTATTATTTGCCAGGCGGACTTTAGAGAACTGTACTTTCTTTGTTACCGCTGCCGCAAAACCCTTCATATTAATACCACCACCACAACAGACAAGACCTGCAAGCAGTTGCTTTTCTTCATAACCCGAAGCCTCTATCTGATGACACACATTGAGAGCAATTTCCTCAAAACGCGCCTCGATAACTTCGTACACCTTGCGCAACTCAATGGAGCGACTATCATCAAGCACAACATAATCATCGTTTGAAGCAGAGAACTCCAATCCATACTCACATTTAAGATGTTCAGCCTCATCCTCATCAAGATGCAAGGAGCATAAATCGTTTGTTATGCTTTGTATTCCTATAGGAATAACAGAGAGAAAACGCAAGCATCCTCCCTTAAACACCGACACAGTGGTGGTTTCGGCTCCGAAGTCAACCAATGCACACCCTTGGCGACGCTCGCTTTCGGTAAGTAGCACATTAGCAGTCGAAATGGGAGAAATGGTCGTGTCAGCAATATTAACCTTAGCCACCTCAAAGCTCTTAGCCATATTCTGCATCAGCGATGCACGAGTGAGAATATTTAGGTAATTACCTTCAATCTGCGTACAGTTCACTCCTACAGGATCATTCAGCAAGTTATTTCCAATCTTATATTCTTGCGACACCATCATCAACATTCCATAGCCAGGGTATTGTTTTCCAGCATTGGCCTCCTCCATCTCATCAATTAAAGCTGCATCAACTACACATGCTTCCTCAAAAGCACGCATTATAGTATTGTGCTCGGAATGCAAAGTATATCCACCCACACCGACATAAACCTGTTCTATGGTTAAATTGCCTAATTCGGGTTCAAGGCGGTTGATTAGATTTGACAAGCACTGTGCTGTCTGGTCTATGTTGTATACGACACCACGGCGCACGGCTCCCGACACAGGTTCATTGGCATAAGCCAACACTTGCAAACTCCCGTCGCCACACTTGCGTCCTACCGCTCCGGAAATCTTTGAAGAGCCTAATTCAATAGCCACTATCATATCGTTTGTTGCCATACAAAGTATTGTCTATTTTATGCGATAAAATACAATTTAGAGAATTTCCCACAAAAGTAAGAAATCTTTTTATTTCCGACAAAGTTTTTTTGATCGACTTTTTCTGTTTTTTCACGGTAATTTGCAGCGTCCAAGACAAGACTCTACTTAAATCCCAAATGGATTAATCTTGCCCTCTCATTCTCTATGTCAATATACGGATATTGTTCCTTTAAAGCATCGACCTTTAAAATCGTTTGAAGCACGAATTGACGATATTGCTCTGACCCTGAATTAAACGGGCGGTGCCCCAAAGCGCGAGAGATTTTATCCCATTGCTCCATGAATTTTTGAACTTCAGGATCAACACAATAATCTACAAACTCTTCCCATACATAATTTATAGCCTGAGCTGAAGGGTGCGCCATATCTTCGGCATAGAAGCGATAGTCGCGCAACTCATCTACCACAATCTCATAAGCAGGGAAATAATGCAACCTTTCGGGGAATTGCCGACAAAGTTCATCCACCGCAAGCAGCAGTGTAGATTTACTTAACTGATTACCATGCAATCCATCTTTAAGATGGCGCACAGGACTGACTGTGAAGAGGATACGCAATTTAGGATTGACATGCCACAACTGTTCAAACAGAGCCTTATATTCAGCCACAATCTCTTCTATCGCAAGACATTGACGCACAAATATTCGATCAGGCATCTTATGACAATTACCCACAACAATATCACCTTCCTTCAGACGAAACACCCATGCCGTACCTAATGTAATAATAAGCGTAGAAGCCTCAGCAAGCAGAAGAGAAGCTCTCATTAGGCTTTCATTAATGGATGTGAGCGCCGCCCGCTTATCGGAGTGCGAGTAAGAGCTATGGTGAAGCCATGTATTCCATCCGCCATCCGGGAATTCACACAATTCTCCTTCAGTAAATAAGCGCTGGTTTATCAAACGCCTTAACGCCTCTGCAATGGATAAGGGATTATAGAGTACCCCAAACGGATTAACTTCAACTTGCCACTTCATCTGCTGCAACCGAGAGCCTATATGAGTAGCGAAGCACGAGCCCATCACCATCAACTTATCTGAATGACAAAGACGGGGTTTTAGCGGAGTTATATCTGTTTTAATATGAAATTCCATAAACAAGCGATGAAAAACAATGCAAAAATAAGCATCTTTGGGATAAATATTGTATTTTTGCGCGATAATCTTTGTCAATATGGCTAAAGAAACAAATAAAAATATACTGAGCACCATACAATACCCCGACGACTTGCGTCGACTAAAATTGGGACAGTTGCCGCAATTATGCGAAGAACTGAGACAATTTGTCATCAGTGAGTTATCACAAAATCCTGGACACTTCGGTTCAACACTGGGAGTTATCGAGCTCACCGTAGCGCTGCACTATGTATTCAACACACCAAACGACCGACTTGTGTGGGATGTAGGTCATCAAGCATATGCGCACAAAATCCTTACGGGGCGACGCGAGCAATTTCACACCAATCGCAAATTTAAGGGATTGAAGCCCTTCCCTTCACCCGAAGAAAGCGAATATGACACCTTCACATGTGGCCATGCATCGAACTCCATATCAGCAGCACTTGGCATGGCTGTTGCAGCGAAGAAACAAGGCGATACTCGACGTCGCGTGGTGGCTATCATTGGAGATGGAGCGATGAGCGGAGGTTTAGCTTTTGAAGGGCTGAACAATGCATCAGAGAGTGACAATGACATGCTCATCATACTCAATGACAACAAAATATCCATTGACCGTTCAGTAGGCGGATTCAAAAGATATCTACTCTCACTCACCACTGCCCCCACTTACAACAAGTGGCGTTACCGATTCGCCAAAGTATTAAGTAAGCTAGGGCTGATGAAGGATGGTGGAAGAGAACGCCTAATTAGGTTTAACAACAGTGTAAAGAGTCTGATCACCAAGCAGCAGAACATCTTCGAGGGTATGAACATTCGTTACTTTGGCCCCGTAGATGGACATAATGTCATAGAACTCGTGCACACCTTGCGCAACATCAAAGACATGCGCGGCCCAAAGATGCTGCATATCCACACCATCAAAGGAAAAGGCTTCGCATCAGCAGAAGAGAACCCTACCGAATGGCATGCCCCAGGTCTTTTTGACGCCGAAACAGGAGAACGTTTCGAAGCAAACGACGAGAATAAGCCTCCTCGTTTTCAGGATGTATTTGGGCACACCGTGCTTGAACTAGCAAAACAAAACAAAAAAATCGTAGGTGTCACACCAGCCATGCCGTCGGGAAGTTCGCTCAACATCATGATGGAGAAGATGCCTTGCCGCTGCTTTGATGTAGGCATTGCCGAAGGTCACGCGGTAACCTTCTCGGGCGGCATGGCGAAGGATGGACTAATACCTTTCTGCAACATTTACTCTTCGTTCTTACAACGAGCATACGACAACATCATACATGATGTCGCTATCAGTCGCTCCAACGTCGTGTTCTGTATCGACCGTGGCGGATTGGTGGGAGAAGATGGTCCCACACATCATGGAGCCTTCGACCTCGCCTTCTTACGCACCATTCCTAATCTCACCATTGCAGCCCCCTACGACGAGCATGAACTGCGCAAACTCATGTATACCGCACAATTACCCGATAAAGGCCCCTTTGCTATCCGCTACCCCCGAGGACGAGGCAAATTAGTTGATTGGCGTTGCCCTTTCGAGGAAATTACAATAGGTAAGGGGCGCAAATTACATGAAGGCAATGACGTGGCTATACTTTCCATAGGCTCGGTGGGCAATCTTGCTGCCGAAGCGATTAAACGCGTAGAAGAGAAGGGAATTAGTGTCGCACACTACGACATGAGGTTCCTTAAGCCCATCGACGAAGAAATCCTGCATGAGGTGGGCCGAAAATTCAGGCGAATCATCACCATAGAGAATGGCACCATCATGGGCGGTCTCGGCAGTGCCGTACTGGAATTTATGGCCGACAATGGCTACAAGCCCGAGGTACATCGTATGGGACTTCCCGACCAATTCATAGAGCACGGATCAGTACCCGAACTCTGCCGTCTTTGCAATATTGACGCTGATAGTATCGCACAAGAGCTCATGAAATAACAACTCAAAAAAGACACAGCCTATGAGAATCATTATTGCAGGCGCAGGAGCCGTAGGCACACACTTGGCCAAGATGCTATCTGACGAACGACACGACATCGTATTGATAGATGCCAACGAAGAGCGCATGGCCAATTTGGAGTCGAACTTCGATCTCATGACCTTCGTCGCGCAACCCACATCTATCAATAGTCTTAAGGAGGTAGGCGTTGCCGATGCCGACCTGTTCGTAGCAGTTACACCTGAAGAAAGCACCAACATTACCTCTTGCATATTGGCCCACTCTCTCGGTGCAAAGAAAACAGTAGCACGTATAGACAACTACGAGTACTTGCAACCCAAGAATAAGGAATTCTTCAAGAACCTCGGTGTTGATTCACTCATCTATCCCGAGATGCTGGCTGCCAAGGAAATAGCCGACGGATTGCATTTGAGTTGGATACGTCAATGGTGGGAGTTCAATGGCGGAGCACTCGTTATGCTCGGAGTCAAATTGAGAGACAATGCTCTCATCCTTAACACCCCCATTGCGCAAATTAAGAAAGAGCAACCCTACCACATCGTCACTATCAAGCGTTTAGGTGAGACCATTATCCCCAGTGGTGTTGACGAACTGCTTGCTGGAGACATCGTATACTTCATGACCTCAAAGCGCTCACTCCCCTACATTCGAAAGATTACAGGTAAGGAGGAGCATGCTACCATACGCAATATCATGATTATGGGCGGAAGTCGAATTGCCATGCGCGCCACACAGCTCGTAAGCAACGATATGAGTGTAAAGGTCATTGACAACGACCTCAACCGATGCCATTGGCTTACTGATTTAGTTGACGACAATGTAATGATTATCAATGGTGACGGCCGCGATTACAAGTTACTTGAAGAAGAGGGTATCAGCGAAGTAGATGCCTTCGTGGCACTCACCGACAACTCCGAAACCAATATCCTTGCCTGCCTCTCGGCCAAGCGTATGGGTGTGTTCAAAACCATAGCAGAAGTTGAGAACATAGACTATATCGGCATGGCAGAAAGCCTCGACATTGGCGCCGTTATCAACAAGAAGAAAATCGCAGCCAGCTACATTTACCAACTACTACTCGATGCCGATGTTGAAAATGTCAAATGCCTCACCTTCGCCAATGCTGATGTAGCAGAGTTTGTAGTCAAAGAGGGGGCAAAGGTAACCCGTTCGTTAGTCAAGGACCTTGTATTACCCAAAGGGACAACCATCGGTGGACTTGTACGAGGAGATGAAGGTATCCTTGTGACAGGATCCACGCAGATACTTCCAGGCGACCATGTGGTAGTCTTCTGTTTGTCGTCAATGATTAAGCGCATTGAGAAGTATTTCAATTAAGGAAAACCATACCCACAACGCATTTGTTAATGAAGGGATAGTAGTCCCATATCGCGTTTCGGAGTAAAAAATAAATAACTTTATTTTGTTCTCCACTCAGTTTGCTGTATCTTTGCAGTTTCAAAGACATAACGCATTAAAGCAATGAATGTATTAGAACTTTCAGAACAAGAGATTGTAAGACGTAACAGTCTGAACGAATTGCGCGCTATGGGTATTGAGCCCTACCCCGCCGCAGAGTATGTGACCAACGCATTTTCTACCGACATAAAAGAGGAGTTCAGCGACGAAGCCGAGCCTCGCAAGGTATCTATCGCAGGTCGTCTGATGAGCCGCCGCGTGATGGGTAAGGCCTCATTCATCGAATTGCAAGACTCTAAAGGTCGTATCCAGGTATATATCACTCGCGATGACATCTGTCCTGAGGAGAATAAAGACATGTACAATGTGGTATTCAAGCGCTTGCTCGACATCGGTGATTTCATAGGCATCGAGGGTGTGGTATTCCGCACACAAATGGGCGAAATCAGTGTACACGCTCACAAACTCACCGTACTCTCCAAGAGCATACGTCCGCTTCCTATCGTAAAGTACAACGATGGTGTAGCTTACGACAAGTTTGACGATCCCGAACTGCGTTATCGCCAGCGCTACGTTGACCTCGTGGTGAACGATGGCGTGAAGGAGATCTTCATCAAGCGCAACAAGGTATACACCTCAATGCGCGAGTTCTTCAACACACGCGGTTATATGGAGGTAGAGACACCCGTATTGCAGTCAATCCCTGGTGGAGCGGCAGCACGTCCCTTCATCACTCACCATAACGCGCTGGACATCCCCTTGTACCTGCGTATCGCCAACGAGCTCTACCTAAAGCGCCTCATCGTAGGTGGTTTTGAAGGTGTATATGAGTTCTCTAAAAACTTCCGCAACGAGGGTATGGACCGCACCCACAACCCAGAGTTTACCTGCATGGAGATATATGTCTCTTACAAGGACTACAACTGGATGATGAACTTCACCGAGCAGATGCTCGAAAAAATCTGCCTCGACGTGAACGGCACCACCGAGGTACAGGTAGGCGATAATGTGATCAGCTTCAAGGCTCCCTTCGCACGCCGCACTATGACTGAAGCTATCAAGGAATTTACCGGCATCGATATCACCGGCATGGATGAAGCTCAACTACGCGATGTATGCAAGCAACTCAACATCGAGACTGACGACACCATGGGTAAAGGTAAGCTCATCGACGAAATCTTCGGTGAGAAGTGCGAGGGCAACTACATACAGCCCACCTTCATCACCGACTACCCCATCGCGATGTCGCCCCTCTGCAAGCGCCATCGCGAGAATCCCGAACTGACCGAGCGTTTCGAGCTTATGGTCAATGGTAAGGAGTTGTGTAACGCCTATAGCGAGCTCAACGACCCCATCGACCAATTGGGTCGTTTCCAGGAGCAGTTGCGCCTGAGCGAGAAGGGAGACGATGAGGCCATGTTTATCGACAATGATTTCGTGCGTGCACTCGAGTATGGAATGCCTCCCACCTCTGGTATGGGTATCGGTATGGACCGTCTCGTGATGCTCATGACCGGCCAACAGACGATTCAGGAGGTACTTTTCTTTCCACAAATGCGTCCCGAGAAGAAGTCGCCCAAGGACCCCGCTAGCAAGTACATGGAACTGGGTATCGCAGAAGAGTGGGTACCCGTAATCCAGAAAGCTGGATATAAGCTCGTGGCTGACATGCAGGGGGTGAATCCGCAGAAGGTACACATGGACATTTGTGGTGTTAACAAGAAATATAAGTTGGAACTGAAGAATCCCACTGTGGATGAGGTAACAGCTTGGATTGAAAAAATTGGATAATGAGTTTTCCCCAAGGTAAAGTAGCAATTATGGGTGGCGGTAGCTGGGCTACCGCCATTGCAAAAATGATCCTCAACAATGAGGATTCCATTAACTGGTACATGCGCCGCGACGATCGCATTGAGGACTTCAAACGCACAGGCCATAATCCCGGTTATTTATCATCTGTACATTTTGATGTCAACCGCATCAACTTCTCATCAGATATCAATCAGGTTATCAAGGATAGTGACGTATTAGTATTCGTTACGCCTTCTCCCTACCTGAAGTCACACCTCAAAAAGGTTAAGACCAAAATGCACGACAAATTCGTGGTTACAGCCATCAAAGGTATAGTGCCCGAGGAGAATATGCTCGTGTCAGACTATTTCCACAAAGAGTACCATGTGCCCTACGATAACATCGCAGTCATCGCAGGCCCTTGCCATGCTGAAGAAATAGCACTTGAACGTCTCTCATACCTCACCGTAGGATGCAGCGATCGAAACAATGCACTCAGTTTCGCCAAGAAGCTCAACTGCAGCTATGTGAAGACCACCGTGAGCGATGATGTTACAGGTATCGAGTACAGTTCTGTACTGAAGAATGTATACGCCATCGCAGCAGGTATCTGCCACGGTCTGAAGTATGGAGACAACTTCCAGGCCGTATTGATGTCAAACGCATTGGTAGAGATGTCACGCTTCATCGACTTCGTACATCCACTCAAGCGCGTAGTGAGCGAGTCTGTATACATGGGCGACCTCCTTGTGACTGGTTACTCTAATTTCAGCCGCAACCGCGTTTTCGGAACCATGATAGGTAAGGGCTACTCAGTAAAGAGTGCACAGCTCGAAATGGAAATGGTGGCAGAAGGCTATTATGGTACCAAGTGTATCAAAGAAATCAACCGCAAGTATCATGTCAATATGCCCATCGTAGATGCTGTATACAATATTCTCTACGAGCGCATATCACCAGTGATTGAGATTAAATTGTTGACTGATTCAATAAGATAGTAAATATAAATAAGGTAATAAGATGAAAAATATTGCATTGAACATTGATAAGACTGCAGGTTTTATCACCGAAGGAGCAGTTAAATCATACGCTCCTAAAGTACAGGAAGCATTGGAGATGCTCGAGAAGGGCACTGGCCTCGGCAACGACTTCTTGGGTTGGTTGCACCTCCCCTCAAGCATCACCGAAGAACACCTCAATGACATTCAAGCTACAGCAGACACACTCCGCGAGTTGTGCGATGTAGTAGTTGTTGCAGGTATCGGAGGCAGCTACCTTGGCGCACGCGCCGTAATTGAGGCTCTCAGCAACAACTTCCACTGCTACCTCAAGGCCAACAACCCTGCTATCATCTACGCAGGTCATAACATCAGCGAAGACTACCTCTTCGAACTTACCGAATTCCTCAAGGATAAGAAGTTCGGTGTTATCAATATCTCTAAGTCTGGTACTACTACCGAGACTGCTCTTGCCTTCCGTTTGCTCAAGAAACAGTGTGAAGACCAGCGCGGCATTGAGGTAGCACGCAAGGTGATCGTTGCGGTTACTGACGCAAAGCGTGGTGCTGCACGCACTACCGCTGACAATGAGGGTTACAAGAGCTTCATCATCCCTGACAATGTAGGTGGACGCTTCTCTGTACTCACTCCCGTAGGCTTGCTCCCCATTGCTATTGCAGGTTTCGACATCAAGGCGCTCGTAAAGGGTGCTGCCGACATGGAGGCTGCTACTGCTCCCGAGATTCCCTTCGAGGAGAACATTGCTGCCGTATATGCAGCTACCCGTAACGCCCTCTACGCTGATGGCAAGAAGATTGAAATCCTCGTAAACTACCAGCCCAAGCTGCACTATGTTTCAGAGTGGTGGAAACAACTCTATGGCGAGTCTGAAGGTAAGGAGAATAAGGGCATCTTCCCTGCATCAGTAGACTTCTCTACCGACCTGCACTCTATGGGGCAGTGGATTCAGCAGGGCGAGCGCACCATCTTCGAGACCGTTATCTCTGTAGAGAACACTAACCATAGCCTTGTAGTTCCCACCGACGAGAAGAATCTCGACGGCCTCAACTTCCTCGCTGGCAAGCACGTCGATGAGGTGAACAAGATGGCCGAACTCGGAACTCTTCTCGCTCATGTGGATGGTGGTGTACCCAACCTCCGCATCGTAATGCCTAAGCTCGACGAGTACTATATCGGTCAGTTGCTCTACTTCTTCGAGAAGGGTTGTGGCGTGAGCGGATATGTATTGGGTGTAAACCCCTTTGACCAACCTGGTGTAGAGGACTACAAGCGCAACATGTTTGCCCTCCTCGGCAAGCCCGGCTATGAGGCAGAGACTGAGGCTATCAAGGCTCGCCTGGGATAAAATCACCTAAAATCTAGAACCTCTAGAATATCTAGAATATCTAGTATAACATGCAACAATCAGCAATTAATAACACGAAGGCGCAAGGGTTTCCCCAGCGCCTTCGTGCCGTTCTCTTCGATATGGATGGCGTGCTCTACAACTCCATGCCCTACCACGCCAAGGCATGGCATCGCGCCATGGCACAGTTTGGCTACGACCTCCCCGAAGAGGAGGTATACATGCACGAAGGACGCACAGGAGCATCTACAGTCAACCTCGTGAGCATGCGCCAGCGTGGAGTAGAGGAGACCGAAGAACGCATACAGGAAATCTACCAAGTCAAATCAGAGTTCTTCAATGAGTACCCACCTGCCGAGCCCATGTCCGGTGCACTGGAGTTGCTGCGTCAACTCAAAGCGCAGGGACTGAAGATTCTCATCGTCACAGGATCTGGACAACGCTCACTGCTAGACAAGCTCAACCATCATTTTCCCGACATCTTCTGCCGAGAGTTGATGGTGACAGCTTTTGATGTCAAGTATGGCAAACCCAACCCCGAACCCTACCTGATGGGCATGCAAAAGGGAGAGCTCAAACCCGAAGAGTGCATCGTGGTAGAGAACGCACCACTCGGCGTGCGGGCCGCCAAAGCTGCTGGCATCTTCACCATTGCTGTCAACACAGGTCCTCTGCCCGATAGCGTACTGCTCGACGAAGGAGCAGATATGCTATTCCCTTCCATGCAGGCATTATCCGACGCATGGAAAGAAATAAACAATACGCTTGGTCGATAAAATTAGTAGATAAAAAGAAATAAGCAGTCACCCGCAAGGTGGCTGCTTTATTTATTTCTATATATATAATAGGTATATTATGTGCGCGGGTCAGTACCCCACATCATCTTCTTCTGCAAGGTATGGAAGAAGGTATTACCCTCTTGCTTCACCACACGAATAGTATGTGCAGCCCTACGCAAGGTGAGTGCAGTGTGCTCGGGATAACTTTGGCTGATGCCATCTACGGCAACAAGAAAACTACCGCTACGACTCTCAATATTAAGTCGGATAGTCTTGTCATCGGCAATCACTATGGGGCGTACACCCAGGCTATGTGGAGCCACAGCAGTAAGCACAAACACATCGGACTGCGGATATACAATAGGACCTCCAGCACTCAACGAATAAGCTGTAGACCCTGTAGGTGTAGCGATGATAAGTCCGTCGCCCATATAAGTGGCCAGATGCTCATCCCCGACAGTGGTATGCACGGCAATCATCGATGAGCTATCGTGCTTCGACACGGTAATCTCATTGAGCGCATAACTCGGATGTTCGGTATCATCCCCTGCAACTATTTCGAGCAGACTACGCTCGCGCACAGCATAGCGTCCCTCATGCAATCGGACAAAGAAATGTTCCATTTCATCGGCCGAAACATCAGCGAGGAAGCCCAAACGGCCGATATTGATGCCCACAATAGGTATACCCGTAGCACCCACATAACGAGCCGCCTTAAGGAAGGTACCATCGCCTCCAAGACTGATAACCATATCAATATTCTGGCTGGCAAGGTCATCAATGACTCCCGCAGGCTCAAAGGCAAAAGACTGTGCTTCGCAGAGGAAGCGGTAGAAGTCGCGTTCTACATACACCTCATCACCATAACCTGAAAGGATGGCAAATAGCTGCTCGGCATGTACCGATTTACCGGTCTCATAGGTGTTTCCGAATAGGGCAAAGCGCATATCTTGAGTTAAATTTTAAAAATTAAAACTTAAAATCGTTAGAAGCAACATTAATTGTCAATAGGCAATTATCAATTTGTCAATTAAATATGTTAACTTTGCAACGAATTTATCGCAAAGGTAATATTTTTTTTGTTTTGTATGACGAAATTAAGCGTAAATATAAATAAGGTTGCAACAGTGCGCAATGCGCGTGGCGGAAATAATCCCGATGTTTGTCGTTTTGCCTTGGACTGCGAGGCGATGGGCGGCGAGGGCATCACAGTACACCCACGCCCCGATGAACGCCACATCCGCCGTGCCGATGTGTACGCTTTGCGCCCCTTACTCCATACCGAATTCAATATCGAGGGATACCCTAGCAGCGAGTTCATCGAACTGGTGTTGCAGGTAAAGCCCGCCCAAGTAACTTTGGTGCCCGATGCTCCCGACCAAATCACTTCAAACCATGGATGGGACACCGTAGCGCACCAAGATTTTCTCTCCGAGATAGTGGCTACATTCAAGGAGGCCGGCATACGCACTTCGGTGTTTGTCGATCCCGATGTAACGATGGTGGAGCATGCAGCCAAGTTGGGTGCCGACCGTGTGGAACTCTACACCGAGCCCTACGCAGCAGGCTATGCCGCCAATCGCGAAGCTGCCATTGCACCTTACATCACTGCAGCCCAAGCAGCAAGAAAAGCAGGCCTCGGTCTCAATGCAGGACACGACTTGAGCCTTGAGAACCTTGCCTACTTTGCCCAAAACATCCCCAACCTCGATGAAGTTTCCATCGGTCACGCACTCATCTGCGATGCCCTGTACCTCGGACTGGAGGAGACTATACGCCGATACAAAGAGTGTCTGGTGGTAAAACGATAAGCACCCTGAAGAAAATAGTGAAACATTAAATAGAAAATAAACAAGATGTTATTCTTACAAACACAAATGCAACAGGCCGTAACTGAAGTGGCCGAGAATCCTGTTCTCACCGAAGTGGTAGAGACAGCAACCGAGATGAACCTGTGGGATATGGCTACCAAAGGCGGATGGATTATGATTATCCTTGCCCTGCTATCAGTTCTCTGCGTATATATCTTCGTAGAGCGCCTCGCAGTAATACGCAAAGCTTCAAAGGTAGACCCCGTATTCATGGACCGCATACACGACTATGTGAGAAATGACGAACTCAAATCAGCTGTCAACTACTGCCGCATCACCAACACTCCTGCCGCCAATATGATCGAGAAGGGTCTTGAGCGCATCGACCGCCCGGCATCAGAGGTACAAGCAGCATTGGAAAATGCTGGTAACCTTGAGGTAGCAAAGTTGGAGAAGGGACTTTCGGTAATGGCAACCATCTCGTCTGGCGCACCCATGATCGGTTTCTTGGGTACCGTATTGGGTATGGTACGCGC
Organism: Bacteroidaceae bacterium; assembly: GCA_045612925.1. Taxonomy (GTDB): domain Bacteria; phylum Bacteroidota; class Bacteroidia; order Bacteroidales; family Bacteroidaceae; genus UBA1189. The sequence goes on from JAZKZX010000020.1 coordinate 14,553, forward strand.
ATTTTGGGAGATGGCCAATGCCGGTAACAACATCGACATCACCTTGCTCTCAAGCGGTATCTACGAGGCTATGATTACTACCGTAGGCGGTCTTGTAGTAGGTATCGTGGCCATGTTTGCCTACAACTACTTGGTTTCTCGTGTCAACGATGTAGCCAATGTACTCGAAGCACAGACACTCTCGTTCATGGATTTGAAGGATTAAACTAAAAAGAAAACATCGTGAGCCTAAAACGAAGAAATAAGATATCTCCCACATTCAGCATGTCGTCAATGACGGACCTCGTGTTCCTGTTGCTGATATTCTTCATGATTACCTCTACTATGGTAACGCCCAATGCCATCAAGGTGCTGCTTCCACAAGGCAAGCAGCAGACTTCGGCCAAGCCCCTTACCCGAGTAATCATCGACAAGGATCTCAACTACTATACCGCATTTGGCAACGAAGACGAAATGCCCATCCTCCCCGAGGAGTTGGCTACCTTCCTTCAAGAATGCGCAGTCAAGGAGCCTGAGATGTATGTGGCGCTCTATGCCGATGAGCGTGTGCCCTATCGCGAGATTGTAAATGTGTTGAACATCGCCAACGAGAACCAGTTCAAGATGGTGCTGGCTACTCGTCGCCCCGATAAAAAGAGTAAGCGTTGAAAGTAGACAAGAATCAATTCGTAGGTGCAGCTGTAACCCTCGCGGTGCATGCCTTTGTAGTAGTACTACTCGTAGTACTCAAGCTCAACACCCCCATATTGGAAGAGGAGAGCGGCATCCCCGTAACACTGGGCAATGTAGCACAGGCGCAAGGACACACCGAGTCGTACCAGTTTACCGAGGTGTCGTCTATCAAGAGCGATGTGTCCAACATTGAGAATGCTCCGCAGACACAGCCTCAACCTCAAGTGGAAGAGCCTCTCATAACCCAGCCTGATGAGCCTACTGTAGACATGCCCACAGCCGAAGAGATAGAGGCACAGAAGCGTGCCGAAGCCGAACGACAGGCAGCCGAGCGCGCAGCACAGCAGATGGCCAGCGCTTTCGGAAAGGGTTTCGAGATGGGCAGCAAGGGCGAAGCTACAGAGCAACCCGTAGAAGGTACTCAAGGCACTGAAACGGGAGTATCATCTGCCGAGAAGATGGTTGGCATAGGCGTACAAGGAACATTTGACCTCAATGGCCGTAGCATCACGGGCGATGGTTTGCCTATCCCCGTCAACACGGTACAAGCAGAAGGCCGCGTAGTGGTAACCATTACCGTAAACCCTGCCGGACAAGTCATTGCTACCAGCATCAACCTCCGCACCAACACCTCGAATCCCGCCTTGCGCAAAGCCGCCGAAGATGCAGCCAAACGCGCCCGATTCAACAACATCGATGCAGTGGACAATCAGACAGGAACCATTACCTATTACTTCAAACTACGATAGGCAATACTACCAAATAAAAGAATGGAGACCAACTTTTGTTGGTCTCCATTCTTTTATCAAAAAGCTATTAGTACATGTTTACTTCCCTTCAGCACCTTGGCATAGCGTAGCGAGCAGTCCCTCGCAAGCATCTTCAAGAATATCGATAACATTCTCAAAACCCTGTGCGCCTCCATAGTATGGATCAGGCACATGATCTGCCACGATGCGGGTGCAAAACTCTGTCATACGATGTATCTTCTCTTCAGCCTCAATGCTGGGCGCCAGTTCGTGCAAGCGGCCGATGTTGCTATCATCCATACCAATGACGAGATCAAAATCTTCAAAGTCACTCATGCGCACTGGTCGTGACAGGTGAGTGATATGATAGCCTCGTCGCGAAGCATGGGCACGCATGCGCGGGTCTGCCTGCTCACCCTGATGATAGCTGATAAGTCCAGCAGAGTCCACCTCTATAGTTTTATCCAACCCCTCACGGCGCAGTATAGTGCGCATTACCTCCTCTGCCGTACATGAGCGGCAGATATTACCGAGGCAAACAAATAGTATTCGTTGTTTCATATATTATAAATTACAGCACAAGATGACCTGCACAACACTCTGGGTCGGTCACCTATTTTATTATAATGCCTACATAAGCATACATTGAAACTCATATCCAGACTCATTACCGTATGCAATGTAAGAGTGTACGCAAAGATATTGTTTTTTTATAACACTACTGCGATTTTATATAAAAAAAAGACGGTCGTCATCCCGACGACCAATCTTCCAACTTTAAAAATCTAATACCATGAAAAACACATTGCAAAGGTACAGCTATTTTCAGTACTTGCAAGAGCAAAACATGCAATTTTTATGTTGTTTAACATGTTTTTCCGCGCTTTTAGTTCTTTTTCTCTACCTACTCCACAAAATGCAAAGAGCGGTTAACAAAAACCGCTCTCTACAATACATTTAGTCATTTTCAATCACCAACTTCATGTTATTCCACATATAGTACCAATCCCTTGAGGTACTCACCTTCTGGATGATAGATGCTCACTGGGTGGTCAGCAGGCTGGGTCAGTTGATGCAATATGCGCACCCGTCGGCCCGACATAGCTGCTGCGGTGAACACTGCAGTACGGAAATTATCTTTTGTCACCACTTGTGAGCATGAGAAGGTAAAGAGTATGCCACCGGGGCGTATCTTCTCGAATGCCTTGGCATTGAGCTTGCGGTAACCCATAAGCGCATTGCGCAGAGCATCCTTGTGCTTAGCAAAGGCAGGAGGGTCGAGAATAATGAGGTCATATTGATCTCCCATGCGATCGAGATACTTGAAGGCATCTTCGGCAAAGGCCTCATGACGAGCATCACCAGGGAAGTTGAGTTCCACATTAGCACGAGTGATATCAATAGCACGCGACGAAGAGTCTACAGAGTGCACCAACTCGGCACCACCTCGCATAGCGTAGAATGAGAATCCACCGGTGTAGCAAAACATATTGAGCACCTTGCGTCCGTGCGAATAACGCTCAAGCAGTGCGCGATTCTCACGCTGGTCGACGAAGAATCCCGTCTTCTGTCCGCCCAGCCAGTCTACATGGAATTTCAATCCGTTCTCTGTGGCAATATCCCCTGCTGTGGCCAGACCTCCCTTGAGGAATCCGTTGCCGCCATCCTCTGAAGCCTTGTAGGCGAGCGTCGTCTCAGACTTGTAATAAATATTGTCTACGACACCAGCAAGCACCTCTGCCAGTGCTTCAGCAATCTCGTGGCGACTCACATGCATACCCACCGAGTGAGCCTGCATCACGGCTGTGCGGTCATATACATCAACCACAAGACCAGGCAGTCCATCTCCCTCACCATGAATGAGGCGGAAGGCATTGGTCAATGGTGCCTCCTGGCTATTCCATTGCGGGAAGATGCTCTTGCGCACATCGTATGCCACGCTCAATCGCTGTTTCCAGAATGTGTGATCTATGGCAATGTCCTCAAACGAGAGCACACGCACAGCGATGCTACCTATCTGTATGTGTCCTACGGCAAGGAAACGGCCATCGGCACTTACAACACGCACTACATCGCCCTCTTCAGGTTGCCCATCGATATGATGGATGGCGCCAGAGAACACCCACGGGTGAAAACGGCCGAGAGATTCTTCCTTACCTTTCTTAAGGTATACTGTCTTGTACATATCTTTTATTGCTATTATTGTTATCTTACCCATTTGCTTTCACCACGCGAAATCCCTGTCCGCGCTTTACCTCCTCCATATATTTATATATGCGCACACATGCCCAAGCATCTGTAGCGGCATAGCCCTTTTGGCGGTCGGTAAGCACATCGGCCTCCCAGTTGGTAAGGCGTTGCGACTTGGAAATCTTCTTACCGAAGAGCAAGGCATAAATCTTCTGGAGGCTCTGCGCCTCTATGCCCATCTCCTTCACATAGTGTTGCAGGTCGAGGAATCCACGGGGCTCAAACTTATGCTTGCGGTTAAGGTTTTGTATATCGTCGCGCAATGAGAGTCCCACCTTCAACTGGCGGTCATCCTCCAAGAGATCTACAAGCACTTCGGGCATGCCGATATAGTTGAGGCGGAAGAGGAAACAGGTATCCTCGGTAGATATCTGTATCAACGACACCTCATAGGTCTTACCTTTGGCGAAGCTGGGGCGGGTCTCGGTGTCAATACCCAAGACGGGAAAGCCCTTAAGGTAATTGACAGCCTTTGCCACATCCCCCATCGTATGTATCACGATAATTCGCCCACCGAAAAGTTCACTGGGCATTTGGGCTATGTCGGCCTTCTCAATATTGCTCTTAATGTCAATCATCCTCAAAACTCTGTCTCTTCGTCCTCGCTTTCATCTGCGTTTGAGTACCTTACCTCATGCAAGGCTCGCATGGTGTTGACCAGCGTCTGCCCCCAATACTCCATAAATCGCTCGCGACACTGTGCCAAGGCATCATGCATGGTCTCGTTGAGCCCACTGCGAAACTGACATACGAAATCCTTTATCGCCTGATAGATATCTGCCAAATCCTCAGCAATGCTCTTGCGTATGGGGGTGTCGCTATATTTCATGTCCTCGACAAACACATCGAGATAGTCATCACGGTCGGCAAGCAATTCTTGTAGATTAATACGGATCACCTCGTAGTCATCTTCAGTAACAAAGGCTTCGAGTCCATCTTCGCCCATCACTTCGCACTCGGGAATCATCGATGCCTTTATATATAATAAAGGTAGTATCTTGAGCAGTGTGTCCACAAATTCGGAACGCTGCATCCCTTCGCTACGCTCGATGAATGCGCAAAACTCTGCAGCTACTGTGACAAACTCTACCGAGTCGCGTTCAAATATGATTTGAGAATCCTTTTTCATAAATTTCGCTTACTTTGAATGCAAAATTACACTTTTTTGCCCTAATTCGAGAAATAATACGAAAAAACTTTGCAAATTATTTTGCATATTTCCCAACATGTCGTATCTTTGCACCCGTAAACGATTGGGCTATGGTGTAATGGTAACACTGCAGATTCTGGTCCTGCCTTTCCTGGTTCGAGTCCGGGTAGCCCAACGAAAGAGAAAAGCCGATGCAATGCATCGGCTTTTCCTTTGCATATACAGCTCATACGAATAAAAAAATAATGTCACCCCATAGAGGATGACATTATCCAATATGGCGAGCTACCGCCTTATACCCCTTTTATCATTCAAACTCAGCCATCACCTGCTGTAGCTTCTCGCGTATGCGGTCGTTGCAGAGGTTACCGATGCTGCCCTCGTGGGTGTGGTGCACCTCGCGGGTAGGCTCGTAGGTATGGTTCTGCACCTGCATACCCACCTGGCGGTAGGCCTCGCGGAAGGGGATGCCCGAGAGGGCGAGGCGGTTCACATCCTCCACGGTGAAGAGGTAGTCGTACTTGCGGTCGCTGAGGATATCGGTGTTCACACGGATATGCTGCAACATCATATCACACATCGTGAGGCACGACTTTATCTCCTCAATGGCGGGGAACATCACATCCTTCAGTAGTTGGAAGTCGCGTTGGTAGCCTACAGGCAAGTTCGTTGTCATCAAGGCCACCTCGCCTGCTACGCTCTGCAAACGGTTGCACTTGGCACGCATAATCTCAAACACATCGGGGTTCTTCTTGTGCGGCATGATGCTGCTGCCCGTGGTGTACTCGTCGGGGAAAGAGATGAAGCCGAAGTTCTGGTTGATGAAGAGGCACACGTCCATAGCGAAGCGACCCAGCGTAGAGGCCACGGCACCGATGGCATAGGCCGTAGCACGCTCGGTCTTACCGCGACTCATCTGCGCAGCCACCACATTGTAGTGCATGGTGTCAAAGTTGAGCAACTCGGTTGTCATCGTGCGGTTCAGGGGGAACGACGAGCCATAGCCTGCTGCCGAACCAAGGGGGTTCTGGTTGGCCACCTTATAGGCAGCCGCCACCATCTGAAGGTCGTCGACCAAGGTCTCGGCATAAGCTCCAAACCACAGGCCGAACGATGAGGGCATGGCAATCTGCAGGTGCGTATAGCCCGGCATCAACACCTCTTTATACTGTTCGCTCAACGCCTGCAAGCGGTCGAAGAGGTGACACACCTCCTCGGCAATATTCTTAATCTCGTCGCGGAAGAAGAGCTTGAGGTCTACCAGCACCTGGTCGTTACGTGAGCGGCCCGAGTGAATCTTCTTTCCCACATCACCGAGGCGCTGCGTGAGCAATAGTTCCACCTGTGAGTGTACATCCTCGATGCCCTCTTCGATGACAAACTTGCCATCAAGAATCTCTTGGCGAATCTGCTCCAGTCCTGCGAGCAGCACGGGGAGTTCCTCCTTTTCAATAAGCCCGATGCTCTCAAGCATACGGATATGCGCCATCGAGCCCTCTACATCGTAGCGAGCCAAGCGGAGGTCGAGCTCACGGTCATTACCCACGGTAAAGGTCTCTATCATTTTATCGGGCTCAAAGCCCTTGTCCCAAAGTTTCATTGCTGTATCTGTTTTATTTAGTTTGCGAAGGTAGTGTAAAACAAGTGAAAAAGCAAATATGTCTGCAATTTTGACTATGGTTCTATTTGAATCTAATTCAGTTTGCCTATGTCCAAACTGAAGTTTTTCTTTGTCCAAACTCTAATTTGGAACCCTTCAAATTGGCGTTTGGAACTGAAGAAAATAAACTATCATAGGTTTGATGAAATGTTATCATCGAAACGACAAAAGTCCGCATTCATCGAGATTTAGCATTTGAGACAAAACAACTCCTTACTCATATTATTGCAAATGGGTAGAAAGTAAAAGGGCAGCCCTGAAGCTGCCCTTTGTGTGCGTGTGTGTTGATTGGTATTGTATAGTCTCTACTTCCTATAAACCATTTCAAGGAAGATGAACATTACTTCAAGCGGAACTCGATGGGTATTTCGTATCGTACAGATACGGCTTTCCCGAGTTGTTCGCCTGGTATCCACTTCGGCATCAGGCTGATGACGCGCACGGCCTCGGCATCCAACTCGGGATTGACGCTATGCTTCACCTTGATGTCTGAGATGCCACCATCGGTACCAACAAGAAACTCTACGATAACCTTGCCCTGCACTCTGGCTTGCCGCGCAGCTGCGGGATAGCGGAGATTTTTTTGGAGGAATCTCATCAATTCGCCCATGCCACCAGGGAATTCGGGTTGGCTTTCCACGATCACAAAGGTGCCATTAAAGCTCTTTGTTTCAGAGACTAGGAGATTGGAAGGAAGCTTTTCGACCGTCTCTGGCGCATAACCCGTAACGACCATATCGGGCAAGCCCTGTACAGCCTCGGCCATCTGTACGGTCAACGACTTAGCACCGCCTTGAGGCACGATGACATACTGTTCTTGCATGCCTACGAACGAGAACTGCAACGCAAGCCCTTCGTAGGTCTCAAACTCAAACTTGCCGCCCTTTTGTGACAGGGCCGCCGAAGCGATGCGCCCATCATTGGGGTTCTTCGCAAAGATGTTTACGCCAGCAAGACCCTTGCCACTCTTTGCGCCAACGACCTTTCCCGAGACTTTTACCCTATTCCGAGAGGGCGATTCAACACTTTTAACCTCTTCTGCTTTCGCAATCGAAGTTAATTCACTAACTTTGGCACTTGAAATCTCACTCAATGTGTTTGAGACTTCGGGACGGGCAAAGACAGCCACGGATGCTGCCGCCAATGGGAGTACATAGAGGTACTTCAACCGTGCCCACGGATTTGATTTTCTTTTTAGCATCATAGTGATACGTTTTTTAAGTGAACTATGGTTGAGGTTGTTGGCCATAGAGTAGAGCCTTGTGCCAACAGCCTCTTTTATTAACAATCGCTGATATTCCTTCGTGTCTGCCCCGCCCTTGATGACCGCTTCATCGGCCTCATACTCGTGGAGTGTGCGCAGCTCGCGCTTCAAGAGCCATACCGCGGGGTTGAGCCATTGCAGCAGGGTGCACGCATCCACCAACAGGAGGTCCCATGAATGGCGGTGCTCGATGTGTGCCAACTCATGGCGTAGCACTTCGCGAGCGCTCTCTTCGATGCTCCGGCGCGACACAACGATACAGTTGAGCCAACTGAAGGGCGAGAGCTCCTCTTCGTGTACATAGAGCTTGATGCCTGCTTTGTGCCGCTCCGCCGTATAGTCTGACAATGGTTCTTGATGAGTCTTACGGAGCAGCATGCCCAGGCGGATGTACGAAACAGCATGATAGCAGACGCAAACCAAGAAGCCTATTATATAAAGGAGTAGCATCGCGTGCTCCCAACCGAAGTCG
>JAZKZX010000021.1:0-24628 GCA_045612925.1 Bacteroidaceae bacterium
TACGATCTCCTCGTCGAGGATGATCTGACGCAGCTCGTTGAGGTCTGAAGCGTTGAGGGCAGCAGCGAAGCGCTCGTGCAGAGCATCGCGCTTAGCCTGAATCTCGAGCACGCGACCGTTGGTAGCGAGGAACTGAGCCTCGTCGAATGCCTCACCGAAGCGCTTGGCAGCTTTGGCTACCTCCTTGGCAATCTTCTCGTCGTACTTGGCGAGCTGGTCCTCGATGAGCACATCAGCGCGGTAGCGCTTCTTAGAGTCCTTGTTGTCGATGAGGGGGTCATTGAACGCATCCACATGGCCCGAAGCCTTCCAGATGGTGGGGTGCATGAAGATGGCCGAGTCGATACCCACGATGTTGTCGTTGAGCAACACCATAGACTGCCACCAGTATTGTTTGATATTGTTTTTCAGCTCCACACCCATCTGACCGTAGTCATACACAGCGCCGAGGCCGTCATAGATTTCTGATGAGGGGAACACGAAACCGTACTCCTTACAGTGCGATACGATTTTCTTGAAAGTTTCTTCTTGTTGTGCCATATTCTTTATCGTTTTATGATTTTTAGCAATTAAGACGCAAAGATACAAACAAACGAGCGAAATAATACCAAGCTTGCTTGGGTATTTCACAGCGAGCGCCGAATATCTTTGCAATTGACTGCAAAGGTAATAAAAACAGGTGAATAAACCCCACTTTTAGGACAGGGAGTATAAATAAACTTCGTAAAATTATCGTAAAAGTTCAAAAATCAGAGAAACCTGTCGCACCAAGCATCAAATTTCACCAATCCGTCAGCACCAAACTTCTCCAGACTGCGGCGTGCCTGCTCTACACTTTTCTCCGTGTTGAGGCGGGTTTTGGAGAAGAACTTGTCGGCAAAGCAGATGATCTGCTCCTCAAGGCTCATAGGCTGCATGTCGATATGGGGTAGGGGGAGGCCCTGTGCAATGATCTGTTGTAGCGTGAGGCCCGTACCCGTGTGGCGCTCACACACCAAGGCGTGTCGTTCAAGTCCCTCCCTGCGCAGTATCTCTGCTCCCAAGATGCCGTGGCATATGTAGGGCTCGGTGCCATGGCAGGCTATGGCGGGGGCATTCACCTGCACGATACCGATGTCGTGTAGCAGGGCAGCCTCCTCGATGAACACCTCGTCGATGGCCCACTCGGGATGTAGCCTTGCTATTGCCAAGGCCTTATCGGCCACAGCTCTGCTATGCACGAGTAGTATCTGTCGTTGCTCCTCGCTGGTGCAGTATTTGTCGATGATGTCAAGCGCGTTCATAGGTTTCTGTTAGGGGTGTTAGTGCAATGCCTTTAGCTCTCTACGGCATATACTCTGCGCACCCGGGTAGAGATGCCTGTCATGATCTCGTAGGGTATGGTGCCGAGCCATTGGGCAAGCTGGGTTACAGGCAGTTGAGGCCCGAAGATCTCTACACTATCGCCCTCGTGGCAGGGGATGTCGGTGACATCGATCATGCACACATCCATGCAGATGTTTCCCACATAGGGCGCCTGCTTGCCATTGACGATGCAGTATCCCCGTCCGTTGCCCAGTCGGCGGTTGAGGCCGTCGGCATAGCCTATAGGTACGGAGGCGATGCGCGAGGGGCGGCCAAGCTCTCCGCGTCGGCTATAGCCCACTGTCTCTGTGGCGGGCACATCGTGTATCTGCAAGATGGTGCTGCGCAAGGTGCTGATGGGGTGTATGAGGCGGTCGCCTACGGGGCTGATGCCATAGAGTCCGAGTCCGAGGCGCACCATGTCAAAGTGGTATTCGGGGAAACGCTCTATGCCAGCCGAGTTGCATATGTGGCACAGTATCTTGTGGGGGAAGGCGGCCTGCAATGTCGTGGCTGCCTCGGTGAAGCGTGTCGCCTGCTGACGGGTGAAGGCATCAAAGTCGCTGCTGTCGCTACCGGCAAAGTGTGAGAATACCGAACGAGGTATCACGGCCGTCTGTCCCTGAAGCCGCTCAATCAGTCGGGGCATCTCGTCGGGGCGGAAGCCGAGACGGCTCATACCCGTATCTATCTTGATGTGCACGGGGTAGTGCATGTATCCCTCGCGTTCGCAAGCGTGTATCATCTCCTCCAGTAGGGTGAAGCTATATACCTCTGGCTCGAGGTTGTTCTCAAAGATGGTCTTGAAGGCCGTGAGCTCGGGATTCATGACGAGGATGTTGGCGGTGATGCCCGCCTTGCGCAGTTGCTCTCCCTCATCGGCTACGGCCACAGCGAGGTAGTCTACACGATGATCCTGCAGGGTCTTGGCAATCTCGTAGAAGCCGGCTCCATAGGCAAAGGCTTTGACCATGCATACGGTCTTCACCTCGGGCGCCAGCATGCTGCGGTAGTAGTTGAGGTTGTCGACCATGGCGCCGAGGTCGATTTCCAATGTCGTCTCGTGCACCTTCAGGGCCAGCTGCTCGGCAATGCGCTCGAAGCCGAAGCTGCGTGAACCCTTGATGAGCACCAGCGAGCGGCGCAGCTGTTGGGCCTCGTCCGATTGCAGGAACTCCTCCGTAGTGGCATAGAACGACCTCTTGATGTTGAAGCGTTCGCTTGAAGCCTTCAGCTCGGGGCCTATGCCGATGATGCGCTCCACGCCACGGCTTTCGACAAGTGTGGCCACCTTGCGGTAGAGCGAGCGGCTGCTCTGCCCTGTCTGCAAGAGGTCGGAGAGGATGAGTACACGCTCTCGTCCCTCACGCTCGGGGCGGCGTGCCATGAAGTCAAGGGCGATGTCGAGCGAGGCGATGTCCGAGTTGTACGAGTCGTTGATGATGGTGCTTCCGTTCTTGCCCTCCTTCACCTCGAGGCGCATTGCTACGGGTTCGAGGAGTGCCATGCGCTGGGCTATCTCCTCACCGGGCAGCATCAGGTAGAGGCACACGGCAAGGCAGTGGATAGAGTTCTCCACCGAAGCGTCGTCGGTAAAGGGTATCGTATAGCTCCCTGGTATGCCTAAGTACGAATATCCTATGGTGGTCGATTCTTCGCTCTTCTCTACCGAGGATATGAAGAGCGGTTTGTCGGCATCGTGACGCGACCATGCTATCTCGCGTGCCGACTGCAGCGTGCTGTCTACGCTCTCGCCTATGGTCTTGTCATCTCCGTTATAGATGATGATGTCGCAGTCGCGGAAGAGTTCGAGCTTCTCCATGCACTTGCTGTGCAGTGAGGCGAAGTTCTCCTGATGGGCGCCACCGATGTTGGTGAGTACGCCTATGGTAGGGTGTATGATGTTGCGCAGTCGCTTCATCTCATGGGGGCGCGATATGCCCGCCTCGATGAGTGCCACATTGGTGTTCTCGTCGATTTGCCACACCGAGAGGGGCACACCTATCTGCGAGTTGTAGCTGCGGGGCGATCGTGCCACGCGGCGGTCGGCACCCAGCAGTTGTCCCAGCCACTCCTTCACCACCGTCTTGCCATTGCTGCCCGTGATGCCCACTACGGGTATTTGGTATTGTGTGCGGTGCTTCTCGGCCAGCTGCTGTAGTGCTGCCAGCGTATGATCCACGACGAGGAAGCAGGCCTCAGGCATTGCTTGTAGCTGCTCAGGGGTGGGATGTGTCGACACGACGAAATGCCTCACCCCACGGCCATAGAGCTCAGCGATGTATCGGTGTCCGTCGCCACGGGCCGTCACGAGCGCAAAGAAGAGCGTCTCTTCGGGGAATCCCAGCGAACGGCTATCCGTGAGCAGCCATTTCACCGTACCCTCGTGACAGCCGACAAGCTTGGCGTCTATCCACTGAGCTATGGTTTCGATAGGGTATGACATGGTGGTGTATTGTGTGCTAATGCTTTTATTACATGGTTACATGCTTTACGCTGCTGGGCTCGCCACGGATAATCTCTACATTCTTGGGGCAGTTCCAGAGAGCATCCTCGTTCCAGTCGGCATCTTCGGGGATGTATACTTGCTTCAGGTTGGGGCAGTTCTCGATGGCCGAGCCTTCGAACGACTTTGTACCTTCGGGGAAGTATATGATCTCTACTCCACTATGATTGTATATGGTGTTCTTCTCTACCTTGCTCATGGGGAGTAGCTCGATGAGTTTCATGCCTCCAGGGATGTAGTAGAGTTGGTTTTCGTCGCCATTTCTTTTATATACTACCCCTTTATGGCTCATCAGGTATCGGTTGTTTTCATCTACATGTATGGCCTGTATGTGCTTGCCGAAGTTGCTTGTGTAGAGCTTCATGTTGTAGGTCTCGCCGAGTGTCTCGATATTTTCTCCGAGGTAGATGTCTTTGACCTCTTCGGGCAGTGCCTCCGAGGGGTTGAACGAGCCGATGACAAAACCGCCAGCGCTATAGGGTATTATGAGCGGATTGCTCTTGGCTACTACTCTGTCTACATTGACTCTATAGTCGTAGTATCTATATACGGCACTATTGTCTGCAAAGAGGTCTACATCAGCCTCTGAGGGCAACAGATGAGTGTATCCTCCGGTGTTGCTCATGGGGAACGAGCCGCTATTGGTGGGGTCGCTCACCTCCCAATTGCCATCGGTGTTGGTGTATGCCCATGCATGTCCGCCATAGAGGCCAGGTTGGCTGAGGTATCCATTGACAACCACGGTGGGTATTCCCTGTGTGTGGCACATCACGGTGAGCAGGTTGGCATATCCTTGGCATACGCACTTCTTGTTCTTGAATACGGCATATGGGTCGGGGTCGCTCAACTCGTATTTGATGTTCGATACGATCCATCTGAAGATTTCTCTATACTGCTCCGTTTGGCCGCCTTTGTTCTTTACGAGATTGGTTGTAAAGGTCTTGATCTCCTCGTATTGTGCATCGGTGATATTCATCATGCGTCCCATCGAGTTGATGATGCTGGGGCCCGTAGCTTCTAGTATCGTCTTGAGGTTTTGTGCGGGTGTACCTGTGAGTTTTGTCGACTTGTCGGGCTTGGGGAATGCAGGCGCATAGTAGGGGACTTCATGTTGTGAAATCTCTTGTCCCTGATTGTCGGTACACTCTACCAAGGGTTGCTTGTCACATGCTGTGAAGAGGGTTCCTGCAAAGGCTACTGCCAGTGTCAAGATGTGGTTGCTTATGCGTGTCATGGTTTAATTATTTTTAGGTTATACAATTACATTATACTTATATATTATTTCCTTTGCAAATATAGGAATACTCTTTGTCTTTTGCAAGTTCAGTTGTCCGATTTTCCTGCTACATAGGTGCGCCAGCGGTCGAGGAGGGCTACCATGTCTTCGGGCAGTTCGGAGGTGAAGAACATCTCCTTGCCAGTGCGTGGATGCACGAAGCCGAGTGTGCGGGCGTGCAGGGCTTGGCGCGGACAGGTGTCGAAACAGTTGGCCACAAACTTACGGTAGCTGCCCGAGGTGGTACCCTTGAGCACCTCGTTGCCTCCGTAGCGCTCGTCGTTGAAGAGCGGGTGTCCGAGGTGTTTCATGTGTACGCGTATCTGGTGTGTGCGTCCTGTCTCGAGGATGCACTCTACGAGTGTCACATAGCCTATGCGCTCCAACACCTTGTAGTGGGTGACGGCGTGCTTGCCTGTCGCGGGGTCGGTGAAGACTGCCATCTGCAGGCGGTCGTGCGGGTTGCGGGCTATCTGGCTGCGTATGGTGCCGGTATTTTCCTTCAAGGATCCCCACACGAGGGCATTGTAGTGGCGCTTGGTAGTCTTGTTGAAGAATTGTATGCCTAGGGCGGTCTTGGCATCAGGGGTCTTGGCTACGACGAGCAGTCCCGAGGTGTCCTTATCGATGCGGTGCACGAGTCCTACACCGGGGTCATTGGGGTCGTAGTCGGGATTGTCGCGCAGGTGCCAGGCAATGGCATTGACCAGCGTGCCGTGGTAGTTTCCACAGCCAGGGTGTACCACCATGCCGGCAGGTTTATTGATCACCATGAGGTCGTCATCTTCGTATACGATGTCGAGCGGAATATTTTCGGGCTCTATGTCGGTGTTCATGCGCGGACGGTCCATCATGATTGTCACGATGTCTCGTGGCTTCACGCGGTAGTTGCTCTTCACGGGTTTGCCGTTCACATGCAGGCATCCCGCCTCGGCTGATTTCTGTATGCGGTTGCGCGAGGCATGCGGCAGGTGATCCATGAGAAACTTGTCGATGCGCATCAGCTCTTGCCCCTTGTCGGCCACTACGCGGAAGTGCTCGTATAGCGACACCTCTTCATCGATGGTGCCATCGAGGTCAAGGTCATCGTCGAGCAGTTCATCTATATTATCGGTCATCGTCAGTCGTTGTTGTTTTTGATTTTGTTGCACGATGTTGGTGCGGGTATATCTCCCGATTAGTTAAACCATCCCTCCTCTACGGTAGGCTCTTCGGCTTTGTTGCCATGTTTGTTGCCTCCTCCCACGACGATGGTCAGCTCGGCACCTTCGGGTACACGCTCTTGCGCTTGCAGTTCGTGTCCGTTGTAGCGTACGCCATACACCCAGTCGAGGTCACCGGCGATGGTGTCATGGGGTGCCAGTTTGAATCCCGAGGCACGCAGGCGCGACTCCGCTTCGCGCAGCGAGCAGTTGTCGATGATGTCGGGTATGGCAATCATCGGTTGGTTGCCCGAGCTCACGGTGAGGTATATCTTGCGTCCGCGCTTCACCTTGGCGTGTGCCGCGGGGCGTTGTGCGGTAATCTCTCCCACGGGCACCCCTTTGATATAGGTGTAGTCATACGCCACGCCCCTGAGCTGGCTTTGTGCCAGTTTGCTTATGGCGTCCTCCTCCTGCATGCCCGTGATGTCGGGTACGATCACCGCCTTGCCATGCTCGGTGTAGCTGTCTATCCAGCGGAAGGTGCCGAATACGGCCACCACCACTACGGCCATCATGGCTACGAGGTTGATGAGTAGTGTTCGCAAGGGTTTGTTGTTTTGCTTATCTGAATTTTTGGTCATAGCTCAAAGATTTATTTTTATACAAAAGTAGCAATTATCGTAGATATGCCGAAGCGCTTTTCTTCTTTTTTTTCGTTATCATGCATGGTCGAGGAACTCACGCAGATGCAGGCTTTCGGTTTTGTCTATGGAGTCTCCCGTGCCTGTCCATTCGGCCCGTCCCTCATGGATGAATAGCACCTGTTCGCCGATGCCCCGCACCGAGCCCATGTCGTGTGTGTTGACGATGGTGGTGATGCCATACTCGTGGGTGATGTCGCTGATGAGGTTGTCGATGAGGCGCGACGATATGGGGTCGAGTCCCGAGTTGGGCTCGTCGCAGAAGAGGTATTTGGGCTCCAGCGCTATGGCGCGGGCTATGGCTACGCGCTTCTGCATGCCGCCGCTCAGCTCTGCGGGCATCTTGCCCTCCGCGTTGGCGAGCCCCACGCGGTCGAGGCAGAATCGGGCACGCTGCAACTGCTCCTTGGGAGTCTTGGGTGAGAACATCTCGAGGGGAAACAGTACATTGTGCAATACATCCATCGAGTCGAACAGGGCAGCACCCTGGAAGAGCATGCCCATCTCCTGCCTCAAGAGAGCAGCCTTGTGCTTGGTCAGTCGGTGTATGTCTCTCCCGTCATAGAGCACGCGTCCCTTTGTAGGTTCCAGCAGTCCTACGATGCATCTGAGCAGCACCGTCTTTCCCGAGCCGCTTCGTCCGATGATGAGGTTGGTCTTTCCCGTCTCGAAGGTAGCGCTGATGCCATGCAGCACCTCTTGGTCCTCAAAGTGTTTGTGTATGTCGGTAATGGTGATCATGCCATGAGCAGGTTGGTTAGTAATAGGTCGGTGAATAGGATGAGCACGCTGCTCACCACCACCGAGTTGGTGCCTGCCTTGCCCACTTCGATGCTACCTCCCTTGACCATGTAGCCGAAGTGTCCGCTCACGCTGGCGATGATGAAGGCAAAGAAGAACGACTTGATGTAGGCTGTCCACAGGTGCCATCCCTCGTAGCTGTATTGCAGTCCTGCGGTGAGGTCGGCAGCCGAGAGGAATCCGCCCACAGTGCTCACGATATATGCCCCTACGATGCCGCTGGCCACGCTGAATGTCACGAATAGCGGCACGGCGCTCACCATGGCCACTATCTTGGGCAGTAGGATGTAGTTGGCCGAGTTGACCCCCATCACATCGAGGGCGTCTATCTGCTGTGTCACGCGCATGGTGCCTATCTCCGAGGCGATGTTCGACCCCACCTTGCCTGCCAAGATGATACATATGATGCTCGATGCAAACTCGAGCAGCAACACCTCCCTCATGGCATATCCTATGGTGATGCGTGGCATCCAGGGCGACCATATATTAATCTTTATCTGCACGCATAGCAGTGCCCCGATGAAGAACGACATCAGTATGACGATGAACAGCGAGTTGTAGCCCAGTTGGTAGAACTCGCGCAGATACTGTTTCCAGAACATGCGTGCCCTCTGCGGACGGCTGAATGTGCGGTACATCAGCAGCAGGTATGAGCCCAACGAATGTAGCAATTTGCGTAACATGGGTACAAAGGTAGTAAAAGCGAGCGAGAAATATCAAGCTTGCTTGAATATTTTTCACCGCGAGCGACAACTACCTTCAAGCTGCGTAGCAGATTAAAGGTACGAATAAGCGAGAAATATCAAGCACTTTAACCTTTCACCTTTAACCCTTCACCCTCAACTACCCCTTCCCCAGCAGTGCTATCATCTTCTCGGCGGCATGCTCTGATGCGCCAGCTTCGCCCAGCGGTGTTATCACCAGAGCGTTGTACTCGCTCCACATGCGGCGTCGGCGTTCCTCGTCGAGGAGCAGTTTGTCGAGTTCGGTGCGCAGTTCGAGTTCGTTCATCTCGTCGGCCACCAGTTCGCGCACCACCTCATCGTTGGCGATGAGGTTGACCAGCGATATGTACCTTACCTTGAGCAGTCGTTGGCGCAGCCATGCCACCACCTTGCCCCACTTCATGTAGTAGCACACCACCTGTGGCACCTCGAAGAGAGCCGTCTCCAGTGTCGCCGTGCCCGAGGTCACCACGGCCGCGTAGGCATGGGTCAGCAGGGGGTATGTCTCCCCGTAGATGACCTTGACCGCTGCATGCTCCTCGATGCCATAGCCCTCGTACATCTCCCTGCCGATGCCAGGTGCACCGGCTATCACCCATTGGAAGTCGGGATACACCTCCATCGTCCTCCTATAGTGTAGGGCGCTCTTGGTATACCCCTTCGTCGCGGCCAGCATGATGGGCAGGTTGTCTCTGATCTCCTGCTTGCGGCTTCCTGCCAGGAGTGCCACGATGGGTCGCTTGGGGTCGAGTGCGTGGCGTGCACACCACTCCTCGCGCGTCTCCCTGTATCCCGCCTTAAACTGCGCCACGGCATCTACGCAGGGGTTTCCCACATAGTGTATGGGGTAGTGGTGTCTGGCAAAGTAGGGCACCTCGAAGGGCAGTATCGAGAACATCTCGTCTACATATCTGCGTATGTCCTTGATGCGATACTCCTTCCATGCCCATATCTTGGGCGATATGTAGTAGTACACGGGTATCTGCGTGTGCGTCTTCACATACTTGGCCATCGCGAGGTTAAATCCCGGGTAGTCGACGAGTATCACCACATCGGGTTTCCACGCCACGATGTCCTCCCTGCACTGGCGCATGCCCCGCACAATGGTGCCAGCGTGTAGTGCCACCTGCACGAATCCCATGTAGGCCAGCTCGCGGTAGTGCTTCACCAGCGTGCCCCCTACGGCCTGCATGAGGTCGCCACCGAAGTATCTGAACTCGGCTTGCGTGTCGCGTGCCTTCAGGGCTCGCATGAGGTTTGATGCGTGCAGGTCGCCCGAGGCTTCGCCTGCGATGAGGTAGTATTTCATGTCAATAGCGTCAACGGTCTTTCTCCTCTTATGGTTTCTTCATCTCCTCCCAATCCGAGGTGTATGAGGGGTTGGCGAGGGTGAGTATGCGTGCTGCCTCCTCCTTCTCCTTGGCGATGCCCTTGCTGTATATGCCCAAGAGTTCGTCTTTCTTGATCTCGGTAAATAGCTGGGGCAGTATCGACATGGGTTTGTCCTGTCTCGCCTTTTCAAGGAGTGCCAGCGAGGTGGTGATGTTGCTGCGTCCTCGCTCGGCATTGAGAGCCATCTCGTCGAGTCCCTTGCGGTGGTAGTCATACATGAGTTGGCGGTAGGGTTCCATGGCCCCGTTCATGTAGTCGTTGACCAAGGCGTGGCGGTTCTTGCTATCGCCGAAGGCCTTCCATCCCTCCTCGCCTATCATCTGCGCGTTGTTCACCACATTCTCGGCCTTGTGCAGTATGTCGGTGCCCCCTTTGGGTGCGAAGGTGTCCATGTCGAGACCTATGATGAGGTAGGCATAGTAGGCCAGCACGGCGGTGAGGTTGTTGTCCACCATGTCGTCGGCAAACTCCAGTTTGTCGTGCTCTATGTAGCTGAAGTCCACGGCATTGTCGTTAAAGTTGAACACCGTGGTCGTGTACGAGGCGTTGTATACGGGTCGGCTCGACTGCACCATGAGCGAGCAGCCGAATCGTCCGTCGTCGCTATACTCGTTCACGATGAGGTTGAAGCTGCACGCGATCTTCTCCCTCGTGGCATACTGTGCGTTGCTCCACTTGCGGGTGTTGAGGAATTCCGTCATCGCCTCCTGCAGCGTCGTGAACACCGAGGTGTTGGTGCCCTGTATCTTCTGATGGTTTACCACCACCTTGGCCTCCAGCTCCTGGGCGTTGGTGCTCTGTGTCAGGCATAGTCCCGCGAGGGCGACGACCAATGCTCTGATGTGGCGTACTATCTTGGGTGTTGTCATATATGTATGTCTTAATTATGCTGCAAAAATAGTGTTTTTTTCTGAGAATCTGCCCTTGGCATGATTTTTTAGGAGTTCAGGACCCCAGCCAATAGTTTCATCTCGGTTGTCGTTCATTTCTCAACACTCATCAATCCCCTCCTTGAGGAGGGGTTAGGGGAGGCTCCCTTGTTCAATCATTCATCATAAGGCTCATCACGGGGTTCTCCTCGGTGACGATGCGGTGTGTTAGCTGCGCTATGGTGAGCCCCTCGGCATCGGTGCAGGGCCCGTCGAGGCGTGTGCATACTCCCTGTGCTATGCGGTAGCAGGCGTTGTTGGCAGGTAGCAGTTCGTCGGTGACGCTCCATAGCGCCTCCACCTCGGGGTGCAGTGCAGCATAGGCCGTGAACATCGCCTCGGCATCGATGATGCGTGCCATGCCCATGTATTCGCCCTCGCGGCCCGTGGTGTCGATGATGTCCACCTCGGTGCGCCCGTAGTGAGCGGCTATGGCAGCGATGAGTGCCCCGCGTGCCGTGTCGTCATCATATACACACTCGCGCAGCAGCGTGCCGTCGGCCTCGGCGCGACAGATGGCAAGCGCCATGAGCTGTCCGTCGCGGCGTGCCTCCCATAGCGTGTCGCCCGCCATGCGCATGTCGTCTATCACGGCATGCAGGTCGGCCAGCGGGTGTTGCACGCAGCAGGGTCGCTCCTGCATCTTCTGGCGCAGGTAGATGAGGTACTCCTCCTCGTGCGGATGCTCCACGATGCCCGCCGTCAGTGCCGTATCGTCAGTGGCCTCGGCAGACACCGTCGTCCATCCGAAGCGGAAGCAGGGCGTGTAGCCATACTTGGCGTAGTAGGTGGCCAGCTCGGGCGTGGCGGGGATGAGGAAGCTCAGCACGGAGCCTGCTCTCGGGGAGTTGAGGAGTTTAGGAGTTTCCGCTTCGCTCTGGAGTGTAGACGATAGTCCGTCCGCGGAAGAAACATTTGTCTTTACTCCTTCACTCCTATACTCCTTTACTCCCAAAAACTCTCCTTCCAGTGCCTTCACCAGCAGTTCGCCCATGAGTCCGCGTCGGCGGTAGCGCTCGTCGGTGCAGGCACCCGAGATGTACGATGCAGGCAGCATGCGCCCGCCGTAGGTCATCGGGTAGGGTAGCTTCTGCAGGGCCGATACCACGCGGCCGTCGCGTAGGATGATCTCGTTGCGCTCCTTGCGGTACTTCTCGCGGAAGTAGAGGTCGATGAAGGCGCGCGGGTCGGCAAACGAGCGCTCCCATAGGTGTCGAGTCTCGAAGCGCACGCGCATCTCCTCCTCGCTCTCCTTGGGTTGTGTGGTGAGCGTAGCCACCATCTTGTCTAGTATCATCTCGGGGTAGTACGACATCTTCGCCTTGCGCAGCCCCTCGAGGCCCAGGTCCTCCTCGCGGTTGATATAGGTGATGTCCTCGGGCAAGCGCGACACAAACTCATTGTTGATCATCGCATAGGCTCCCTCATACGAGGTGTCGGCCTTCTCCACGCACACATCGAAGGCCTCGCCATTGATTCGCGAGCCGAAGGTGAAGGCCACCATCTTGTTCTCTACCCATAGCGTGCCGCCCACGATGTGCAGCTCGTCCATGTGGCTCAAGGCGTAGCGTATCATCCGTTGCTCGGCCAGCATGGCTCGCAGCATGCCCGAGTCGTTCGTGTGGCACCACTCCTCGCCCAGGCTGATGCAGTGGGGCACGAGGTCTGCCGTGAGGGGTCGGTATTCGTAGTCGGGGTATGTGCGCTTAAACTTGCTGATGTGGTTGCGCTTGGGCTGCAGCTTCTTGCCCGTGAGCGTCACCAGTCGCTCGCGCAGGTACAGGTAGTCCGACTTGTCGCGGTCGATGGTGTAGGTGAAGGCCCCCGGCATCGACTCCTCCATCACGGCCTGTGCGCAGGGACATATGCATGCCACCCTCAGCGTGTCGCCCATGCTGCGTGCGTCGTCCATGAGCAGGCGCAGCACATGGTGCAGGTCGCCCCGTCCGATAGGCTTCATGTAGGTCACCCGTCCGTCGAGCACGAAGCGCAGCACCAGCATGCCCTCCACCACGGCCCACTCCGTGTGGTATAGGAATTGCCAGCTACATATGTTGGCCACATTCAGGTCACAGTTCATGCACTTGCCCTCCATGGTGAAGGAGCGCAAGAGGTCGGCATCAGCCGCCGTCACAGGGCGAAAGGGGATATTCATCATTATGTGTTGTTTTTAGTTTTGTCTTTTTTTGGGGAGTATAGGAGTTAAGGAGTTACGCTACGCTTAGGAGTATAGACAATAGTTTGTTCGCGGATTTACTCGGGGAGTGTAGGAGTTAAAGAGTTTTCGCTCCGCTTAGGAGTGAAGACAATAGTCTGTTCGCGGATTACGATTTTCATAGTCTAAAGTATCGTCTTTACTCCTTCACTCCTATACTCCTTCACTCCAAAAAAAATCTCCTATACTCCTTTACTCCTAAAAATTCTCATCGCTTAACAAGCAAAGGTACTACATCTCCATGGATTATCCCAATATATTTAACGGAAAACATCATCCCATGTTCGTTTTTTTTGGGGAGATGGGCCACGGCTCCGCGATATAAAGAAAAGTCCCCTCTCAACGGGAGGGGGGACTTAGGGGAGGGTCACCGCCCTACGGCTCACCGAGGAATTGGACGATCGTCTTCACCTGTCCTCGCGTGAGGACCTTCGTGTAGGGCTTGTAGCCCACGGCCGTCATGGCATCCCATAGGCCGCGCGTGAGCTTCATCTCCTCGCGGAAGAGGCGCAGGGCCGTGCGCTCATCTCGGTCGGGGTAGTATAGCTGGGCCAATTGGCCGAAGCCATAGCTCTTAATCTTGAAATGTTTCATGTTGGTTAGGGTTTTAGGGTTAGGGGTTAGTGTTCATTTCGGTAGTTTAGGAGTATAGGAGTTTAGGAGTATAGACGATAGTCTGTTCGCGGCTTTATTTCTCGTTTTCGTTTTCGTCGGCGTCATCGTCATCGTTTTAATTAAACTGATTACTGATGATTGATGACTTTGTCAATTCTCATGGCTCGATAAATGGCCACACATTGAATTCTTGCGCATCATACGCTATGTGTATGTATCCACGCTTGCGGTCGATGTAGCACTCCGTGAGGCCCAGCTTCCCCGAGCGGAAGAGGTGCACGATGAGGTCGTATAGCTTATGCACCAGCCCATTCTTGGGGCGTATGTCGGCCGCCATGCCCTGCATGTGGTAGCTCGCTTTGGCGCCACCCACGGCCTTGTTCAGCTCGGGACATCGGTAGCCACTATTGACGATGATGGGTGTTCCCCACGCCTCGCGTAGGGGATCGAGCACGCACTTGGTGAGTAGCTCGAGGTTTCTCACGGCCTCCGCCGAGGGCACATTCGCGATGCCGTGTGCCTGGGCGGTGGCGCTTCTTGTGAATTCATCAAGGGTAAAGTAACGGCCTCCCCCCTGCCCCTCCCGAGGAGGGGTGACTATGAAGGCATCGCGGAGTTTCTCTTTATTGTTATTTGTTGCCATAGTTGTAATCTTTAATTGTTAATCTTTACTTGTCCATCGCTATCCGAGTCACTCCTCCTTCGGAGGGGCCGGGGGAGGCCCCGTGCTTCTTCATATACCCCTCCGTCTTGATATACCGTTGTCGGCCAGCCTCGGTGCGCTTCATCTCCTCGCCATAGAGTTCGATGTATCCGCGCTGCTTCCAGTTGAGCAGCATCTGCGATAGCGAGCCGCCGCGTATGCCTTGACGGTTGCGCAGGGCGCCAGCCTCCTCGCGGGTGAACACCTCGGGCAAGAGGTCGAGCAGGTTTTGTGGCCCCTTTCGTTTGACCTCCGTGGCCGCACTCTCCTGCGCCTCGATGGCCTCGCCGAAGAAACGCATTTTGCACCATAGGTCATACTTCAGTGACCAGCGGACGAACTCCTCCGTCGTCTTGTCCCACACCTCGCCCTGCGCCACATAGAGCACCATGGCCTTGAGGTAGGCTATCACATTGGCGCGGAAGGAGAGGTTTTCATACACGCGGCTCTGCGATAGGCGGGCAAACTCGGCATTCTCCTCCTTCAGCTTCTTGGCCAGGTTGCGCGCACCGTTACACTCGATGAGTCCGCGTGCCTTCGCCAGTCGCTCGATGTAGGGGCGCAGCTCCTCGTCAAATACCGCATCGTACGAGCCATACACGGGCATCTCGGCACCGATGGGCTGCTCGGGGATGGTGCAGAAGTTGATGCGCGAGATGGGGCCGTCGGTGAGCACCCCATGGAAGTAGGCCTGCCCCTTGTGGATGGTGGTCGAGGCGTTCCAGTTGAAGCGGATGCACACCCTTTCGCTCACCGATGAGGTGCCCACGCGCGTCTGACCATACACATTGCCCGGGTCGAAGGCGAGGCACATGATCTGGAAGTGCGCCTTCGAGCGTGCCGAGGTCTTCAGCGCGTCAAACTGGTCAATCTCGTTCATCTTCGCGTAGAGGAATCGCTCCTCCGCATCGGCCAGTCGTTGCACGAAGGCGGCGTTCGTCATGTCGGGGTCAATCTCCTGTATCACCAGTCCCTCGGGCCTTTGGCGCTTGTCCTTGTTGGCCCCCTTCGTCTGCATCTCGCGCTTCCACTCGCGCTCACGAGAGAGGTTGTCCGCATCGCGTCGGCGGATATCGCGCAGGATGTGGTTGATAGGTTCCGAGATGCAGTTCTTGCCCGCGCCCGAGCCCGCCATCAACACATTCATCAGCGTGGCCTCATGCTCCACATTGTCGATGTAGCGGAAGGTCGTCCTCCACAGGTAGGTAGCCAAGGCGGGAAACACCGCGTGCGCCACGGCCGCCTGATACACCTTCGGGGTGCGGCTCACCAGTAGCTTGATGAGGGGCGGCAGACGCTTTGGCATGGCAGGAGGGACGCTTGATTCTGAATTTTGAATGTTGGATTCTGAATTATCCTCCAACCGCTCTTTGCAGATGGCCAGTGTGCGTCGCATGATGCGCGGCATCGTCTTCGTCTGATTGCGGTTACACGCACTACGGATCGTGGCCATCCACTTGTCGCGAGCCTCGCCGTAGGTGGGCAGTATGCTGGCTATCCACTCGGGGTCATCGTTGGTCACATAGCGCAGGTGGCAGGCCATGGAGAAGATGAAGTTGTTGCGGCTCCCATGCTCGGGCTTGCCGCCCATTTGCTCTTCGAGGGTGGCGACGAGATCGGCGTAGGCGATGCCGTCGTACTCCGTCTCGAATGTTTTCGGGGAGTTCAGGAGTTCAGGAGTTTTCGCTTCGCTCTGGAGTGAAGACGATAGTCCGTCAGCGGTTTTATTTGGGGAGTCGAGGAGTTCAGGAGTTTTCGCTTCGCTCAGGAGTGAAGACGATAGTCCGTCCGCGGAAGGAACATTTGTCTTAACTCCTTCACTCCTATACTCCTTTACCCCCAAAAACTCTCCTTCACTCCTATACTCCTTTACTCCAGAAAGACTCTCCTTTACTCCTAAAGAGAACATCTCTTCGCTCACGAATAGCGTACTCGCGCTCGGCACCATATAGATGCATCGGCTGGCCACATCCTTCAGCGCAGGGTCGGCCACGAAGCCTATGTCATTGGAGAATCGCTGCTGTGCCTCCTGCGGTGTCATCCCCTCGGGCAGGGCGATGAGCACATGTGTGCCCCGTCGCACGCTCTCCTCCACGAGCAGTATCTTCCACTTGCCCGCGGCCTGCAGCTCCATCGCCTTGGCCAGTATCTCTGCCGAGTGACCCTTCTCGTCGAAGTCGAGCATCAGCCTCCGTAGGGGCTTCAGGGCATCGGCCAAGGCACGATGGTTGTTCTTGAATTCCGCGCACCCTGGTGTCCACACGGGCAGCTTCGCCTTCAGTGCCTCGTCGCCTGCCGCTATGCGTCGGCACATGTCCGCCAGCCACGGCGCGTTTCTCAGCTCCTCCCACTCCTTGCGGGTGGCAGGCATGGCAGGGGCGCCATGCCCCTTGCCGATACAGGTAAAATGTGTTGTGCTTACCATACCGTCTCCTCCTTTCTACTCATGTAATATGCGTTAATTTTCTCACCCTCCGTCTGTCGTGCACGGCAGATGTCCGTAGCGTTCATCGCGGGCTTGAACCTCCACTTCTCGATGACCACGCCGCCCTGCGTCTGCATCACGCTGCAGTGCTCCGTCACGAACAACTGCTTGTATCTGCTGCCCTGCGACCCTATGTTGTAGGGGCGGAATGTCGCGGTCGCCCCAGGCTCAATCACGGTGCATCCCTTCATCCTCAAAGGCCCGTCGGGTGCCACCTCGTCGGCCCTGTCGGCCATCCATGGGCAAGCTGTCACCTTGATTTGATTGTCACTATACACCGTTACGGTGTCCATCTTCACATCGCCATTTACAACGATTCGTTGTTGCTGATTTTTCTTGTTCATTGTCCGAAAAAGATTGTGAGAATGGGAGTGTGAAGATTGCCGGCTTTTCACTCATGAGACTCCACTCACGCCTCTTCTCGGGTTAATGATTAGGTTACTTAGATTTTATGAAAATCCGTCACCAAGATGTCCTGATACCACTTCTCATTGTACTCGCTCACGCCCGCCCTCAGCGAGGCCACTATCACATCGCCTGGGTGGAACACACACGAGGCATCATTGCCAAGGAGTGTCGCCACATACTGGTTGCTGTACTTGCCACCCAACTCCTGCAGGTGGATGAACTTCTTCTGCACCTGTTCGCCCTCGCTTCGGGTGCTCTGCACGGTGAACGGCTCACCGCACTTGACTATTCTAAAAATGTTTGTCATAAAGATAAAAGCCTCTGCCTATCTATGGATGGCCCGCAACAGTGCTGCTCATCTCAGAGGAACGATGCAAAGATAGGGCGGTCCTATGAGGGGATAAAAAAAGAGAGGTGGACACAGATGGATGTCCATATACATCCATTTGCGTCCACCTTTATCCAATAATTTGAGGAAATTTTGCCTAGAAGATTATGATTTTATTGGCTCTGTCTAATGCATTTTCGTTATTGTCGCTCATGTAATTATGAATTGCCTTCCATCCACCAATTAAAGTAAATTCCGATTCAAATTCTTTTTGCGTGGGTTTTCGTGTCAAATGTCCATCTTGAAAACATTTTAACAATACACATCCCACATCGGCCCCTTTGCGTCCATCAATTAACTGATGCAATCTCTTAATGAGTTTCTCGGGCTCTTCATGTTGTATGATTGTATGAAAGATGCGGTTTTCGGAGATATTCGGCACTTGTTCATTCTTCACCTTTTCTTTTATTAGTGCTTCCCTACGCTTAAAAGAATCTTCATCTGCCATGGACTTGGTATCCACCACCTGCATGGTCATGTCCTTATCAAAATGCGCCTCCAGCTTATCCACATGGGCAATATTTTGCCCTACGGGGGCATTGAAGTTGAAGGTAAAGTTTATGGTATTCTTCTCGTTACTCATCTGTTCTATATTGTAAGGTTACATGGTCAGCATGTGCTACTACCGTGCCTACCGTATTGTTAAAATTCATCGTATCATTCCTTGGATTTTCTCTGCCAAGATTTTCTAGACGCTTCTTCCACTCTTCGGTCAGGGTATCACCTGCGATATAGCCATTTGCCATTTTAGTAGTAAGAGCAATTTTTATTTCTCTAGCAACGTTTTTCTGTTCTCCTTCTGCATATATAATCAATTGCTCAATCAACTTCCTATTGGCATCTATGCCAGCCTGCTTAATTATATCTTCTTTAGTTGTTTTATATGTTTCCCATTCATTAATTTTATTTGCGTACTCGTTAGTCAACTTATCCAATTCAGCCCTTAACTGAGTAATCTCCGCATTCCTATTTTTTATCGTTATCATCAAGGCTTCGCACATCTCATACGGCAATTGCTTTATGTAGGCTTCTGCCTCCTCGTTAGAAGATGGGGTATAATCGAATTCCATTTGCATAACCCGACTACGTAATCGTTCCTTTTTCTCCTTTCGAATGAGAGACCTACCCCTTTGAGCTTTTATCTTACTTATGTAAGATTCAATACTTCCAGGTGCCTGGGCTTTATCTTCTGTTTGACAGAAACGCAAATCTTCATATCCATCCCAAGTTGGCTCCATTAATTTTTCATTGGTGTAGCCACCCCCATCGCAGGCTTCATACCATGCTATAGCAATGTACTCTCCCACAATGTTGAATACCTTATCATTTTCTATACCCATAAGGATTTGTTTGATGCGATCCTTATTAAACCAATCCGTCTCCTCACACCAATCTAAATCAGTGAGGCGATATAGATTATGATTTATATCTGTCAGTAGTTCGGTCAAATCGGTCATTGTTATCTTTTCTAAAAACCTCTCCTTATGTTGGTGCTGGTAGTATCAACTCCTTTGTCTCAACTATCAGCTCATAGATTATCAATTCTCATTCACAATTTTGTCTGCATGTGCGACCAAAGTGGCCACAGGTGCATTGATGTTGAGTTGCATGTATGCACTCTGCTCCTTGTTCAAAACGCGTTCGCGTATGGCATCGGCATTCTTTCGCCACGCCTCGTCAGTTTGTAATAGGGAATTGAGCTTTTCGTACACGCCATAGACCGAACCTACAGGCAGACGGAGCAACTCTTCGGTGATGGCATCGATGGATACCATCTGACGCAGCATCTCTGCCTGTTCGCTCATAAGAACCTGAATGCGGGCCGTACGCTCGTCCATACCTTCGCGTAGGCTTTGCACCTCTATTTCTAATTCATGGTAACTCTTGGGTTGATGTCGTTCAAGATACTCCTTCAATCTGTCAGAAAAAAGGATGGACACCATTTCGTCAAGTTCATGCGAAGGTTCAATCCCTGCGATAGCCTCACGCAGTGCCTCCAACGCCTTATCAAGTTTATCGCGTTTAGTACCATTTTGTATGATGCGCTCCTTATGCTCCGTCACCGCAGCATATAGGAGATGTGCGTAGGGGTGTTGCCGATGGTTCACTCTCACATCGTGTATGATAGCAGCGAATTCGGTGCGTCCTGTACCTACCACACATTGTAGCATGGCAGAAAACAAGTGGCGTACAATGTGCCATTCGTCAACTACCAAAGAGAAAAGTTTTTCCTTGCGCGTGCTTGACAGATTAAATTCATTCCATATGGCTATAAAAGCATAGTACATGCAGTATATCTCGCGACTATAGGGATTGCCCTCAACTCTCTCCCTAACGAGTATATTCTTTGCTTCATCTATATCCTCTTGTGTTATATACAGCGAATAGGAATAGAAGGTAGCCGCTATGGTACGCAATAGATGAGGGTAACAAGGATTATAGGCTTGTTCTATCTTCTGATGCTGCGCCCAAGCGTGTGCCGAATCCAACAGATTGCGCTCCATTTCTACCCAACCATAGAAATCGTAATCCTCTTGCAGAACTTGCGAAACGATTTCCCATACGCCCCGTGCGCCCACTCCATGTACCGAATGGTGGGCAAAGAAAAACTTCTCGTAGAGAGGGTGCATTGCACTCGCGAGACCACCTTCGCCTTTGGCACCCTGTCTTTTGCAATATGTCAAAGCCCTAGAAATGCTCTCCCGAGTATAGAGTTCTAATCCCCATTCATCGCTCAAGGCATCATTCAAGGGGCGGATTATATTCCATTCGATATAGTTTTCCATATGTCCCGCCGTTAATCCTCTTTCTCAAATATCTTGCTTGCGATATCCTTAACGATATTGACGGTATCATCTTTGACATTTATAACTTTTGCAAACTGAAGTAGTCCGTCAACAAAGTCCCGTATTGTCAATGTCTTCAAATCGCAAATCCGAAGTTTGGCATAATTTAGGATTGAGATTAAACAGCAATAATGTCCTTCACGTCCAACTTTTTTCAACAGCTGAAAGACCTTATCCTCTTCGAACGAAACATGCTTACCGTATATAAACAGACTATTATCAAGACCTGCTTGTTTGAATTTAGTTATAGCATGCACCACATCTTGCGCAGAAAAATCCTTATCCTTTACTTCTATTGAATACAACAATTCCTTTTTCTTGTTGTACACATCAATGTCTCCCACCTCTTTTGACGATGCACCACTCTGGTTTACTTTGTGAGGTTCGACCTTATAGTCCTTGCCTAGATACATTTGCTCCAATTGAGATACTATAAGCGGACATACTTCTCCCTCCATAGAATGCTCCGTTATGGCATAGATGTAGTCGAGTACCAATTGGGAGAACTCACTGATATCTATCAGACAATCTCCAACAGAAAACTTTGCGACATACTCCTTGTTGATGGCAATCATGCAACTCAAGGCAGACTTCAAATATTTGTATGCGGTTTGGCTATCTTGAATTTTAGACAACATATTAATCGTATCAGACAAAGTCTGGTAATCCTTACCCTTTCTGACAGCATTCTTAAGAGACAAAGATATAAAACGGGCGGGTTTGTTTAGAAATGGTTCATTTGACCCACCAAGGCTTCCGGGTAATTTCATCGTTTCAAAGGGGACCAGAACTTTATGGCACAGCGAGCGCGCATCATACTTCCCTTTCTTTCCATCTCCCTTCTGTAGGCTCAATATATCCACCTTCTCGTTTGTCGCTTTAGCCAACAAGGCGGTAACCACGATATAACGATAAGTTTTGTGAGTTCCACGCAAGATCTCGTTCACCTTCTGTCCTATAGCATCGTCTACAAACTCAGCTTCAATAAATGCTCTATCAAGAATCAAACTTGCAGTTTTAAAATCTACGGCAGCCATATCATCTTATTAGTTAAAAAGTCCTGAATATATTATAGGAGTCTTACCTTGTAGCACATCAATAACCATTGAACACACGGCTTTGCCTAGATTGCATGGAACCGCGTTGCCGATTTGAGTATATTGCGAGGATTGACTACCCGAGAACTTGTACCCCATCGGAAATGTTTGGATGAGTCGGGCCTCATCCACTGTGAGTCTTCTCAAATAATCAGGTACGGATTCTTTCAGTGCAATTGATGTATCATCCAACAATCGCTCGTGGTAAGCCTCCACCCATGGTCTCGAACCATCATACAGAGCATGTTCGTCGATGATGGGTGTTTTATTTCCACCCATAGATGCAGGTAGCGTTGCACTATACCCATCCAACTTTAACGGACGGCCAAGGCCATTGAACAGCATGCCAGCATAGGGTGATTTTCGCAAAATTGGATTAATTGTCAATGTGATTTTTGCATTACAAGTACTTGTGTTATTTCCCGTCCCCGCCCTGTCAAGGATACTCAAAGCCTCGCGGACCGACTTTGCCTTTTTCTTGTAAGGAACAAGCATCTCATCCAAATCAGGTGTCGCAAAATTATTGCCCTTAAATCCTATGACAAATATACGCTCTCGTGCTTGGGGAACATCGTAATCTGATGCGTTCAAGATGCAGAAATTAACAGAATACCCTAATTCTTGCATTCTTTTCAGTAAAGCATTCCTTACTGAAGCCCACCTTTCTAATGCTCCCAACGCCTTGACATTCTCCATAATGAATGCTTTGGGAGAAACAGTCTCAACAACTTTTGCATAACTCCATATCAATTGGCTTCTCTCATCGTCGATATCCATTTTTCCAGCGACCGAGAAGCCTTGGCAAGGAGGTCCGCCTATAACCAAATCGACTTCACCCTTATATTGAGCCAATGAAGGTATAAACTCATTTATATCGCCTTTTTGGATGTGAGTCCCTATATTCTGAGAATAAGATTCGCAAGCCTCCTTCATCATGTCATTAGCCCATACAATCTTTGCACCAGCTTGAATGGCACCAATATCAAGTCCTCCGGCGCCCGAAAAAAGAGAAATAGTTTTTACTGAATTATGTTCCAAAAGTTCCTTAATACCCATCATAGTTGTATCATTTTTTTCAACTTTTTACCACCCCTATACCTCACTATCTCACAAAGAAATACTGCGAAACCACCTCATCAATGAGGTCGCCATCAGCCTCCATCGTGTCCTCATCTTCGCGGATGAGTGAGCACAGGGGATAGAAACGGTCGGGGTCCTCGGCATCGGCCTCGCTCATAATCGTAGGCTCAAGCTGAGCATCCACATACACACCATCACTGGCATAAATAGTGCAATCATTCTCTTCGAGATATTCCTCGATGATGTCGTATACCTTCTGCGAAAAAGCTCTCAATTCTTGTATTGTGTCTTGCTCCATAGTGTTTGTTTTTATCTAATCTGCAAATTTAAGAAACAATCCCCACCACCCCAAATTTTCAGATGCTTTTTTGTTTCCACCCTGTTGGGGGCTATATCGTAGGTGCGTTATTGGGGCGCGAAAAAGTAAACACTATCTGTCTATGTCAACCTTCTCAGAAAATAAGTCAACCTTTGTAGTACAGAAATAAAAGAAAACTACTGATTACTGATGATTGATGACTTTGTCCCCTGACCGAGGAGGATGATGCCAGAGAATAATTCATGAGGGCTGCAGGTATCGCCACACAAAAGGACGGCAGACTGTTCGCTCGCCAGCGGTGAGCCCTCCGCAGCGCGAGGGTGTACCCTCGGCGATGAATCGGTAGGCCCTATTGAGCGACAGGTCGCAACTCCTCTGGAAAACTAAAGTTTTCTTCGTCGCAACCGATGCTCATTCCGCATCGGCACAGCGCACGGAGATTTTTTATTTCTCACACCATCAGCCACTTACAAAAAGAAGAAACACGAAGAAGCACGAAGAGGCAAGTAAGTGTATTTGCCGAAAATAATTGTAGTAACTTCGCATCAGAAAAAGGGGAGCCTCCCCCCCCCGCCTCTCCTAAAAGAGAGGAGCCTGCAGACATCGCGCGACCTGCATCGCTCCCGACCCGAAGGATGGCAAAAGTGAGGCAAGTGCGCACACCAGAGATTATTAACCTAAACCATTAACCAAGCCTTCTCCCTCCCCAGCGATGCCTGGAGCTCCCTCCCTTACAGGGGAGGGCGGGGGAGAGGCCCTCCAAATTTTTAAACTATGATTACCTACGCAGTAAAGAAAACCAAGAACCCCAACGGGCAGGACGGCGTCAGCTACTATCACGCCCAAGCCATCAAGACCGGTGAACTCACCATGGAGAAGCTCGCCAAGCGCATCAACAACAGCACCACCATCACCCAGGCGGACTGCTACGCGGTGCTCAAGAGCATGAAGGAGAACATCATCGAGGCGCTCACCGAGGGTCAGGTGGTGGTGCTCGAGGACCTCGGCCGATTTCAGGTGTCGCTCCAGGGTAAGTGCTACCCCGCAGCAGCCATCGAGAGCGAGGAGTTCTCTCCCTCGGCCATGATCAAGGGACACCGCATCATCTTCCGCCCCGACCCCGGACTCAAAAAAGAGGTCGCCAAGGACTTCAAGCTGAAGCGAATCGCGAGCGATGTGATGCCGTAAGAGGGGAGCCTCCCCCAACCCCCTCCAAGACCCCCTCCCCCTGCGGAAAAGCCTTCGGCGCTTCTTTGGGGAGATAAATCTCCCGTCGTCGCAACCGATGCTCCTTTCGCATCGGCCCCTTAAAGAGGGGAGAATGCAGGGGGCTTGCGGGCCTCGCGGGGAGTTTAATCTCACACGAAGATCACTCTATGCATCGTAAGCTCGCATAACCATCCGGAGGGAGCGAGAGCAAAGCGACTCGCAAAAACATGTTTAAGTTCATGTTTAAGTTCGCGTTGATTTCTTTTGTCAACAGATTGCACAGAACTTAAACTGCTCTCTTTTCTCGCAGAGCGTCCATCCGGAGGAAGCGAGAGCAAAGCGACTCGCCTTTTGCTTTCTATGTTAAAAACCAAACTATTTTCCGTTTATTTTTGATTATGCTACCAATTTGTTGATGTTTATATATTCAGGTTCAAACGGCTG
>JAZKZX010000022.1:0-19836 GCA_045612925.1 Bacteroidaceae bacterium
ATCTTCTTCAGTTCATCGATGAGGTAAGCACCCACCTCTGCTGCATTGGCCACGAGGCCTTCCTGCTCGAACACATCGAGTACGGCGATAGCTGCAGCGCATGCCAAGTGGTTGCCACCGAAGGTGGTGCCGAGCATGCTGGGCCAGGGCTTGAAGTGTGGAGCGATGAGCACGCCACCGATGGGGAAGCCGTTGCCCATACCTTTGGCGATGGTGATGAGGTCGGGGCGGATGTCGGCAATCTGGTGTGCAAAGAAGTTACCTGTGCGGCCATAGCCCGACTGTATCTCGTCGAGAATGAGCGACACACCATACTTGGTGGTCATCTCGCGCAGCTGGCAGAGAAACTCTGCCGAAGGGCAATGTATGCCTGCCACGCCCTGTATGCCCTCTATGATGACGGCGCAGAACTCGCCTGTCTGGAGCTTGGCCTCTACGCCAGCGATGTCGCCAAGCGGAACGAACTCCACATTAGGTGTGCGGTTGAAGGGGGCATTGATCTTGGGATTGTCGGTAGCGGCCACAGCACCCGATGTTCGGCCATGGAAGGCCTTGCTGAATGCCAGCACCTTGGCCTTGTCGCTGTGGAACGAGGCGAGCTTGATGGCATTCTCATTGGCCTCGGCGCCTGAGTTGCAGAGGAAGAGGCTATAGTCTTCATAACCAGATAGTCTTCCTAATTTTTCAGCCAACTGTTGTTGTAAGCTGTTTTCTACGGAATTAGAATAGAAGCCGAGCTTCGCCACCTGCTCGCTGATCATTTGTACATAGTGCGGGTGAGCATGGCCGATAGAGATTACGGCATGACCTCCGTAGAGGTCCAGGTATTCGGTGCCATCGGCATCGTATACATAGTTCCCCTTGCCGCGTACGGGCTCTATGGGGTAGAGGGGGTATACATCAAAGAGATTCATTGTTTTTATTTACTAACCACAGAATACATGGATTTCTTGAATCCTTTTACAGATAAAATTTGAAATCCGTGTAATCTGTGGGTGATTAAAATGCGTTTGCTTTCAGTCCAAGTCCAGTTTTTTCATCAATGCCGAACATGAGGTTCATGTTTTGTACGGCCTGTCCTACGGCACCTTTGAGGAGGTTGTCGATGATGCAGGTGATGACTGCCTTATTGCCAAACTTGTCGATGTGTACGAGTGCCTTGTTGGTGTTGACCACCTGCTTCAGATCTAGTGCCTTGTCGATGTAGTGTGTGAAGGTAGCATCAGCGTAGAAGGTGCGGTACATGTTGGCCAACTGCTCGGCTGTGGGGTTGGTGGGTGTGCCCTCCTCACCGTCGAACTTTACCACCTCGGTGCAGAAGATGCCGCGGGCGAAGTCGCCACGATAGGGGATGAAGTCGATGGAGGCCTCGAGTGAGCCCTGTAGCTCGGTGAGCGACTGACGTATCTCGTGCAGGTGCTGATGGGTAAACACCTTGTAGATGCTCATATTGTCGGTGCGCCAACTGAAGTGGGTGGTCGATACTGGCTTCTGCCCTGCACCGGTAGATCCCGTGATGGCGTTCACTGCCACATCATGGGTGAGCAATCCTGCCTTAGCTAAGGGGAGCAAGCCGAGCTGTATGCAGGTGGCAAAGCATCCGGGGTTGGCCAGGTGCTGACACTTGCAGATCTGCTCCTTGTGTATCTCGGGCAAGCCGTACACGTAATCGTGTGTGGGCGCTGCGATGCGGAAGTCCTGCGCAAGGTCGATAATCTTCACATGCTCGGGGATGGCATGCTCCTGCAAGAACTGCTCGCTCTTGCCGTGACCGAAGCAGAAGAACACCACGTCAACCTCATCGAAGGGCATGGCATCGGTGAACCTCAGGTCGGTATCGCCCAACAAACCCTCGTGCACATCGGCCACGAGATTTCCTGCATTACTCTCGCTATTGGCAAAGACAATCTCAGCCTCGGGATGGTTCACAAGCAAGCGGATGAGCTCGCCGCCTGTGTAACCTGCTGCACCTAGTATACCTATCTTGATCATGCGTATCAGTTTGCTTTAGGAGCCAACAACCATACCAGCAGATAGATCCATACACCTACCGAACCGCCCAATGCCAATGCAAGGAAGACGATACGCACGATAAGTGAGTCTATGTTGAAGTATTCGGCTAGTCCGCCACATACACCGGCAATCTTCTTGTCGGTGTCAGATAGTTGCAATCTCTTATTCATGTTACTTCTTTATGTTGAATTGGTTTTTCTCTTCAGGGATGAGCAGCATCAGGATAAAGTAGATGATGGCACCGCTGAAGGCTGTGAATATGGTAGCCAGCAGATAGATGATGCGCACGATGGTGACATCTATATTGGCATAGTTGGCGATAGCTGCGCACACGCCCGCTACCATGCGTCCTGTGCGCGGACGCTCTATCTTCTTGTTGGGTTCTGACATCTTATTTAATTTACGATTTATCTATTTACGATTTACAATTTATTTAACGATTTGCTTATTTGCTAAAACTCGCGGTGCTGAAATAGTAAATAGTACATCGTTAAATAGAATATTGAGTTTATCTCTCCTCGTCGGGGTGACAAGCATAGTAAGCACGGAGGGCAGTAGAGTTCACCTTGATGAAGCCCTTGGCCTCTTCGGCTGTCCATCCCTTCTGTGTCTCGCCATATTCGCCAAACTTATTTTTTACGAGGTCGTCCTTAGAGTCTACGCCTACGGTCTGGAATCCGAGGGGGCGGAGCTCGAGGGTCACCACACCGTTCACATTACGCTGCGAGCTGGCGAGCATGGCCTCGATATCGGGCATCACGGGCTCCAAGTACTGGCTCTCGTGGAGGAACATGCCGTACCAGTTGGCTACCTGGTCTTTCCAGTACTGCTGCCACTTTGAGAGGGTGTACTTCTCGAGGTAGCGATGAGCGGCGATGATGAGCATGGGCGCAGCAGCCTCGAATCCTACGCGACCCTTGATGCCGATGATGGTGTCGCCCACATGGCAGTCGCGGCCGATGCCATACGCAGCACCAATCTCTTCGACAGCCTGGATGGCCTTGATCTTGTCGGTATACTCCACACCGTTTACCGAGCAGAGTTCACCCTTGCAAAAACCGAGTTTCAGGAGTTCGGGACCCTCCTTGGTCGGGTGCTTGAGGTAGGCCGACTCAGGCAATCCCTGGTTAGAATCGAGCAACTCGCCACCACAGATACTGGTACCCCATATACCTACATTGTACGAATATTTCAATTTAGCGAAGTCGGCATTGAAACCACCGGCGTTGAGATAGTCCACCTCCTCCTTACGAGTGAGAGTCTTGTCGCGGGTGAGGGTGATGATTTCGATGCCGGGAGCCATTACGAGGAAGGTCATATCGAAGCGAATTTGATCATTACCAGCACCTGTAGAGCCGTGAGCAATCGCATCGGCACCAATCTCCTTGGCATAGCGTGCAATAGCTAATGCCTGGAAGATACGCTCCGAACTCACCGAGATGGGGTAGCAGTTGTTGCGCAATACATTACCATATACCATGTACTTAAGGCTCTTCTCATAATACTCTTGGGTGACATCGAGGGTCATGTACTTCACTGCTCCCAACTTGTAGGCATTCTCCTCATTGGTGCGGAGTTGCTCGTCGCTGAATCCGCCAGTGTTGGCGCATACAGCGTGCACTTCATAACCCATCTCCTTGGCCAGGTACATCACAGTGTACGAGGTATCGAGTCCGCCACTAAAGGCGACAACTACTTTTTTCTTTTGTTCCATATTGATTTATTTACAATTTTACAATTTACTATTTACGATTTATTTACCATTTAACTATTTTACAATTTTATTGTTACGATATAAATCAATAAATCATAAAATCGCATATCAATAGTAAATCGTAAATCAACAAATCGTAAATTTTAATTATTTTTTCTTTGACTTCAGATGCAGCATCTTGCGCAGGCGGTTTTGCCACTTCGACATAGTGGGTATCTCCTCGTCGGGATCTACGGGGGTTGCCTTGGGGTCGTAGAGCATTCCTGTACAGAGGCAGCGTGTACGGTTGTTGCGTTGCAAGATGTCATAATTCTTGCATCCTTCGCATCCCTTCCAAAACTCGTCGTCCTGTGTTAGCTCTGTGAGTGTCACGGGTACATATCCCATGGCAGTGTTGAGCTTCATCACGGGCAGCGACGTGGTGATACTGAATAGCTTGGCGTAGGGGAATCGCTCGCGTGCCAATTCGAATGTTTTCTTTTTGATGCGGCTGGCTAGCCCGAGTCGACGATATTCAGGATCAACGATGAGTCCTGATGTGGCTACGAAATCACCATGACTCCAACTCTCAATATAACTGAATCCAATAAGTTTATCGCCATCGAGAGCTACTACAGCCTTGCCGCCATTGATCTTCTCAGCAATGTATTCGGGCGAGCGCTTGGCAATACCGGTGCCGCGCTGTAATGCTGACTCATAGATGAGTTGGCAGATATACTCGGCATATACGGCATGCGAAGCATTGGCGTATTTTACGACGATATTATTTGTGTCCATGTTGTAATGGGTCCTTAAATTACAATCTTCCTTTACCTATTAATATAATGGGATGCGAAGTTAATGCAATCTGAACTGATATGCAAATTTATTTAAGAAAAATCCTACTTGCCTTATGCTCAATAGGCGTAAGCATAGTAAATTCCCCCTCCGGAGTGGAGAGGGAATGTTTGAATGAAGAACATTTTCCTATTCGTAATAGGGTTCAAAGTCTTCTTTTCCTACGAAGCAAAGCGGGCATACCCAATCTTCGGGTAGTTCCTCAAAAGCTGTTTCGGCAGGGACCCCATGTTCGGGATCTCCTACAGAGGGTTCATATACCCAGTCGCATATGGTACATTTATACTTCTGCATAGTGGTGCTGATTTTTGAGTAACACTTCGTGTATCTGTCGCTCAAGTTCCTTCTTGGATATGGCGCCAACCATCTTTACAGGTCGTCCTTGCATTGGAATAAACAGGGTAGTTGGAATAGAACGTATGTCGTAAGCGGCCGCCAGCGATTCGCATCGGTCTACATCTACTTTATAGATAATTACCTGGTCTTTGTATGTATCGGCCAGCTCCTCAAGTATAGGTGCCAACACCTTGCATGGGCCGCACCATCCAGCATAAAAGTCTACGATGGCAGGTTGATTCCCGAAATATTTCCATGCAGCATGTGGCGCGCGATAGTCCGCCACATGTATTAAGAATTCTTTTTCGGTGAGATTGATAACATTCATACTATGCTTATTTAAGTTGTTAAGTATAGTATGGTAACACTGCCTCCTACCTATTTGTTTAATGACGAAGACGATAACTATCTGTGCTATCTTTGTTATCGTCTTCGTTTTTTTTGTTAAATTTATAGTTTTATAGCGAACTTCTTCAGTCGTGCATCAAGCATTCCTTCAGGAATTATTGCCTTTACGGCATCTGCTACGGCATTGATGAGTCGTTCGCGCACATAGTCTTGTCTGATAACAAGCGAAATCTCACGCACGGGCGTGGGGGCTGCCAGTTGTTTTACGTGTTTCTGCTGTCTATCGTGCAGTAGGGGGAGGTGTAATTCGGGTATCACGGTGTATCCTCCGTTCTCATCTACAATCTTGATTAATGTGTCAATGCTGCCTGCTTCGTATGAAGTGGAATATGCTGACTTTGTTTGGCAGAAGTTGAATACCTGGTTTCTCATGCAGTGTCCCTCCTTCAGTACCCATAAGTGCTCTGTGGGCATTTCGTGTGCTACGATTTCCTCTTTCTTGTATAGCTCCTCGTTAGGTGAAACATAAGCGGCAAACTTTTCATAATAGAGTGGTATCTCAAGGAAATCGGGTTGCTCCAATGGGGTGGCAAGTATGGCCATGTCCAATTCTGCTTTGCGCAGTTGTTCTATGATAACTGCTGTGCGCAGTTCGAATGCTTTCAGCTCTATTTGAGGTGAGTCTTTCTGCATTTGCTTGAAGAGTCGTGGCAATACATAAGGTGCTACTGTGGGTATCACACCGATACGTACTATTCCGCTTTCTTGCTCCTTTTCAGAACGTGTCAGTTCGCGCAATTGTGCTACATTATATATTATCACTCGTGCTTGATCTATAACTGCACGACCACTATCGGTAGGAGTGATGGGGTGACTCTTGCGATCGAAGAGGATTAGGTCTAGTTCCTCTTCTAGTTTCTGTATCAACGCACTCAGTGTGGGCTGGCTCACACCACACGCTTCGGCTGCTCGCTGGAAATGACGATGTTTGTCAAGCGCTACGATGTATTCTAACTGCTGTAGATTCATACTTTTTTCTTTTGTTGACACAAAGTTAGTTCTTTTTTTAACACATTCAAACATTACTTGTAGTTTTCTTCTTTTTATGCGGCATGGGCAGTGATAGTGGATTTCCATAGGTCTCTCAGCGTTTTGTTGTTGGTGCGGTATTTTTTTTACTTAAGAGAAATATCAAGTTGTTTGCAAATGCAACAAGGATGAATGGGAAAGGGCATATAGCTTGTGTGTATTGATCGATAGATAGTCCCTATTTGCAGGGTCTGAAAACTGTGTATACTTTTGCAGCGCGAAAACAATGATTTAGTAATACTCGTTAAGATAGAAGAGAATAACAATAAAGATATAGATTATGGCAACAACAAAGTTTAAAGAAAATATAGTACATCTTGATGGTGTATTTGTAACGATAGGGCAGGTGGCCCCAGAGGTTCAGTTAGTGAAGGGCGATCTTTCTACATTTACTCTTGATGAATGTAAGGGAAAGTATGTTGTGATGAATATCTTTCCCAGCATTGATACGGGAGTATGTGCGACATCGGTAAGAAAGTTTAATCAGTTGGCAGCTTTGTTGCCCAATACAAAGGTGCTTTGTATTTCTCGAGATCTCCCCTTTGCACAGAACAGGTTTTGTGGCGCCGAGGGTATTGATAATGTCGTCGTGGTTTCTGATTTTCGCGATTCATGCACCTTTGGCGAAGATTATGGTGTACTCATGACTGATGGACCGCTTGCTAGTCTCCTGGCGCGTGCTGTGGTCGTGGTGGCCCCCAATGGTAAGGTGTGTCATGCCGAACTGGTTCCAGAGATTACTGCCGAACCAAACTATGAGGCAGCCATCAAGGCGATAGATGTCATTTATTAAGCAATAATCCGAATCTATTTGCATAACAAAGAAACTACCTTTATCTTTGCATCGGAAATGAGAATAAAACTCAATTCACACAAAAAACATTTGAAAGACAACATTAACAAAATAAATAGATATTATGGCTAAGAGTATTATTGGAACACAGACAGAGAAGAATTTGATGATGTCATTTTCTGGTGAGTCGCAAGCGCGTATGCGTTACACTTACTTCGCCAGTCAGGCAAAGAAGGAAGGCTATGAGCAGATTGCGGCTATTTTTACCGAAACTGCAGAACAAGAGAAGGAACATGCAAAGCGTATGTTTAAGTATCTTGAGGGGGGCATGGTAGAGATTACCGCTAAGTTCCCTGCAGGTGTTATCGGTTCTACTATGGAGAACCTTCGTGCTGCTGCGGCGGGTGAGCATGAGGAATGGGTAGACGACTATCCTAAGTTTGCCGACATTGCAGCCGAAGAGGGATTCCCTGCAATTGCTGCTATGTATCGCAATATTGCCATTGCAGAGAAGGCTCATGAAGAGCGCTACCTCGATTTGTTGAAGAACATCGAAGAAGGAACCGTATTTAAGAAGGATGGCAAGGTGTTCTGGCAGTGTCGCAATTGTGGATTTGTTATTGAGGCTGAAGAGGCTCCCAAAGCTTGCCCAGCATGTCTTCATCCACAGGCTTATTTCGAGGTTCAGAAGGAAAATTATTAAATCAGACCACATACCTAATTTTTTTTACACATAAAACCTTATGTAAAGGGTGTAGGGGCTGCCGTGAGGTATCCCCTATATTTTTTGTAAAACAGGCAATGTGTAGAAAAATCCTAATAAATTTGTACAAATAGCGAAATGATATTAAATTTGCACAGATGTTTGTCTGACATGGAATATTGTGCATTTATACTTATGAGTTCGCTCCCTGCAGCATGGTTTGTAGTTGGGGTTCTATTATTGATATTGTTGCTAATCATTGCCGTGCTCTATGTGTTCAAGTCTCGCGAGGTGAGCACACTAAAAAAACAGGTCGATGAACTACGCGATACGATGCGGATGATGCGTTACGAAGAGGCTAACTTAGCGCGTATGCTCCATACAGCGAGCAAAGCCAAGGAGACACTCGTGGAACAATCCGAGATGGAGGGTGATGATCAGCCAGTAGCTTTAGAACTTGTAGAGTCCCAAGAACATCCACAAGAACAAATAGAAGAACCCGTTGAAGAGTTCTCTGAAGAGAGAAAAGAGGAGCCGCAACTCTCGTTGGAGGCTGAGGATATAGAACAAGAAGAAACATTGCTGCCAGAAGACGAAGAAGAGGCCACCTCTATCGAAACACAATACGAGGTACGGATAGAGGATGAGGCTCAACCAGAGCCCCTTTTCCCTGAACCTGAGAA
Source organism: Bacteroidaceae bacterium (assembly GCA_045612925.1). Taxonomy (GTDB): domain Bacteria; phylum Bacteroidota; class Bacteroidia; order Bacteroidales; family Bacteroidaceae; genus UBA1189. The sequence continues at coordinate 8,517 of JAZKZX010000022.1, forward strand.
TGTTGTTAAGCAGGAGGAACCCATTGTGCAAGTGGAGGTGCCGATGGCGCAAGAAACATCGTCGACGACACAAAAGCAGCCCATCAATGAACGCCGATCAGCGATACCTGTTGACCTATTCTCGGCTTGGTTTGCCGAAAATGAAGATAGTCCAGTCGAATCATCTATAGAACTTGAGCCTGTCTTAGAGTTAGCGCAGGGTGTTGAGGATATGCCTATTGTCCCGATAGCGCAGCATGTTGTTGCTGATGTGGTGGAAGAGGGTCAAGATGTGGACGAATCTCCTGAACAAAAAGAGACAGAGAACCCTTTACTAGAAGCATCAGTGGAGGGTGGTCTCAACAAGGAGGATGAAAGATTCTGTCGTAAGTTGGAGCGTGTCGTCAATGCTCGTTTGAAAAATCCTAATCTGAATGTTGACAGTATTGCCGCACAACTCAATATGGGACGCACGAATTTCTATCGTAAAGTACGCGAACTGACAGGTGTGTCGCCTAACGATTATCTACGTAGAGCTCGTATGGAGCGTGCAGCGGAGCTATTAAGGACAACTGATATACCTGTTTCAGAGGTCTGTGTACAAGTGGGAGTCCCCGATGCACAATACTTCAGCAGGGTATTCAAGGTATATTACGAATCTACCCCTAAAGCGTATAGAGAAAAACATCAAACTATCTGATATTATTATGAAGAAAAACAGAACAATGCTTTCTTTGGTGGCGGTGCTATGTGCGTCAGCTACTATTCAGTCTTGCCAACAGGCTGCAGAAACTCCTGTAGTGTTATCACCTGTTCCACAAGAGGTGGTATGGGGTGAAGTAACCTTCAAGACTCCCCAGAGTGTAATGATTGTAGGTGCCGATGAGGCAGATGTCGATGCGGTGGCACTGTTGCGCAATACCTTTACTGAAAGTGAAAAAGGAGTGAATGTTATCATAGGTGAGCGTGGCGATGAGGCTGTGAGTGCCTATGCCGAGCAGATCCCCGACAAGGTGGAGGGCTACTATATCCACGTCGGTGCTGACCAGATTGTGGTTGCCGGTGCCGATGAGGCGGGTACCTACTATGGTGTGCAGACCCTCTTGCAGATGGCCTCACAGCCCAAGATGAAGCAGGCCGAGGTGAAAGACTGGCCCGACGTGCTTGAGCGTGGTGTGGTAGAGGGCTTCTATGGCAATCCCTGGAGCCACAAGGACCGTCTCCGCCAGTTTGACTTCTACGGAAAGAACAAACTCAACGTATACATCTATGGTCCCAAGGATGACCCCTATCACCGCAACCAGTGGCGCGAGGCCTATCCCGAGGCTGAGGCAGCCCGCATCAGCGAACTTGCCAAGGCAGCAGCCCAGAATAAGGTCGACTTCGTATGGGCTATGCACCCCGGTGGCGACATCCAGTGGACTGAAGCCGACCTCAACAGTTCTGTGCAGAAGTTGGAGTGGATGTACGACCTTGGCGTACGCGCCTTCGCCATCTTCTTCGACGATATCTTCGGCGCAGAGCAGTCAAAGGGCGACAAGCAGGCCGAGTACATGAATGCCCTCAATCGCGAGTTCGTGCAGAAGCACCCCGATGTAGCTCCCCTCATCCTCTGCCCCACACAGTACAACAAGAGTTGGTCGGGTGGTTCGTACCTCTCTGATTTGGGTACTACCATGGATCAGGACGTTCGCATCATGTGGACAGGTGCTACCGTAGTCGACATGATTAACAAGACCGACATGGACTGGATCAATGCACAGATCCAGCGCAATGCCTACATCTGGCTCAACTACCCCGTGAACGACTTCTGCATCGACCACATGCTGATGGGTCCCACCTATGGCAATGACCTTGACATTGCCGAGCAGTTGAGCGGTTTCGTATCTAATCCTATGGAGTATGCTGAGGCCTCCAAGGTGTCGCTCTATAGCATTGCAGACTATTGCTGGAACATGGAGGCCTACGACTCGCAAGCCTCTTGGGAGCAGGCTCTCCAGGTGCTCATGCCTGAGCATGTAGAGGCATTCCGCGTGTTCTGCCAGCACAATGTGGACCTTGGTCCCACAGGTCACGGGCTCCGTCGCCAGGGCGAGTCTGCCGAGTTCAAGGAGGCTGTCGAGGCATTCAATGCCGCTCTTGCCGAGGGCTACGATGCGAAGGCTGTGAAGGCGATGACCGCGCAGTTCACCGCTATGGTCAAGGCTGCCGACGAGTTGCTTGGCTCTACCGAGGAACCCGAGATGATTGCCGAGATTGCTCCTTGGGTGCAGGTGATGAAGATTATGGGTCAGCGCGGTGAGACGGTGATGAGCCTCTACACACTCCTCAACAAGGGTGATGAGAAGGGCTTCATTGCCGCTTACGAGCAGTTGGCACAGCTCGAGCAAGACCAGAAGGCCATCCTCTCTCGCAACTTCGAGGGCTCCATCAAGAAGCCCAACCCCACGGTGGCCAACGAGGTGGTAGGTCCCTTCATCAAGACCTGCACCAAGGGTCTCATCCGCGACTACAAGAAGGCCCACACCTACCGCACCGATATCTTCCCCGCCGAACTCATCGAGGAGGGCCGCTATTATATAAAGGTGAATGGCCGTTGGCTCACCGACGAGAATGCCAACCCCGACCGTACGGGCGACTTCCCCGTGCTCAAGGCCGACGAGGACAGCATCAATCCCCAGCGTCAGGAGTGGAACATCAGCATCGACCCCGTTACCGAGCGCTACAAGATCACCAATGCCCAGGATGGCCGCTACATCAACGAGCATGGCAACTTCTGGCGCGACAAGAACAACAACCCCTACGATCCCGCATGGCACTCGTTCAATATCTATCGCCTGAATGGCAAGTACGCTATCCAGACTGCAGGTAATGCAGGTGGCCGTGTATGGACTGCTGATGAGGAGCGTATCAACCAGAGCAGCGAGAAGAGCGTACGCTACGAGCACTTCATCTTCGAGATCATCCCCGTGGGTGGCGAGGCGGCTGCATCTCCGGCTTTTGAGCCCGGTGCAGAGGTCTACATCATCGATGCCGAGGGTCGCTATCTCACCAACATGTCGGTCAATGGCGTGGGCGGAAGACCCGAGTTTGCCGACAAGAATGACACCGATAGCCAGCTCTGGATATTCAACCTCGTGGACGAGACAGGTCGTTTCAACCTCGTCAGCGCGGCCGACAATCGTTATGTCAATGAGTTGGGCTATTTCGGTACCAATGCCTACAACGCTACGTGGAACACTTACGTGTTGCAGGAGAAGGGTGGTATGTTCTCCATCCAGAATGCAGGCAATGCCGGTCGCAACTATTGGGTGATTGATGGCAAGCATCCCTCTACCGCCAATGTGCCCTTGGCAGAGTCGTTCCTGTTCTCTATCGTGAAGAAGTAAGGTGCGGCCACTGCGCTCCCCGAAGGGAGCTGACCCTACCATAATGAAGGAGGTGCGTCATTATCTCGACGCACCTCCTTCATTTCTTATGCTTTATGCTTGATGAAAATAGGTCTTATGCTGTTATAACTCCACCTCTATGCCGGCGGCGTATACTCGCTCGGGGTCGAAGAAGGTGGCACAACTGTTGACGAGGTGGCGCGTGTCGGGTTTCACCTTGCCTTTGTATACGCACTGGCCATTGACGCGGAGGGTCACCTTCTTGCTGAAGTCTACCATGTCGTCCGACAGGTAGAGGGTGAAGCGGCCCGTCGTTGCAGGCTCATAGTGCTTGATCTGCTTGGTGGGTATGCCCCAATACGGTTCACGCTCTGTAGCCTCATAGGTCACTCGCTCTATGGTGAGGTCTATGATATTGTCCTTGATATTCATTTCGTAGCGGGTGCGCTCATTGCCTCCCGTGGTGTCTCGCTCGTGTACGGCAATGTTGTAGAATCCACGGCGGTAGAGGCCATCCAGGGGGAAGTCTTCCCACACGAAGTGATGGGGGTGTACTACGCGGGTAAACTGGCTGAGCCATGGGGTGGTGGGGGAGTAGTCGATGCCATGTCCACAATTAGGGATAAGTTCTACATGATGTCTGTACTCGGTGGGGTAGCACTGCTGGAGACTATCGAAGAGTTCGCCCGTGCGTGCGGTGAGTATGTGGCGGGAGAACATATAGTCTTTTGCTCCTGTACGCAATGAAAAACCGATGTGTCCACAATTCTCTGCCGGGGCGTTTGATGGAATCTCTCCACCTGCCATAGGGCCTGTGGCGGCTAGGTAGTCGGCATAATATGAGGCTAGGCGCTGACTACCATATCCACCCTCCGATATCCCGAAGAGATAAATTCTGCGTGCATTGATGTCGCTATTGATAAATGCTTGGCGCAATAGACGTTCCCAAGCGAATAGCTTGGCGCGTTGCCACCAGCGGTAATACTCGCCCTCGTTGGGTATCTGGGGGATGAAGTAGAGCGAGGGTGCATCGGCAAAGCGCGAGCAGAGGATATAGCCCGTGCGCCACTCATTCTCCTTGTATCCCGAGCCATGCAGATAGATGTATAGGGGCCATCCTTCGGCGGGCTTCTCTCCCTTGGTACCATAGAAGTAGGGCATCATGGCATCAGGCTCCAGTTCTTCGGGTAGTATCCATAGCTGGGCATTTGTAGGGGAGAGTGGCTGTAGAGAGGGTAGCTTGTCCTCCTCAAAGGTGAGATTAGCCTCACACCATGCATGCCACACTTTTGCGCGGTATGCATTCACCTCATTCCATTTCAGTTTGTGACTCTCTGAGTAGGAGGAATGTTCTCCTTGTAGATGTGAGTAGAAGTGTTGTCTGATGTTCTCGGAAACCGATTGTGCTTGTACAAGGCATGAGCATAGAAGAGCAATGCCAATGCTTAATGAGTGTTTTGTTTTCATGATCAAGAAAAAACTATTATCTTCGCGTTATAGACTGCGAAAATAATAAAAAACAAACAAACTTAAAACTCTGGAATGTATGAATATTGGAGATAAGGCTCCCGAGCGCCTGGGAGTAAATGAAAATGGCGAAGAGATCCTGCTCAGCAACTATCGTGGCAAGAAGGTTGTACTATACTTCTATCCCAAGGACAACACCTCGGGTTGTACGGCTGAGGCTTGTAGTCTGCGCGACCACTACGCGGAGTTTCGCTCTCGTGGCTATGAAGTGATTGGCGTGAGCGTCGATAGTGCTGCTTCCCACCGCAAGTTTATCGATAAATACGAACTACCCTTTACCCTCATTGCTGATACCGACAAGGAACTGGTGCAAGCCATGGGCGTGTGGGGCGAGAAGAGCATGTATGGCCGCAAGTATATGGGCACCTTCCGTACCACCTTCGTGATAGATGAGAATGGCATCATCGAACAAATCTTTCTGCCAAAGCAGATCAAGACCTCTACCCACGCCGAGCAGTTGCTGGGATAATCTCCATAGACAAAAGAGGATATATTACTTTGCGCCTTCCTCCCTCACATAGGTAATGGCACGATTGATGTAGCGGAGGAAGGGCTGTGTCATACGAAATAGTTTGGCGGTGCGTTGAGCAAGGTGGTCTCCACAGACAAAGTCATCGGTCGGTGTGTGAAGCAGACAGAAAGCCTTGAGGCGTAGGTACTCGGCATACTCCTTCTCCTGTTCGAAGCCTTTGGGATTACGTTTTAGGGCTCCCTCGCGGTCGAGAACGAAGGTAGGCTCCACAGAGCGCACGATACGGTCAAAGTCACCTCCGCCCCCTACGATATCTTCACGAAGCACCTGTAACACCTTGTTATCGCAGCAGTAGTCACCTGTTGCCAGCATATGTCCATAGGGGTAACCCTCTCCGCCCGTGCCGATATGGAAGTAGTAGCCCGAGTAGCCCGACTTCTTACCTCCAGGACAGATGAATGCTCCCATGTGAGTCTTGTAGGGACTCTTGTCTGCGCTGAAGCGCACATCACGGTAGATACGATAGGTGCAGTCCTTGGCCGTGAGTCCCGTGACTGAATCGTCGAAGCGACCAATCTCGCGGATGAGTTCCTCTACAAACCCGTTGAACCGTGCCTGCAACTCCGTGTAGCGTGCCTTGTTGGCTATGAACCACTCGCGGTTGTTGTTCGCCTGCAACTCTCTGAGGAAGGTGATAATCTCTTTCATAATGGACAAAGGTACAATATGCTGAGAGGAGAACAAAATAAAGTTCCTATTTTTTTTATTGATTCCTGTGCTGGTAAAAAAGATGAGCACTGCTTCTCGGAGAAGCAGTGCTCATTTGTTAGTCAGTTATCGCTTTACTCTGCCAAGATACCGAGTTCGGCACCTGAGGCGAAGTCATTGCCAGCCTGTGAGCTGAGGGCGGTGAAGCGGATGTAGCGTGCCTTGACGGGCTTGTCGAGCATTACACGCTTCAGCTTGTTGTCGTTAGCAAAAGCACCTTCGGCTACGGGGTCGCTCCAGTTCTGACCATCGTTAGATACCTGGAGGCGGTAATCCTTGATGTTACCGTTAGCGCCATCCTGACGGGGCAGGTAGGTGAATCCGGTGATGGTCTTCACCTCGCCAGCGTCGAGGTCTACCCAGTGGGGATACTTGGCCACGGTAACAGAGTACATGGTGTGCCAGATGGTGTTCACATCGTTGTCCACGAGGTGGCTGGCGTTGCCGCTACCTGACTCCTCGCTACTGGTGAAGATTACCTCGGTGTTGATCTTCTCGATCTTGGAGTAGGTCATAGTCACCTTGAGCTCGGGCTTCTCCTTATAGTAAGCGGTGATGGTACCACCATCGCGGAAGGGGATGGGCTCGGTATACTTCACGGCCTTAGCCTTGCGGCCAGTACCGATCTTATACATTACGGTAGCACCCTCGATGCCGCTCTCGATAGCGATGTCGCCATTCTTCTGCTGGGTCATGAGGAGAGGCTTGTCACCTGCGGTAGCCACATCTACGCCAGCCTTAGCATCGGCGGGACGGATGATGAATGCCATGCGTGTAGGAGCGCCGAAGGCACGATCCTTCACGAGCGGACCACCCTGACCGCATGAGTTACCACCAAGACCAGTTACTACTGCGTCTACGGTGAGGTAGGTCACGTCGCTCTTGGGCAACTTGTGAGGATGTGTAGCCATGGTGAGATCCATAGCGCTATGTGCGAGAGCCGATACGGCGTAGGGAGCCTCGTTCACTACGAGCATACCACGACCAGCAGCGTTGGTGAGCGATGCCCAGCGAGTCTCCTCGTGGTTACCCATCTGCATGGGCTTGGGCCAGTTGGTGAACTGCTCAGCTACGGTAGATGAGAATTGCTCGATGAACTGACCTGTCTTGCGGTCGTTGTAGTTGTCGATCGGGCCACGGCCAAAATAGCGGAACTGCTCATACTCTGCAGGTACCTGCATCTCGTAGCCGAGGCGTGCAAGCACGAGCGAAGTGTTGTTAGAGGTGATAGCCGATTGCAACTCGATAGAGCCGTCGGGGTATACGGTCCACACCTGGTTGGTGGTGAACTTGAAGTCTGCCTCACCGAAGGGGAGGTTGGTCTGCTCCACGAGCTCATGGATACCGCTATCGTAACGGCCTTTCTTGCTATTGAGGCGTGCGCCGTTGGGAGCCTGTGATGCCACGGTGAAGGTGAGCACTACAGAGCCATCCTTATTAATAATGGTGTTGGCATCTACGGCCTTGTGCTGGAGGTTGTGGAGACCATTTTGGAACCAGGGCTGGTAGCACCAGTTGTCGTTGCTCACGAAAGCACGGAAGGCGTTGAGGCGAGGACCACCACCGGCAGCAATGACAACCTCGTCACCATAGGTGAGCTGGTGGATAGTACCCTGTGCCATGTCGAACTGTACCTCGAAGCCATTGCCCTTGATGGTCTGGATACCCTCTACGGCCTTGTCAGCGGTGAGTTTCTCGCCTGCAGCTACAGTGCTGATGGCAGGTTTCACGCCAGCAGCCTTCACGGCGAGCTGCTCCTCAAACTGGGGATAGCCCTGCTTAGCCCAAGGCATGTCGTGGCCGAGGAGGAACTGCACCTTCACGAAGTACTCGCCATTGGCGTCGAGTGATGCAAAGTCGTAGGGGAGGCGGTAGGTAGCCTTCTGGCGTGCGGGCAATGCCATGCGGGGACCCTGCACGGGCTGGTTCTCCTGGATGCACTTACCATCCTTCCAGAGTGACCATACAATCTCGTAGTCGTTGAGCGCGGTGTAGTAGTTCTTGTTGAAGATCTCCACGAGGCCCTGCTGAGCGTCGAGCATCTTCACACCTACATACTGGTATACCTTCTTCACCTCATAGTATTGGGGCTTGGGCTCGCGGTCACCGAAGATGATACCGTTCATCACGAACTGGCCATCGTTGGGGTTGTCGCCGAAGTTACCACCATAAGCGAGGTAGCGTGTGCCATCCTCTTCGTAGTTGTACATAGATTGGTCTACCCAGTCCCAGATAGCGCCACCGCAGAAGAAGTTGGTGCTCTCCATAGCCTCCCAGTAGTCGATGAGGTTACCTACGGCATTACCCATTGAGTGGGCATACTCAGAGATGTGGAAGGGGTACTTGATGCCATACTTACCGGTCACGGCACCCTGTGTCCAACCGATTGAGGGGTACTGGTTTGAGCCCATGTCTACGATATCGTTGTTGCGCTCATATTGTACGGGGCGTGTAGCGTCGAATGCCTTGAGGGCCTTGTAAGCCTCTACGAAGTTGTTACCGGGGCCAGCCTCATTACCGAGCGACCAGATCACCACGCAGGCGTTGTTCACGGTAGCGTGAGCCATCTCCATGACGCGAGCTACGTGAGCCTTTCTCCACTCCTCGGGGTGAGAGATAGAAGCCTCACCGTAGTAGTACTCGTGACTCTCGATGTTGGCCTCATCCTCGAGGTAGATACCGTACTTGTCGCAGAGGAAGTACCAGTAGGGGTCGCAGGGGTAGTGTGAGTTGCGCACGTGGTTGATGTTGGCGCGCTTCATCAGCATCACCTCTTCCTCCTGCATCTCGCGAGTGATGGCGTGACCTACGGCGGGGTGGCTCTCGTGACGGTTCACACCCTTGAGCTTCACGTTCTTGCCGTTGATGAAGTAGTAGCGACCAGCGAGGCCAAACTCATCGTCCTCGGCTTTGGTGTCCTTGATCTCCACCTCACGGAAGCCCACGATGGTTGACACGGTCTCGAGTGTGCGGCCCTTCTTATCGAGCAACTCAGCTACGAGGGTGTAGCGGTAGGGAGTCTCAGCGGTCCACAAGTTGGGCTCGCTCACTGAAAATGAAGCAGAGAGTACGCCCTTACCGCCCAATTTTGCCAAATCGGCAGTGCGGTTGATGCTATATGTCGCAGCCAAAGTATTGTTGTCATCGTAAAGTTCGTGACGATAGAGCGAGTAACGCATCTGCAAGCCTTTCACGTTCTTCTTTGAAGCATTGGTAAGCTCTGCAGTAATGTTAAGCATACCATCACGGTAGTTCTCGTCAAGGTCGGGCTTCACCACGAGGTCGCGAACGCGTACCTGAGGACGGCTGCTCAACGCTACGGTGCGGAAGATACCGGGGAGGCGGAACATATCCTGTGCCTCGAGGAACGAACCGTCTGATGAGCGGTATACCTCTACGGCTACGGTATTCTCACCCTTCTGGAGGTACTTGGTGATGTTGAACTCGGCCGCGTTGCGTGAGTTCTTTGAGAAACCTACATACTGGCCATTGATCCAGAGGTAGAAGAATGAGTCCACACCGTCGAAGGTGATGAACACCTCGCGGCCGTCCCACGATGCGGGCACCTCGAATGTACGGAGGTACGAGCCCACCTCGTTGCGGTGGTTATAGGTAGTCCAATCAGTAGGAGGTGTGCGCATCACGCCACCCTTCCAGTCGCCCACAGCTACATGGTGCTGGAAGATTACGGGCTGGTTCACATAGATGGGGGTACCATACTTCTGTGTGCCATCCTCCTGGATACCGGCGATGTTCCATGATGAGGGTACGGCGAGGTCGTCCCAAGCCGAAGCATCGTAGCCAGGAACATAGAAGTCGGCAGGACGCTCATCGGGGTTGGGTGCCCAGTGGAACTTCCATGTGCCGTTCAGTGACTGCCAGTATTGGCTATTCTCGGGGAGCACCTTGCGTGCGCTCTCTACGCTCTCGAATGAGAAGAAGTAGGCGTGCGGCTGCTCCTTGTTGAGCGATAGCTCCTCTACTGACTCCCACTCCTTGCCGGTGGGTGCGGCTTGATTACCATAAAGGAAACCTTCGAGGGCGGGCGATTGTGCCGCCAAGTGCATGCAGGCTACACCTGCAGCGATCAGGGAAAAGAATCTTTTCATGATACGGTTATTAAAATAGTGTTAGTTAGTTTGCACATTTCTTCATTAGTGCACAAAGTTAACTATAATTTTTCATATTATAAACAATTATAGCTAATTTTCAATAGTCGTGTGCAAAAGATGTGCTCCTGCGAATGTTTGAGGTGTGTCGGCATGTGCCTCAATAGGGATTGGCATATACCGGCACGAGGCTCTCTTCGGATGGCCAGTGGGGTAGGTAGAAGAGTGGGCGAGGGGTGCCGCCGAGTCCCGACCATTCGATGCGCCTCACCTGCTCGAAGCTAGGTGGCCCGAAGGCGAAGGAGCGGCCGTAGAGGAGCACGGCCCGACGACCCTCATCGACCTTCCACAATCCGCCGCCATAGGGGCACTCCTCGTCCCAGTGCAGTAAGTCGCGGTGTTGGTACACATTGCCGAAGCGTAGCCCGCCCTCTGCGGTGATGATGAATTTCTGATACATACTTCTTTTGACTGGTTAGTGTATAAGTCTTCCAGCAAAGATACAACTTTTTGATGCATAATAACTCAACTTTCAATAGAAACATGTAACTTTGAGCGATGAAAATAGAAGAAGCCATACTTTATTGCCTCGCGAGGCAAAACCGAGGGATGCGCACCGAGCAGATTGCCGAGATGATCAACCGCCACCGCCTGCATGTCCGCAAGGATGGGCAGCCCGTCACCTCCAATCAGGTGTATGCGGTCGTTTGTCGCTATCCCGATACTTTCGTCAAGGCCGAGGGACGGATAATGTTGATGATATAAAGAATGAAAGATTATGCAAACAGATACATTCAAAGACAAAGTAGTCATCGTGACCGGCGGTGCCAGTGGCATTGGCCGATGCATTGCCGATGAGTTCCGCAAGCAGGGAGCCGTAGTGTATGTGATTGACAAGCAGGAGGGCGACCACTTTGTGGGCGACATCGCCAGGCAAGAGGTGCTGGAGGCCTTTGCCGCCGAGGTGCTGGGCCAGCACGCCCAGGTCGATGTCATCGTCAACAACGCCCTGCCCCTGATGCGGGGTATCGACGAGTGCTCCTACGAGGAGTTCCAGTATGCCTTGAGCGTGGGCG
>JAZKZX010000023.1:0-21867 GCA_045612925.1 Bacteroidaceae bacterium
ACGAAGAGCTTCACCACGGCCAATACGGCAGAGACGATGACCAAGGAGATCTGTACGATGCCCAGCGTGGTGTCCTTGTCGGGCTGCTGGCGATAGATGATGAACAGCACTACGGCAATGATAGCCCACAACAGTGCTTGAGGGTTGATGACTGACTTGGTTTCGTTGATTGCTTCGGGGTATGCAGTGGTATGGAGGCTCTGAACCTCAGTGTTATTTAGGATTTCCATATTGTTTTTTGTTTTATATAGTGTTTTAATAATGATGATTGCTTGCGTGTACCGTACACGCACATGCTTTGCCACAGGCTACCGCCCGAGCAAAGAGAGACTGAAAAAATATGGAAATCGGCTAACACCGCATCTGGCAGCGGTAATAGATATAGTATCCGGCGTGAAAACGCTTGGTCGAGAGCGTATGGTGCAACGCCTCTGTCAGTCCAGTGCTGCACGGGGTCTCACCAATCAGTAGTGCGGCGAGCATTCGTGTCGCGCGCTGCCATGCCGTATGGAGCGAGATCGTCCGTCCTGCCGTACCTTGTATGGAAAACGCCTGCGAAGGCATGGCCCACATACCCATCTCGCGTGCGGCATTGAGCTGATCGCTCTCCTTTTCGACGAGTGAGGCGCATACAACTTCGCACTCCTCATACGTGGTGCTGGCAACCTCCGTCGTTGGCACCGATACTTTGTCGGTCGCTGCAGCATTGACACCACATACCACAAGGCATAGCAGCATTGTAGCCATACAGAGAATCCATCGGGTGTGTCGTGTCATTGCTCTCATAATGGGTGCAAAGATAATGTTTTCTTTTTTACACTAACGCAACATCGGACCGAAATGTTTGCCCGTTGCAAACATTTACTTACGATTCATAAAGATTCTTAACGAGGAAAAAATGAACATTTTCGGGCCGAAAATCGTAATTCCCCATCAAGAGCGAGACATTACTTTTGCAGCGTAAAGCTCTTTTCTAATGATCGCCGATGTGGTTCAACAGAGAACATTCATTTCCCCAAACGCGTTAAATGGAGTGAAAGATACAGGTGTGAGTCCTGTCATCGGCACAAGGAATAGAAAACAATCATAACAAATCGTAACACGTATGAAACAGGAACAATCGGTACGCATCCAGACCTCGGTGCTGAATGGCGTGGAAAAGAAGGTACTTGTGTGGCTAGCCCAGCGACAACCTCGCTGGATGACATCGGACATGCTCACCGCCATCGGTGTGGTGGGTGCCGTGGTGGTGGCCGTGGGCTATGCCCTCTCAAACTTCCATATCGGGTGGCTATGGCTGGCCTCGCTGGGCTTTGTCATCAACTGGTATGGCGACTCGCTCGACGGCACGCTGGCACGCGTGCGCGGCACGCAACGACCCATCTACGGGTTCTACCTCGACCACAACATCGACGGCATCACGATGGCCATCATGTGTATCGGTGCGGGGCTGAGCGGTATGCTCAACCTCTACATTGCCATGGCGGTATTGGCCGTGTACCTGATGCTCTCCATCTCAGTATACATCAATGCACACCTCAAGGGGGAGTTCAAGCTGACCTATGCAGGCATGGGCCCTACGGAGTTCCGACTGATCATGATCGTGGTGAACACACTGTTTGCCACCATAGCACCGCTGCGCGAGTGGGCCGTATGTTTCGATGTGTTTGGTACGCCCATCGCCTTCGGTGCGCTGGACATCGTAGGACTCATCATCCTCGTGGTGCTCGTCATTATCCACTTGAGCAACTTCAGCCGCGACCTCAAGGGGTACGAGGCGATTGACCCCGTGAAACCATACTGAGCAATGAGCCAATAGCCAAAATAAACTCTACACCCTAAACATGCCTCTACTGACCCTACAGGAAATAGAACAGCTGACCCCGCTCTTCCGCGGACGGGTGGGGCGCTCCCTTGCTCGCGGCACGATGCACCTATTGTCGGTAGACAGGCTCAACGCCCTCTACGACCGCCATGCCCACCTCCGTGGGGCAGACTTTGCCCGCAGCGTGCTTGAGGATTTAGGTATCGACTACGAGGTGTTTGTCGAGAGCGAGGAGGCCGAAGCCCAACTGCACACCCTGGACGAGACTCCCTTCATTACCATTAGTAACCATCCCTATGGCAGCATTGATGGGGTCATCCTGGCCGATTTCTTCGGGCATCGGTGCACCAATTATAAGATCATGGTAAACAAGATTCTGAACCGTGTGGAGGCTCTGGCTCCCTCGTTCATCTCGGTCACGCCCACGGGAGTGGAGCGCACGGCAGCCACCAAGGAGAGCATCATGGGTGTGCGGCATGCCCTCGGGCAGCTGCGCTCGGGCGGCGGTTTGGGACTGTTTCCCTCGGGTGCGGTGAGCGACCTCAGCCTACGCGAGGGCTGCGTGCGCGACCGCCCGTGGCAGCCTGCCATCATCAGCCTCATCGCCAAGGCGAGGGTGCCTATCATGCCCGTACGCTTCTTTGACCGCAACTCTTCGTTCTACTACACGCTCGGCCTCATCGACTGGCGTGTGCGCCTCTTGCGCCTCCCCGCCGAGGTGTTCAACAAGGCTGGCCACCCCGTGCGTATAGGCTTAGCGCCCCTCATCAGCGTCGAGGAGCAGCAGCGATACCTCGCCACGCACACCATCGAGGAGTTTGGCACCTGGCTGCGCGGCAAGGTGTATGGCATGGAGATAAGGAGTTAAAAATATTGGTCTTTAGCCCGAAAATCCCTACCTTTGCCGAGGCAACGACCTAAAATGAATGAACTATGAAAAAGCAGAACGCCTATTCCCTTCCCGAAGAGATTGTCAACATGAGCACCCACGGCGTGGGGCTCGCCATGTCGCTTGCCGTGTGCATATATTTCCTTGTGCTATGCAGTGGCTTGGGCTCTTGGCTGGTACCCTTCAGTCTGGCGATGTATCTGTTTGGCGTAGTCAGCTCGTATGCCGCCTCGGTAGTCTACCACGCCATCCCCGCCTCTCGCGTGAAGGCCAAGGCGCTGGCACGCAAGCTGGATCACGCCGCCATCTACTGGCACATCGCAGGCAGTTATACTCCCTTGACGCTCATCGCCATGCGCGATGGCGGAGCACCCGTGTGGGGCTTGACGATATGCGCTTTCGTGTGGCTTTGTGCCATCGTGGGCACAGCACTCAGCTTTCGCAAGATGAAGACGCAGAGCTACCTCGAGACCACCTGCTATGTGCTCATGGGGCTCACCATCCTCATAGCCTTCAAGCCCTTCTACGACACCTGCGGGCTCCCCATCGTGCTGTGGGTCGTGGGCGAGGGCGTAGCCTACATCGTAGGAGCCGTGCTCTATAGTTTCAAGAAGATACCTTACATACACTCCGTGTTCCATGTCTTCGTCATCCTCGGCGACATCTGCCACATGATTGCCACCTGGATGATGTTGCAGCTATATGTACTATAAACATTCCCGACACGATACAGTGATGGGGCTTTCCTGGGATGGGTATCCTTACCCCACAATCTCCACGAGCATCTGGGCCACCCTGTCAGGGTGGTCTATCACCAACTGCCCGTGCTGCATGCGAGGGAAGCGGGTGATGTGACAATGGGGAGCGAGCGACTCGAGGTGGCGAAACATAAATTTGGCCACAAAGGCTTCGTGCCGCCCGTACCAGTAATGCACATCGGTGCTTCGCACACACTCGTGGCGCGAGGTGTAGATGGACTTGTAGGCATCGCGCACGGCACGGCCATAGCCCGAGGGATATACCTTGGCGAGTTCGTCGAGTAGGGTGTCGAAGTAGTGTGAGCGGAAGAGCCATTTGAAGAAGTCGCTCATGTGATAGCTGCACCACACATTGAAACTCTGATAGTAGCGCAAGGGATCGATACTCCAGCGCGGTAGGGGTAGCAAGGGAGCTGCGTCGAGGATGACGTGGTCGATGGTGATGTCGGCACGCTCCTGTAGTTTGGCTACGATGCACCCACCCATCGAGAGGCCGTAGGCGGCATCTATGTGCCCTTCGTATGTCGAGCGAATATGTTGTACAAGTTGATCCACCTGATCGTCGATGCTCGTGAATGTAGAGGGTATGGCTTTGCCCTCGGCATCGAGAAGGAAACCGTCGACTTGCACTGCAATAATATGGTAGCAGGCCTGTAGATGCTCAATTAGCGGAGCGAAGACTTGGTATGATACTCCCAGTCCGTGGATGAGCATCAGTGTCTTTTGCGAAGGGTTACCAAAGGTGTTGAATAACATGGTGCTGCAGTGTGCTTAATATGTAATATTACTCTATCTCTACTTCTCATACGCAGCCTTCACCTTACGCGGAATCTTCTTGTAGACCTCCTCGTAGGAGTGGTCTATAAGTTTGTAGATAAGGGTGTCGGGTACATCGCGGTCGAGGTAGATTTGGTTCCAATGCTTCTTATTCCAATGCCACGCTCCTTCGATGCCATGATACCTATCGCGTAACTCTAGTGCATAATCTGGCTCACACTTCAGTACCACAAGGCAGGGACGCTCCAGATCGAGGCAAGCAAAGATCTTTCCCATGAGGCGGAATACGAGTGTGGTCTCGTCAAAAGGAAAAACCTCGTCGGTATGGACCTTTTGTAAGCAGTATTCACGGATGTCTTCGATGTTCATGATATGTATTTTCCCCAAAGGTACAGTAAATTTATCTTGACACAAAGTCTTTTGTGTCATTTTATGTTCCTCTATTTTGCATGATTTCGATAATATATGCGTATGAAATATTATGTCGGGTCAATTGGATTCTGGGAGCCTGTTAAATATGCTAATTGGTTGTATATGGGAACAATATACCCAAGAGGCTTAATGTAATAAGTGATTCGCAACTATTGCACAAAAACTATCGTGACAAGGTCTTGGAGTTTAATCTTCAAGGAAACGGAACATTTGTGTGGAGAAAAAGAAAAAGAGAAGTTCGTGTGAACTCCTCTTTCCTCTGTACACCGAAGACTACCTGTTTTCCAGACGGTTTATGGAAGACTTAGCAAAGATATATAGGTTAAAAAAACACTTCCCATCATTCGATAATCTGTAATAGAATGATTTTCCACACCTCAGAAAAGGAGAGTATTTTCTTAATATAAGAAGTAGTCTCCCCTTCCTACCCTTTAGGTTCAATAGGTTACAACGGTAAACCGCCTTAATTTAATGCCTTCCATAGTAGGTGTAATAGGACTTCCACTTGTTTGACGTGTTAGTTTTAGTTTTCGAGGCAAAAAAATATATTTTTACTTTACTTACTTCTTCTACTTCGGTAATATTTATATAAAAAAGAATATGAAAAAGTACAAAAGACAGTATCGCCAGCTAAGCGATGAAACAAAGAGTAAAATTAGCGCATCAAGCAAAAAACCGAAATCAGAATTGCATAAAATGCACATTCAACAATCAATGTTGAATTATTGGAGAACGGTTAAGAATAAACCAAACACTTTGTCAATGGATGATTATCTAAACAAAAATGACGATGGTCTATAACCATCGTCACTATTAACAAAGTAGGGAAATGCTCACTGTAATGAACATGTAAGTGAAAGCATTCCAGTCCTACTAAAAGAGAAAATAAAGAGTGTAAATATTTAATTTAATGTTTATTAAATGTGATACAATTAAGATTAGATGTAGTAATAAATATCTGAAAAAGATGAAAATACCTTTTGGTATTCGATATAATTCCAAGGAAATGGAGCATGGAAGATGTTTCAACTCCAAATATCACAATGATATACCATATAATCTATTTATAGCAACTAATAATTATCATCAATCAATGGAGATTGAGTTCTCTTCAAAGATCCTTAAAGAACGTTATGCTGAATTGATTAGTCGTGATACAATTCGCCAATGTCTGGAGAATATCAATACATTAGGGATATGCACTCTTGATGTTGATGGCATATTACATCATGGTTGGATAATAAGAGCGGATGTAACCAAGGATGTTAATTTGAAATTAACAGATGAAGTGCTCAATGCCCTTAATCAGAATGTAGGTAATTATAGGCGGTTCAAATGGCAACACTACACGAATAAAGGTGTGACCTTTACAAAAGATGCCATCTATGGTAAAGAAGAGATAAAAGTCTACAATAAATACCAAGAGTTGCTATCTCATAGTCGGAAATTCGTAGACTCATTGGAGAATCGGAATGAAATAATGAATTACTTTTACGGCAAAACGAGGTTTGAAATAACTTTAAAAGGGGAAAAGCAGATAAGAGAAAGAGTTGGCGTCGGTACGGGCATTGAAGATTTCTTCGACGCAATTGATTCACCTATAAGAGAACAATTCGAAAGAGTCTTTAATGTTTCTGCCACCATCTTGGATACGACCAAATGCAATGGTTACGAAGAATGGGCAATGGCATACCTGTTAGATGCGTATAAAGGTGATTTAAAGATGATAGAACAGACTCTGCGTTGTGATTCCGTGTATAACAGCAGGAATGGACTAGCAGACAGAATGAAAAAGTTTCAAGCTGTCAAAATGAAGGTTAATCGAAAAGAGAACGAAATCATTAGAAAAGTTCGTAATCTATTATAGCAAAAGATGAGGCTTACATTGCAAGCCTCATCTTCATATCACTTCATTATAACTCCAGCTCAATTTAATCTTATAAACACCATCAAGACAATGATATTTACGTCTCAAATTAACTTAAAAGGTTTTATTGATTTTCGTAATCGCATACAGGGCGAACTGATTGAGCTACCCAATTTTCACTACCATCAGTCTGAAATTTTCCATCTTTAAAAATGTCCAAATCTTTATATCCGTGAGAATAGGGGTATATGCCACAGTCCCCAGACCATATGCTCGCTATTTCATCCCTACCAGGTTCTTTTCCTCCATGACTATTTCCTGCATATGGAAAAAATATCGAGTTCCCATTTGGGCCAATAGCAATACTGCCATATATACCTTCATTGTTAACATTGTGTTCCCATTGACATTTGTCTTTTAATTCGTCGAGTTCCTCCATTGTTGGCATTCTCCAATTTTCTTGCCATTTTACTGTTGCGATGTCGTATTCTGTACCACATATACATTCTCCATAATTATAATAATATAGAGAATAGTTTGTAGATGTGAGTAGGCCAGTTGGGTCACCAGCGCCATACAATCCTCCATAATCTGCAATATTTGAAGCACCGACATTCCAACTTGCCCATTTTACGCTTAATCCTAAATCTATAGCATCTGCAATACGACCAAAACCTTCAATTTCTCGATTATCTGTTGCTTGTGTATTTCCTCCTTCTTCCATTGGTGGAACATCGAAACCATTTGAAACACTGTTATAAACATAGTATTTGCCCTTCTCGAATTTCAAGTTACCTGTAAATATCTTAAATTCAGCATTATCGGTGTACTTGCCTAATATGTATGCATTGTTCTTCTGTTCCTCAATGAAAAGTTTATCATTGACAAAAGCGTATTTGTAAGTCTCAAATGTATAGAAAGACGATTGGACGCTTCCATTATTGTTTTCAAGTGATTCAATTTGAGAGTTATTAAATATCAACAGAAAACAATCGTAGTTTGCATGTAGAGTAATCGTACTGCTTTCTGCATTGATTTCTATTTGTTCATTAAAGGTGAAAGAGCACTTATCTTGTATGTTTTCACCTTCTGCTTTAGACTCTCCTACAACATTATAGGTTCCCGTTCGTAGGGTTACAAGGTCGTGACTATCCCACTTGCCATTAAATGTATATACAGCACCTGTTGTAACCTCTGTAAGGGTAAGGTTATATGAAGGTGCAACGAGTTCTCCGCTTGTGATTTTTGCATAGAACTCATTAAAGACTTCTGCATTTGTTATAGCACGCGACATAGAACCTCCATTCGATGTATCAAGAGTGTAAATGAAAGTAACTTTTACATTCTCTTGTTCTTGTAATTGCTCGTTTTCGGTATCATTAGAACAACTTGACAATAGTGCAACTGCACATAAAACCATTGCTAAATATGATATATACTTTTTCATTTCCTTCGTTTTTAATGATTGATTGTAATTGATTAGTCCGACCTCTACTATAGACAATAAAAACGTGGACTAAAACTTCGTCTATACTCTCTTAGGTATCGCCAAACACCATGCAGTCATATACGAGTAAAAGCCCACGCCATATAGCGTGAGCATCAACTTTTACCCTTGACTGCATTCTTGAAATTTTGGCGATTTTAAGAGAGTCAGAATAAAGCTAACGCTTTTATTTATATGTCTTTAATTTGTTATTGTTCCATAGGCAATAATGGTTGATGTGTTAATGATGCAAAGTTAACTATTCTTTTTAGGAAAGCAACAAGTCGATAGAAGATTTATTCGCTTTGTTTCTTTCTTCCTCTTGTTGTTGCTTTTACATAAAGTACACCTTTTCGTATGGTGCACTTCTTGTTCTTATACACAGCCTCATCGCAGTTTTTCAATTTGCTGAAATAGTTGTTCAGAGCTTGCTGAGAAATACCTATGTCATCCCGCGTGTATTTGTCAAATAAAGAAGCAGGCGAACCAAAATATTCATGCCTCTCCTCAAATTCTAAATGTAAGATGGTTCTATCCATAGTCTCTATTTGAAGGCAAAATTAGCAAATTATTATTCAAATTTAAGTAAAATCATATTATTTATTGCTTTTTCTTGGCAAATATTATTCTATTTCAATTATAATAATTATCTTTGTGCTGTAAAACTTATTTATTGATAACATCATCAAGGTTATGGCAAAGGTGGTTATATATGCAAGAGTTAGCACAGCAGGGCAAGACTATGAGCGTCAGTTAGTAGAGTTGCGAGAGTATGCCCGTAAGATGGAATACGAGGTTGTGATGGAGTTCTGTGAAAAGGTAAGTGGGGCAAAGTCGGTAGCAGAGCGTCAAGCATTGACAGAGTTGCTGAACTTTGTTGATAGTAACAAGGTCGATAAAGTACTAATCTATGAATGCAGTCGCTTATCAAGACGAGCAGTAGATTTCCTTTCTGTTATAGAATATCTTACAGCGAAGAAAATATCCGTTTACATCCTCCAAAATGGATTAGAGACTCTTTTGGCCAATGGGCAACCTAACCCTATCTCACAACTTGTTATGGGCATTCTTGCTCAATTTAATAGTCTGGAGCGTAGTCTTATAAAAAGTCGCTTAGAGAGTGGTTATAATCATTTTAGAACTGCAGGAGGCAAGGTTGGTAGAAAAATTGGATACCGTAAAAGTGATGATGCAATGAAGGTGCAGTATCAAGAAGAGATTAAACTATTGCGTAAGGGATTGAGCTTGAATAATGTCCATCGTATTACAGGTACTTCAACAAATACATTGCTTAAACTTAAAAAAATTATGTGAAAAATTTGGAAGTGTCAAGAAAAACCAGGAACTTTGCAACAACTTCCAACGGAAGCATAGAATAAGCCTTGCAAATTCATCTAGGAGAGATGGGCACTCCAATCTTACAAAACAGAAAATCCTCTATTTTACTTAACCTCCAACGGTGAAGGTTTAGTGCATTACCTGACGAACAGAAGTCTGTTAGCGAAATTATTGCTTAACAGAGTCGAACTAATGTACACATAACAGCATGGACTATGGTTGTTTTGTACAGTCTGCCATGTAATAAACTAAGTCAAGATGCTTAGTATTGAACGCTGCCGAGAAACATTAGAGTCGGCAAATTACAAAATAAGTACCGAAGAAATAAAGCTATTAAGAACTTTCTTATATCAAATCGCCACATACCAAATTTCGGTGGAATGTGAGGCAGAGAATAATTCAAATAAACTAATACTAAAATGAATAAGACCATAAGTGTAATACTATATTGTCGCGTTAGCAGTGATGAACAAAAGAAGGGATGTTCATTAGAAGAGCAAGAAAGACAATTGAGGGCATTTTGCTCAAACAATGGATATGATGTTATTGAGGTGTATCGTGAGGACTATTCAGCAAAAAGTTTCGATATGAATCGTCCCCAAATGAAGAGAATGTATGAGTATTGCAAAAAGAACAGGAACAAGGTGAATAAAGTTCTTTTCTTGCGTTGGGATAGATATGCGAGAAATGTAGAGTTTGCTTTTGTTTACAAGCGTAAATTCTATGACGAATTGGGTGTTGAAATCAATGCAATAGAATCAACTATTGACTTCAAGTCTACAGAGTGGTCTACGTTGATGGCGATTTCTTGTGGCGTAGCTCACACAGAAGATGACAAGATTTCACGAAGAACTCGTGATGGCATCCATGGGACATTGCTTAAAGGAAGATGCTCAAACAAAGCACCGAGAGGATATAAAAATCTGAAGGGGCAGAAGAAAGTTGTGGTCGACGATAAAGTTGCTCCATTGGTGCGTGATGCTTTTGAAGAAGTGGCGAAGGGTATAAAGACCCCAACGTTGGTCATGAAAGAAGTCCAAAAACGAGGACTAAAAGTTTCAAGAAGTTCATTCTTTGAAATGCTTCGTAATCATTTCTATTGTGGTGAGATATATGTTCCTGAGTATCTTGGTGAGCCAGCGCAGTATGTAGAAGGCATCCATAAACCGCTAATCACTAAAGAGACATTCATGAAGGTTCAGAGTCGCATTGATACAGTGACAGAGCGCAATCGAAACGTAGAAACAAAGAAAAGAGCTAAGGTGGTAAAACTCCCACATGAGGATTACTATTTCTATCCATTCCTCCAATGTCCTCTATGTGGCGCTAAAATACGAGCATCGCACAGTAAGGGTAGAAACCAAACATACGCATATTATCATTGTAATGACTGCAAGAAATACCGTGTTCCTGCTGATAAAATGAATAAAGACATACTTAGTCATATCAGTAAGATACGTCCTTGTAAAGCGGTGTTAGATTTGTATGAAGAAGTCTTGGATGATGTTAGAGCGGATAGATTCAAAGAAGTTAACAAGGAAAAGGGTCGCATACAAGAAGATATCAAGAAAATAGAAAATCGTTTGAAAAATTTGCAGGATAGTTTCACTGACAAAGAGATTGCTTCGGAAGACTATAATGAAATGAAGCAAAGATACAGCAATGAAATCTATGCTCTCAAAAGTCAAGCGGAAATATTGAAAGTCCCCAACCGACAGATTGTCGAACCGCAGATAGCATATGCTATGTCGTTCATTAACAATTTAGAAAAGTGTCTTTCTGTTGTAGATATGTCGGTGAAGATGGATGTGCTTGGTTCGATTTTTTGTGGGAAAATGATTTTTGAAAATGGAAAATGTCGAACCGCAGAATTTAACCCGATAATCGCCCTTCTGATGGGTAGAGAACCGATTTTAAATGAAAAGGGAGTCTCAGATTCCTCTGAAACTCCGCTTCAGTACCCAGACCCGGGGTCGAACCGGGATGGGTTGCCCCACTGGTGTTTGAGACCAGCGCGTCTACCGATTCCGCCATCTGGGCGTCTTTTTACAGACGTTGCTTCTCAAAAGCGGTGCAAAGTTAACACCTTTTTCTGAATCTACAAGCAGGAATAGGATTTTTTTTCTAAAAACGCGCTTAAATGGGTCTTTTCAAGGGTTAATTGTGCACATAAGTACCGATGGGCTCGCCCTCCATCACCTTTTTGAGGTTACCCACGACATCCATATTGAATACATATATGGGCAGGTTGTTCTGCTTGCACATCGTAGTGGCGGTGAGGTCCATCACCTTGAGTCCGCGAGTATAGATTTCATCGTAGGTGATCTCGCTGAACTTGGTGGCGGTGGGGTCTTTCTCGGGATCGGCGGTGTAAATGCCGTCAACACGGGTTCCCTTGAGCATAACATCGGCTTCAATCTCGATGCCGCGGAGCGATGAGCCCGTATCGGTGGTGAAGTATGGGTTGCCGGTGCCACCGCTGAGGATGACTACCTCGCCTGCCTCCATGCAATCGATGGCTTTCCACTTGGTGTAGAACTCGCCGATGGGCTCCATGCGGATAGCGGTGAGTACACGCGTTTTCACGCCGATAGCAGTAAGTGCTGAGCTGAGTGCAAGGCTATTGATTACGGTTGCGAGCATACCCATCTGATCGCCTTTGACACGGTCAAAACCCTTGCCTGCACCAGTAAGGCCGCGGAAGATGTTGCCACCACCGATCACAATACCTATCTGCACACCCATATCGTGGATCTCTTTAATTTGGGTCGCGTATTCGCCCAAGCGCTTTTCGCCAATGCCGTAGCGCTGCTCGCCCATGAGGCTCTCGCCACTGAGCTTGAGGAGGATTCTGTTAAATTTTGCCATAATTTGATTTATGATTGGTGAGTTGTGTTTCTTATTGGTGCAAAGCTACAGAATTTTACTTGAAGATGCAATGTTTTGATTTTTTTATTTTTATTTTCATTTTCACAATGCCTCATCAGAGATTGAGATTTGGATATGTCGTTGTAAATATGTATCTTTGCGCGAATTTGGTAAAATATTCATTAATTAATAACTACTATCTCTATGTTTGAAGGACATCCTAAAGGTCTTTGGGCACTTGCCCTCGCTAACACAGGTGAGCGTTTCGGCTACTACACCATGTTGGCTGTGTTCCTGTTCTTTTTGCAGGACAATTTCGGTTTTTCAATGGGAACATCCAGCTCTATCCAGGCTGCATTCCTTGGCATCGTTTACTTTGTACCCCTCTTCGGTGGTATGCTGGCCGATAAGTTCGGTTTCGGCAAGATGGTGACCAGCGGTATCGTTATCATGTTCCTCGGCTACTTGTTGTTGTCATTGCCTCTCGGCGCTGGTGCTATGGCGCTCGGTGTGATGGCATTGGCGTTGCTCTTCATCTGCGTAGGTACTGGTCTCTTCAAGGGTAACCTGCAGGTGCTCGTGGGCAACCTCTACGATGACCCTAAGTACTCAGCAAAGCGCGACGAGGGTTTCAGCATTTTCTACATGGCTATCAACCTCGGCTCTATGTTTGCCGCTGCCGTAGCACTCTCTATCATGGCTTGGGCACAGGATTCGTTGGGCATCAGCAAGGGTGACTCTTACCACTACGCTTTCGCTGTGGCTTGCGCTTCACTGATTCTCTCTATCGCTATCTACTATGCTTTCCGCAAGACATTTGCTCATGCTGACCGTGCCAAGGTGGTAGCAAAAGGTGCTGAACCTGTAGTTGAAGAGGAACTTACTCCCGCTCAAACCAAGGAGCGCATCATTTGCCTCTGCTTGGTATTTGCCGTGGTTATCTTCTTCTGGATGGCATTCCACCAGAACGGTATCACCATGAACCAGTTTGCTCGTGAGTACACTGCTACCTCTGAAACAGGCTTCATGAGCCTCTTCCTCAGCAAGTCGCTCAGCTTTACTGAGATTCGTAGCTTCTGGAATCTTCTCCTTTGTGTAATCACTGTGTATGGTGTGCTCAATATTTTCCAATCTAAGACAGCTAAAGGTAAGGCTATTGCAGGCCTTATCACCGTGGCATCTGTAGGTGTACTCGTATACAAGGCTATGAATGTAACAGGTTCAGTAGCTGTTGAGGCTCCCATCTTCCAGCAGTTCAACCCCTGCTTCGTGGTAGCTCTTACTCCTATCATCGGTATCGTCTTCGGTGCATTGGCCAAGAAGGGCAAGGAACCCTCGTCACCCATGAAGATAGGTCTCGGTATGCTCGTGGCTGCTATGGCTTTCGTAGTGCTCTTGGTAGCTTCATGGTCGCTCCCCGCAGCAGAGGAGCAGGCAGCAGCAGTAGCTGCAGGTACCGCTACATTGGTATCTCCCAACTGGCTCATCAGCACCTACTTCGTGCTCACTATCGCTGAGCTCTTGCTCTCGCCCATCGGTATCTCATTCGTTTCTAAGGTGGCTCCTCCCAAGTACAAGGGTATGATGATGGGTGGATGGTTCGTAGCAACCGCCATCGGTAACTTCCTTATCATGGTGCCTGGTCTCATGTGGGGTATGGATCTTTCTATCATTTGGGGCGTGCTCATCGGCATCTGTCTCGTGTCAGCAGCGTTTATCTTCGCTATCCTCAAGCGTCTTGAGGCTGTAGCAAAGTAATATACAAATTTCTTTTATAGCAAGGGTCGTATGCAGTCGCATGCGACCCTGCTTTCTTATAACATCATGGATTTGATGTAGTTTTCGGCTGATAGCTCGTGATATCTCACAAAAAAGTCGTACCTTTACGCGATAAATCAGAAACACTATGAGCGAGGAACTGAATATGCCCATCGAAGAGCAGGTAGCGTATACCGATGATAACATACGCCACTTGAGTGATATGGAACATGTGCGCCTGCGTCCTGGTATGTACATTGGTAAGCTGGGCGATGGTACACAGAACGATGATGGTATCTATGTATTGCTAAAGGAGATTATCGACAACTCCATAGACGAGTTTAAGATGAACGCCGGCAAGCGCATCGAGATTGAGGTGGTAGATCACAAGCGCGTGAGCGTGCGCGACTATGGTCGCGGTATCCCCCAGGGCAAACTAGTAGAAGCGGTGAGCGTGCTCAATACGGGAGGTAAGTACGATAGCAAGGCATTCAAGAAGAGCGTGGGTCTCAATGGTGTGGGTGTGAAGGCGGTAAATGCGTTGAGTTCACACTTCGAAGCTAGCTCATACCGCGACGGGAAGGTGCGCACAGTGGTGTTTGAGAAGGGCAACCTCATCAGTGACACCACCACCAATGCAGGCCCCGAGGAGTCAGGTACACGCATCCTCTTTGAACCTGACAATACATTGTTTATAGGTTACTCGTTCCGCACGGCATACATAGAAACGATGCTGCGCAACTACACCTACCTGAACACGGGCCTCACCATCATGTTCAACGGCAAGCGCATCCTCTCGCGCAATGGTCTCGTGGACCTGCTCACCGACAACATGACAGCACAGACTCTCTATCCCATTATACACCTCAAGACTGAGGACATAGAGATTGCCTTCACCCATACCGACCAGTATGGCGAAGAGTACTACTCATTTGTCAACGGACAACACACCACACAGGGCGGTACACACCAGAGCGCCTTCAAGGAGCATATAGCACGCACCATCAAGGAGTTCTACAACAAAAACCACGAATTTACCGATATTCGCAATGGTATCGTAGGTGCTATTGCTATCAATGTAGAGGAGCCTGTCTTCGAGAGTCAGACCAAGGTGAAGCTTGGCTCTACCGTAATGGAGCCCGGAGGGCGTAGCCTCAACAAGTTTGTGGGCGACTTCATCAAAACCGAGGTGGACAACTACTTACACCGAAACTCTGATGTGGCAGACACTATGCTGCAGAAGATACAGGAGAGCGAGAAGGAGCGCAAGGCCATCGCTGGTGTCACCAAGATAGCTCGCGAGCGGGCCAAGAAGGTTAACATGCACAACCGCAAGCTGCGCGATTGCCGCATACACTTGAACGATGCCAAGGGCGACCGCACCGATGAGTCGTGTATCTTTATTACCGAGGGTGACTCTGCGAGCGGATCCATCACCAAGAGCCGTGATGTGAACACACAAGCAGTATTCAGCTTGCGCGGTAAACCGCTCAATTCGTTCGGACTCACTAAGAAGGTGGTG
Organism: Bacteroidaceae bacterium; assembly: GCA_045612925.1. Lineage (GTDB taxonomy): Bacteria > Bacteroidota > Bacteroidia > Bacteroidales > Bacteroidaceae > UBA1189. The sequence continues at coordinate 15,521 of JAZKZX010000023.1, forward strand.
TACGAGAATGAGGAGTTCAACCTCTTGCAAGCGGCACTCAACATCGAAGATGGCCTTGAGGGTTTGCGCTACAATAAGGTCATCGTGGCTACCGATGCCGATGTCGATGGCATGCACATCAGACTGCTCATGATTACCTTCTTCTTGCAGTTCTTCCCCGACCTCATCAAGAAGGGACATGTATACATCCTGCAGACGCCCCTCTTCCGTGTGCGCAACAAGAAACGCAATATCAAGGGGTATAGCAAGGAGAACGACACCGAAGCCAATCGTAAGAGTGATTTCGTTACCCGATACTGCTACTCTGAAGAGGAGCGCGTGAAGGCTATCAATGAGCTCGGCCCTAATCCTGAAATCACCCGATTCAAAGGTCTTGGAGAGATCTCTCCCGATGAGTTTAAGCATTTTATCGGCGAAGATATGCGCCTTGAGCGTGTCACCCTGAGTAAGAAGGAGGCTGTCACGGGACTTCTGGAGTTCTATATGGGAAAGAATACCATGGAGCGTCAGAACTTCATTATCGACAATCTTGTTGTGGAAGAGGATAAACCAGAAGAAGAATGATGAGAACAGCCATATTTCCCGGCACATTCGATCCCTTTACTATAGGGCACGATGCATTGGTGCATCGGGCTCTTCTGTTTGTTGACGAGTTGTATATCGCCATCGGTATCAACACCGAAAAGCGCACGATGTTCTCTTTGGACGAGCGTCTGCAGCGCATCGCAACACTCTATAAAGACGAGCCGCGCATACATGTGGTAAGCTACGAGGGCTTGACCACAGATTTTGCCCAATCTATCGGGGCTCAGTTTATCGTACGCGGTGTGCGGAGCACCATCGATTTTGAGTATGAGCGTAACATTGCTGACATCAATCGCATGCTCACGGGTATAGATACCTTGCTGCTCATCAGCGAACCTCAATACGCAGCTATCAGCAGCAGTATGGTGCGCGAGTTAGCGCACTTCGGCAAAGACATCAGCAAGTATCTGCCGTGATGGCACGATAGTTATAGAATGTGAAAAAGAGGAACATATAGAATAATATATGTAACTTTGCGTGTTTTTATAAAATTGTAGCAGAGATGAATAATACCCCACCTGTAACAAAAAACCTGATTATCATCAATATACTATGCTTTTTTGCTGCTATCGTAGGCGAAAAGTATGGGATGGACTTGAATGATCTATTGGGACTACACTATGTAGAATCCGAAAAATTCAGATTGTATCAGCTCTTCACCTATATGTTCATGCATTCGGGATTTGAGCATATCTTCTTCAATCTATTTGCTGTGTGGATGTTTGGCCGCATATTAGAGACTGTATGGGGCCCGCAGCGCTTCTTGTTCTATTATATCCTTTGTGGCCTGGGCGCAGGATTGGTGCAAGAGGTGACACAATACTTTGAATTTATGCCCTTGATGCACGATGCAGCTCAGTTTGCTGAGTACCCTGCCGATACTGTCATCCCTATCAATGGCACTTCGCGTACGGCATCGGCATGGCTTGCATTATGCCAGCAGATTATCAGTGTACCCACCGTGGGCGCATCAGGAGCGGTGTATGCCATATTAATGGCGTTCGCTATGCTCTTCCCCAACAACGAGATCTTTATCTTTCCTCTGCCAATGCCTATCAAAGCCAAGTGGCTCATTATCGGATACTTTGTGTTGGAGATATATTTGGGATTGACAGGAAACGATGGCATAGCACACTTTGCACATCTGGGCGGCATGGTATTTGGCTTCTTCCTTATTATGTATTGGCGAAAGAAAGGGACTCTTCATGGCAGGTATTTTTGATGATTTGAAGCGCACCTTCCAACAGGGCAATATCGTTGTACGCCTTATCTATATCAATGTAGCAGCGTTCATACTCTGCGCATTGGTAGGCGTTGTATTGGGTTTGTTCGGTATCAGTAGCGCTGAGTTCCTACGCTCGCTCTACCTCCCTGCCGACCTGCTGCAACTACTACGCCGCCCGTGGACACTCATTACCTATATGTTTATGCATGCAGGGATATGGCATCTGTTAGGCAACATGCTATGGCTATATTGGTTTGGCAAGCTATTCCTATATTTCTTCTCTTCCAAGCACTTGCGTGGACTCTATGTCGTAGGCGGCTTGTTGGGTGGCTTGCTATATATTGTAGCTTATAATATTTTTCCCATATTTGAGAATAATCTCTATAGTGCCACTCTTGTAGGTGCATCGGCTTCGGTGCTGGCTATTGCCATAGCTACTGCCATTCGCGAGCCCGAATATCGTATCAACTTGATGCTGATAGGTCCCGTGCGGTTGAAGTATTTTGCTCTTTTCATCGTGCTTTTTGATGCATTGTATGTAGGGTCTAACAATGCAGGCGGACACATTGCACACCTTGGAGGTGCATTGGCCGGATGGTGGTTTGCTAAGGGTATCAGCAGTGGATACGACATCACACATTGGGTCAATGTATGCATAGATGCTATAGGGGGGCTGTTTGTCAAGCGTGAGCGTAAGCCTCGCAAACCGAAGATGAAGGTGCATACTACGAATTCGCGTACTGCTGATTACGAGTATAATGCACGCAAGAAGGCACAATCTGATGAGGTAGACAAGATATTGGAGAAGTTGAAGAAATCTGGCTATGCCAGTTTGAGCGATGAAGAGAAACGCCGACTCTTTGAAGCCAGCAAACGATGAAAAAGGTACTGAAGATTCTTCTATTCCCTCTTTTTGCCGTCAATGTGGTGGCAGCAGCACTTCTCATTTGTTGTGCCTATAGCCCGCTACTCCCTGCCGAGCACATGCCGCTATTCTCATTGGCAGGCTTGGCCTTCCCCTTCGTATTAGTGGGCAATATATGCTTTTTCTTCTTGTGGCTGCTGCTTTACCCACGCTATATGGCAATACCCTTGATCACTATACTCATCTGTCTTGCTCCGATAAGGGACTTCATACCTATACACTTCGATAGGCAACGTCCTCCTGAGAATAGTCTCAAGGTGTTGTCATACAATATATTGAGTAGCAACATTACCGCCTCAAATGTCAATAAGGGAAATGCTGTCATAAATTATCTCGAATCATCCGATGCCGATATCATTTGCCTCCAAGAGTTGCAGTTTTCAGCCCTTAAGAAGAATAAGAAACTGCTCGAAGAGTATCCCTATAGGTCCTATCTTGTGTCTAACGATAGCGAATTAGCCTCATGCTTCCTCGGGTGCTTGTCCAAGTATCCCATTCTCGATGTCGAGAATCTTAAATTTAGCGACACCTTCAATGGTGCGAGCAAGTATCGTATCCTTCACGAGGGAGACACTATCGTGGTATACAACTGCCACCTGCAATCCATCGGATTAGGGAACGAAGACAAAAGTACTTACGAGCAGATTTTGAGCAATCCGAAGGACAATATTCGCAGTGCGGGGAGCAAGGAGATCGTGAAAAAGCTGCGTGACTCGGCTATCAAGCGTGCCGAGCAAGCAGATATTATTATGACTCATCTTAAGAAGGAAACATCGCCCTATATCATCGTATGTGGCGACTTCAATGACTCGCCCATCTCATATACTTGCCACACTATGCGGGAGAGGCTTCAAGATGCTTATGCCGACAGCGGCAATGGCCCTGGCATCAGCTATAATCGCAACAAGCTATACTACCGTATCGACCACATACTGCACTCACGGCATTTCAGAGCATATAGATGCACGGTGGACCGCTCTATAAAGGTGTCAGATCACTATCCGATTTATTGCTTCATGGAGAAGGAGTGAAACGCACCCCTCCCGTCCTACTTCCCTGTCAGGTCGAAGTCCCTGCTCTGTATGATTTCAAGGCCCTTCATCACCGTCTCGTTGGTGTGGTTGTATATCTCATAGAAATGGCTCATATCCCATAGATCTCGTGCAATGAGTGCCTTTAGCTGCACCTTGAGGAGGGGGAGTGAGGCTTGATACAATGCATCGTCATACTTTACACCCGCCTTCTCGGCTTCGGCAAGCAGGATAGAGAGGATGGCATCGTCTACTTCGAACTTCTTCATATATGTTTTGAAGTCAGGATAGCGTGCTTCGTACTCCTTGCGGTAGCGGTCAATGACAATGAGATTGGTGTTTACGATGACTCCCTTGGCCGTAAGTTCGCGATGATACTTGGTATAGCTCAAGGTATCAAGAGGAACAAAGTAGTCGGGCATAATGCCACCGCCACCATACACCGTGCGCCCCATCGTGCGAGTCTGAAACTTCAGCGAGTCGGGGAAGTGTATGCTATCGGCATGCATCAGCTCTCCCTTGTTGAAGCGCTCCTCCAGGTCTTTGCGATAGTCTATGTCCTCGCCATAGGGCTTTTGTATGCAGCGGCCTGAAGGAGTGTGGTAGCGTGCTATCGTAAGGCGTATCATAGAGCCATCAGGCATAGGTACAGGGCGTTGTACGAGTCCCTTGCCAAAAGAGCGGCGCCCCACTACAATACCTCTATCCCAGTCCTGTACGGCACCTGTCACAATCTCGGCAGCCGAGGCCGAATACTCATCAATGAGCACTACCAGGCGTCCCTCTTGGAATTGTCCTTTACCTGCAGCTTTAAACTCCGAGTGGGGCGACTTATCTCCTTCGGTATATACGATCTGCTGTCCCTCTTGTAGAAAATCGTTTGCCATATCTACCGCAGCCTTCAGATAGCCTCCTCCATTGGTTTGTAGGTCAAGGATGAGGTGTTGCATCTTCTCTTTCTTCAGCGTGTCCAGTGCCGCACTAAACTCCTCGTGTGTGGTGGCGCCGAAACTGCTTATTTTGATGTATCCCACCTTCGGAGCTATCATATAGGCTGCATCGAGCGTATTGACAGGAATCTTGTCGCGTGTAACACGGAACACCAACTGTTCATCATAACCACGACGCACAATGCCAAGTTGCACCACCGATCCTTTGGGACCACGCAGACGCTTCATGATCTCATCTCTCTCCATCTTCACGCCTGCAATGGCGGTATCATTTACCATCACGATGCGGTCGCCAGGCAGGATGCCCACCTTCTCTGAAGGACCATTGTTGACGGTTTGAATGACAAAGAGCGTGTCATCAGCCATATTGAACTGCACGCCTATACCCTCAAAGTTGCCTTGCAACGGCTCGTTCATCTTCTCCACTTCTTTGGCCGTGAGGTAGGTAGAGTGGGGGTCCAACTCCTTGAGCATGGCCTGGATGCTTGCTTCTACAAGTTTTTGTTCGTCTACCTTGTCCACATAAAGATTGGCAATGGCACTATGTGCAAGCACCAACTTGCGCACCTGCTCCATGTTGGCATTGTTTTGCGAGAAACCTGCAACCATGCAGGAGATAAGAGAGATAAGTAAGAGTATTCGTTTCATACAATAGGTATCAAAATGTTTATATTGCGAAGATAATAAAAAAGTCGCCATAAAGGTTTTACGGGAGTGAAGGATTATTGAGTCCCTCCATCACTATTTCTGCTTTTCGCTTACCGATGACAGCTTCCAGTTCCTCGGGTGTAGCTGCTTTGATGCGCTTCACGCTCTTGAAATGGGCAAGGAGTGCATCTTTCGTCTTGGGACCTATGCCTTTGATCGTGTCGAGTGCCGAGGCCGTCTGTCGCTTGCTGCGCTTGTCGCGGTGGAAGGTGATGGCAAAGCGGTGTACCTCGTCCTGTATGCGTTCGAGCAGGTGGAATAGGGCGCTCTGCTGCTTCAGTCCGATGCTCATCGTGGGGAACCCGAAGAGGAGCTCGGCCGTGCGGTGTCGGTCATTCTTGGCCAAGCCAGCAATGGGGATATGCAAGCCCAATTCGTCTTCTACCACCTCGCGTATCACCTCCATCTGTCCCTTGCCACCGTCGGCAATGATGAGGTCGGGTAGGGGAGTGCCCTCGGTAAGCATACGCGAGTAGCGGCGGTGCACCACCTCACGCATCGAAGCATAGTCGTCGGGACCAATGACGGTCTTGATATTGTATTTGCGGTACTCCTGCTTGCTGGGCTTGCCCATACGGAACACGATGCAAGCCGCCACGGCATCGGTGCCCGAGATGTTCGAGTTGTCAAAGCACTCGATATGTGCGGGCAGCTTGTCGAGTTTGAGGTGTTCCTGTATCTCTTTGAGCAAGCGGGTGCTCTTTTGCTCGGGATTCAGTTTGTCGGCTTGCTTGAGGCGGTCGAGCTTGTATTGCTTTACGTTGAGCTGAGATAGCTCGAGTAGTTTCTTTCGGTCGCTGCGTTGGGGCACGGTGAAGGTTACTCCTTCCAGGTCGATGTCCACGGCAAAGGGTACCACGATCTCGGGCGAACGACTCTTGTAGCGCTCGCGCATCTCCACGATGCCTAGGGCTAGCAGTTCC
>JAZKZX010000024.1:0-34074 GCA_045612925.1 Bacteroidaceae bacterium
CTCAGAAATTTGTTCCTTTGTAAGTAACATAAGTTGTAATTTTTGATTTGGACACCCAAAATTACAAACTTGTCAGGACTAGCCAAACATGGCTGGTCCTTTTTTACTACTTAACGCAGACACACTTTTTGAAACAGTATCAAGTAGTCGAACTAGACTAATACACCAAGCTATTATGTTGTTTTTCTTGGATAGGGCAAAAAAAGCGGATAGCCATGTACATGACTATCCGCTGTAATTCTATAGGGGATTGGTTAAGTGCTGATTTACTTAATCACAACTTTCTTGCCATTTACGATGTAGAGACCAGCCTCAACAATCTTCTCCACACGACGACCAAGGAGATCATATATAACCTGCTCACCAGCTTCTGCACTTACGAAGTCAACGGCGCTATCACCCTCACCGATAGTCCAAGTGACTACACCTTCGCAAGCCTTACCTTCTGAATGCCACTTTGTTACAGGATATCCCCATGCATCTATAACTTCTTCGCCTGCATGGTTTACTATAATATCAGCCAAATTTAAGGTGTATGTACCATCTTCTGTCACGGGAGAAGTTGAGCCCCACTCTGTGCCCATCCATTGAGCATTCACCATATATTCTACCTGATCAGTAATATTGTAGCCAGAAGGTGCATAATTCAGTGTATACTCTTTATCTCCACATGTCAACTTAATTTCATTTGATAAGGTTTTACCGTCTGCATCATAATAGAGAGATACAAGTTGATTGAACTTCACTACAATCTTGGTCAACTGATCAACCTTTCCTACTGCAGGTGTTACACTTACAACCTCCAAGGGCTCGATTTTGAATGTAAACAAAGTCACCTTCACCTCGAGCTCTTCATTAGCTACGCCATCCATGGTGAACATGCCTGCAGGGATATAGAACGAGTATTCGCCTTCAGCAGTAAACTTTTGCTCGAAAGTTACGGTAATCTTATTGTCAGCCAATGTTGCCTTACCCTCTACATCACCCTGACTGGGGAGATATACGGTCATCGTCTCTTGCAAAAGCTTAACTTCCTTGACATTCTTGAAGGCAATCTCAAATACATTGCCCAACTCCTTTACCTTATCACCATCGTTGTAGGTAGTAGTAAAAGAAGGAGCGGGGTCGATAACATTGAAAGACAAATTTGCACCTTGGCTTATACCATCAGCACTAATGAAAACCCCTTGATAGAGTTCCATAAAGTATTGACCTGGTGTTGTAATTGGAGTCTCAAGTGCTAATGTAACAGTCTTCTTGTCATCGCTGATAACAACTTCATTCTTAACATTAAAGAAGTTAGTCCAATAGAAGTCTGTAACGACTAATCCTCCGTTAGGCATTTTCACTTCTGTAATTTCCTTATCGAAGGTCAATTCTATTTTTTCAAGCGAAGTGGCCTCTGTGGGAGTATAACTAACATGCGAGAAGGTACTTACAATAGAGAAAGTAAAAGTTGTCTCGGGGAATTCCTCACCATCAACACTCTTGATGACACCTGCAGGAATTGTATAACTATAAGTACCAGGAGTTTCGATAATCTTGTCGCGCGACTCATCCTTTCCTTCTTTTCCTGCAACTGTTTCTTGCTCGAACAAGAAAGTCACTTGGTTTTTAGGACTCCACTCGTCAGAGTAGACACGTGTAATTTTTACTACATCCTTGGTCTCATTGTTTACAACATCAATACCTCCTTCAGGAAATGCGACAACCACATCCTTGGTAAAGCCCAAGATAACATTGTACACAGATGTCACCTTTTCACCATCTTTAGGAGTCGAGTATTGCAGTGCAAACTCCGCAGATTCTTCATCCTTTGCCATTGCTGTTCCCAATACGAAGAACATTGACATGAGTAAAAGTGTAAATTTTCTCATAAGCTTAATAATTTTTAGTTATTGATAATTTAGTTTTATATAGTTTTTATTCGCAATCACCTATTGAATAAAGGGCTCGAGTGGCACTCGTAACATACCCTATTCGGGGGACAAATCTACAATATTTTGTTTGAAACAACAAACATTTTCTTTTAAAATCTTGAATTGGCGGGTTTATAGGGCAGTTTCACGGCAATGAATTAGTAATTTCCATAGTAGACACTAAGCAAGGCCCCATAGCATGCCAAGCATTGATAGATTTTGTATATAAAGTCATTTAGTTTTTTTTAATGTAACGTGAGTTGTTTTTTATGTTCTTTTATGTACCTTTGCGCATAGATTAAAACCGAATAGAATAGAATAAAGATGAAATATATAGGTCCACATGTATCAGCCTCGGGAGGCGTAGAGTTTGCTCCCGTCAATGCCAAGGAGGTAGGCGCAACAGCTTTTGCACTATTTACTCGCAATCAACGCCAATGGGTGTCAAAGCCCTTGACACAAGAGAGTATTGCAACCTTTAAGGAGCGTTGTGCCGAGTTTGGCTACGACTCTCAATATATACTTCCCCATGATAGCTACCTCATCAACTTAGGTCATCCACAGGAGGAGGGATTGGAGAAGTCTCGCGCTGCATTCTATGACGAGATGCACCGTTGCGAGCAACTGGGACTCACGATGCTAAACTTTCATCCTGGAAGTCATCTGAATGAAATCCCCACCGACACTTGCCTTACACGCATTGCAGAAAGTATCAACATCGCCCTTGACAAGACCATAGGCGTAACGGCTGTCATTGAAAACACCGCAGGTCAGGGAAGCAATATGGGATTCTCATTCTATCACCTCGCGCAAATCATAGACAAGGTGGAGGACAAGAGTCGCGTAGGCGTATGCCTCGACACCTGCCACACCTACTCGGCAGGTTACGACATTCGCGACAATTACGATGCAGTATGGAGCGAATTTGCGGATGTGGTAGGTTTTAACTATCTAAGAGCTATCCACCTCAATGATACCAAAAAGGCTTTGGGCTCACGAGTAGACCGTCACGAGAGCATAGGGTTAGGACTTCTGGGAAAAGATTTCTTTGAGAGATTCATGCGTGATGAGAGGTTTGATAACATTCCCCTCATTCTCGAGACTCCCGACGAAACACGATGGGCTGAAGAAATACAATGGTTGAAAAGTTTGATATAAAAAACAGATATAACAGAAATTCATTATGAAAAAGATTCTTTGCTTGGCACTTTGTGCCACCATGCTCGCAAGTTGCGAGTTTTACACCAAACGAGAGAAAGAACTTACTGCACAAAACGAATCGCTCACCACTGAACTTACAGAAAAAAATCGAGCTCTTGAGCAAGCCATGCAGGCTATTGCAGATATCCAAGAAGGATTCCGCGCCATCAATGAGGCTGAAGGACGTGTAAGCATACAAGCACAAGGGAATGAAAGTATTACAGATGCTGAGCGCATGAGAGAAGACATCCTCTTCATACAAGAAAAGATGGAAAGCAACCGTAAACAAATAGAGCAATTAGAAAAAAAACTAAAAGCCAGCGGTGCTGAAACCTCAAGCCTTCGCAAAGTGTTGAGTAACCTGCAGAAAGAACTTGAAGCTAAAGTAGCAAGCATTGCAGCCTTACATACCGAGCTTGCAGAAAAGAACATTCGCATTGCCGAATTGGATAGTGCCATAGTGATACTCACTGGCGATGTGAATGCTTTGCAACAGGTAACCGATGCACAACAAGAGGTGATAGAGCAGCAAGTAGTACAACTCAACACCGCATGGTATGTATATGGCACAGCCAAGGAACTTAAAGAACAAAATATCCTCCGCGGCGGAAAAGTATTGTCATCTACAGACTTTAACAAAAGCTACTTTACAGAAATAGACGTGCGCGTAGATCGTGTATTCCCCCTCTATGCCAAGCATGCACAACTATTGACCACACACCCGGCAGGATCATATGAGTTTACCAAAGATGACGCCAAACAACTGACCCTTAACATCCTCGATTTCGAAGCTTTTTGGAGTGTTTCGCGCTATATGGTTATCCAAGTTCGCTGATGCAAGAGCATAAACAATACGATGTAGTCTTCATAGATCTCGACGATACGTTGTACGACTTTACGACCAATTCGTTGAGTGCATACCGCGAAGTTTATGACTTCATGGGATATGACCGATGGTTTCATAGCTTTGAGCACTATTACGACATTTATTGGGAGCACAATCGCCAACTTTGGGAACTCTATGCCGACAATAAGATAACCAAGCAACAGCTCAATGCAGAGCGCTACACACATCCATTGCGAGTAATGGGTGTACCTGACGCCGAGGTAATAGGTGCCAGTTTCTGGGAAGAGGCCATGAAACGCTTACCCTTTGGCAAAAAGTTGATGCCTCATGCTCACGAGACATTGGAATACCTAAAGCCACGTTATAGACTATATATCCTATCAAATGGCTTTACCGAATTGCAGGCACGCAAGATGCAATCATCAGGCATAGCCCACTATTTTGAAGGCGTGGTACTCTCCGAAGATATCGGAGTCAACAAACCCCATCGCGAAATTTTCGAGCACGCCCTCCGTGTAGCAAGAACGACTGCCGACAAAGCTGTAATGATAGGCGACAATTACGATGTGGATATCAAAGGAGCACAAAGTGTGGGACTCGACCAAATCTTCTACAATGTAACAGGTGTAGCACCCAGCGTAGAAGATGCACCTCCAACCTATACTATCCGTTCGCTACTGGAATTAAAAAACATCATATAACAAATAAGAAGAAGGTGCGCCTGCAATGCAAGCACACCTCCTTCTTTTCTTTTAGGCCGTACCTTATGCGGGCTGAATAGCCTCAGAAGGACAAGCGTCAGCGCAAGTACCGCAATCTACGCAAAGATCGGGATTGATTACATACTTGGTATCGCCTTCAGAGATAGCCTCAGAGGGACACTCGTCAATGCAAGTACCGCATTTGATACAGTCATCAGTAATTACGAAAGCCATAATTCTATTATTTTTTAAGTTTAATAAGTATAGTTTTTTCGTTCTCTACAACGCAAAGGTAATGCTTTTCTTCGCCCGATGTTCCATTTATTTCCACTTTTATGCTCTATTTGTACATTGTCTAAATAATAAAACAACATTCTATTCGTTGTACATAAGTATGAACTCAAAAGCATCATATATATATAGGAGTCTGTTCGGTTTAGCAGCAATTGTGGTTCTTTGCGGAATACCACATAAAGTTGCTGCGCAAGAGCGCAAGGTACAGAATCGCCCCTACATCGACATGCGCCATTGGCACTACGGATTTCTCTTCGGCACACATATGCAAGATCTTGAGTTTTCCAATAATGGTTACATACACACCTTAGAAGATGGAACACAAGAATCATGGTTTGCCGATGTGGCAAGCTATACTCCAGGATTCTCAGTAGGCGTATTGGGCGAATTGCGTCTTACGGAATATTTTGCAGTACGTTTCATCCCTACCATGTATTTTGGTGACAAAATGATAGTCTTTCGCGAACAAATCAGCGGAGCAATAGAGCGCCAAGCCGTAAAGTCGACCTATCTATCTATCCCCGTCGATGTAAAATGGAGTGCCCAACGCTTCAACAACTATCGCCCTTATGCCATTGCAGGACTTGTCCCTATGGTAGATCTCACAGTGAAGCGTCAACGCGCATTGCTCGTACAACGTGCTGATGTCGCATTAGAGATTGGTTTCGGATGCGATCTCTATCTACCCTTTTTCAAACTCATTCCAGAGCTAAAATTCTGCTTCGGGCTTTCAGACCTATTAGTAAAAAACCGAAATGACCTTACCGACAAGAATCTACTAAAATATACACAGTCGCTCGACGGGGTACAAAGCCGCATGATAGCGCTCACGTTCTATTTCGAGTAGCCAATCAGCATGAGACATACTCAATTTGCCATACTTTTCGCTATTTGATTGACATTTTTAAACAATTTCTGAAAAAATATTGTCATTTTGTTTGCATCAATAAAAACAAAGACATACCTTTGCGTCAACATAACACTCGTTTGTGACGGGTATTAAGTTAAGGTTTTAAGAAAGGATAACAAAATGAATCAAACTCGCCTACAACACTTCTATCATGCTTATCTATCAAGATAAGGTGAGTGTTGTATGCAGTTTGGATTCAAAAGAAAAACGAAACAGAGGACTTGCCTATAAGGTGAGTCTTTTTTGCTAAATAGTAATAAGAACAATAAAGAAAATACTATATGATACGTATTGCAATCCAATCCAAAGGACGCCTCAACGAGCAAAGCGTCGAATTACTGCAAGATGCAGGCTTAAAGGTGAATGATCAAAAACGCAAATTTCTCGACCGCGTGGACAACTTTCCCATCGAGATTCTCTATCTTCGTGACGACGACATACCAGAAGTGGTAGCCGATGGATCAGCAGATATTGGCATCGTAGGTTACAACGAAGTTGCTGAAACCGAAGCTGCAGTAAATATCGTACGACAGCTCGGTTTTGGAGGTTGTCGCATATCACTTGCCATACCTAAAACCGATGAATATACCTCACCTCAATACTTCCAAGGAAAACGCATTGCTACATCATACCCTAACATATTACGCAGTTTCCTTGCAGAACAAGGCGTAGATGCTTCAGTACGTGTCATCAAAGGCTCGGTAGAAATTGCCCCCGCAGCAGGCATAGCCGACGCCATCTTCGACATTGTATCATCTGGCGGCACTCTCGTATCAAATGGCCTCAAGGAGGTAGAAAAGGTTATACACTCTGAAGCTGTACTTATTGCCAATCCTAATCTCACGTCCGAGAAGCAAATCATCCTTGAGTCACTTCTTTTCCGTATTGACGCCGTCACCAATAGCCGTGGCAAAAAATATATTCTGATGAATCTCCCCACAGACAAGGTAGATGAAGCCATAGCTATACTTCCCGCCATGCGTAGTCCGTCAGTGATGCCATTAGCCGACAAGTCCTGGTGCTCGCTGCATTCAGTTGTTAAAGCTGATGAATTGTGGGATAAGATTGAACGCCTCAAACAAATCGGAGCAGAAGGAATCCTGGTTTTAGATTTAGATAAAGTGATAGAGTAATGATACAAACCTATATCAATCCCTCAACCTCTCAATGGCCTATGCTCATGCAGCGTGCCACTGATGACGATAGCATAATTGAAAGCCGCGTGCGCACCATCCTTGAGCGCGTGCGACAAGGTGGCGACGAGGCCTTGTGTGCCATTACCACCGAAATTGATGGCCGTTGTCCTAAAGAGTTGCAAGTTTCTGAGACTGAAATTTCCGAAGCAGAGGCCTTGGTTAGCGATGAACTAAAAGCCTCCATATGTCAAGCTGCCGATAACATTAGAACCTTTCATCGCGCACAACAGACTACTGCTGTAGATGTATATACTATGCCTGGCGTGCATTGTCGCCGCCGCGTGCTACCTATACGCCGCGTAGGCTTATATATCCCTGGAGGTAGCGCCCCACTCTTCTCTACGATACTCATGCTGGCATTACCTGCACAAATTGCGGGGTGTGAAGAGATTGTATTATGCACCCCTTGCGATCGTCTTACAGGTAAGATCAATCCCGTAGTTCTCTATACTGCACAATTGTGTGGTGTACGAACAATATACAAATTAGGTGGCGCTCAAGCCATTGCTGCCATGGCCTATGGCACTGAAAGCATACGCCGTGTTTACAAAATTTTTGGTCCAGGAAATCGTTATGTAACCAAAGCAAAACAGATGGTGAGTGCACAAGGCACCGCCATAGACATGCCTGCCGGACCTTCAGAAGTGATGGTCATGGCTGATGAAACAGCACAGCCGTCCTTCGTCGCCGCCGATTTCCTTTCACAAGCTGAACATGGCCCAGATAGTCAATCGCTACTCGTATGCAACAGTTACGAACTTGCCACAAAAGTAGGAAAAGAGATTGAGCGCCAGTTGGCCTTACTACCCCGTGCCGATATTGCAACACGTTCATTAGAGAATAGCCGCATTATCGTATTTGATGATGTTAACACTATGGTTGACTTTGCTAACGAATACGCTGCCGAACATCTTATCATCGCAATGAATAATGCATGGAATATAGCTGATTGTATAACTGCAGCTGGTAGCATCTTTGTTGGGCACTACTCACCCGAAAGCGCTGGTGACTATGCTTCTGGGACCAATCACACACTACCCACCATGGGACTTGCTACAGCCTATAGTGGAATCGGGCTTGATAGCTTTATGCATGCTATCACTTACCAAGAACTCACCCAAAATGGTTTGAATGCCTTAGGAAATACGATTATACAAATGGCAGAGGCGGAAGGGCTCAACGCTCATGCTAATGCCGTTAAAATTCGCATATCATGACTATCGAACAGGTAAAACAACTCGTCCGCCCCAATATCGCAGCCTTGAAACCCTACTCCACTGCTCGCGATGAATACAAAGGGAATATCGGCATCTATCTTGATGCCAACGAAAACCCTTTCGAGAATGGCTATAACCGATACCCCTCAACGACACTCAAGGCACAAGTACGCAACGCCATCGCACAGAAGAAAAATGTTGCCCCTACCCGACTCTTCTTAGGCAATGGTAGCGACGAAGCCATCGATCTACTATTCCGTATCTTTTGCCGCCCAGGTTTAGATAACGTCATCAGTATCACCCCTACCTACGGAATGTATAGCGTATGTGCTGCCATCAATGATATCGAGTACCGAGAAGTGATGTTAGAACAAGATTTCTCACTTCCCGTAGACAAGTTACTCAATGCCGCTGATACACAAAGTAAGCTACTCTTCGTGTGCTCGCCAAACAACCCTACAGCCAATGCTTACTCATGCGAGCAACTCATTACCCTCGCACAGCAGTTCCCAGGCATCGTAGTAGTAGACGAGGCATACATTGATTTCTCTTCAGTGCCTAGCATCGTAAAGTTTATTGACGAATATCCCAACCTCATCGTCCTACAAACACTGTCTAAGGCTTACGGTCTTGCTGGCCTACGTATGGGATTAGCTTTTGCTCACGAAAATATCATCAGTATCTTTGAGCAAGTGAAATATCCTTATAACATCGGAGCAGATACACTCGCCCTAGCTCACCGCCTTCTCCAGACAGATATTACCCAACAGGTGCAGATCCTCATCACTGAACGCGAACGAGTTGCAGCAGCTCTTAAGAAATTACCCTATGTTATTAAGGTTTACCCCAGCGATGCCAACTTCCTCTTGGTAAAGGTTCAACATTCACGTGAATTGTACGAATACCTCATTACTCGAGAGCTTATAGTACGAGATCGCTCTCGCACCCCAGGCTGTGAAAGTACCCTACGCATCACCATAGGCACTCCGGAGGAGAATAATAGGCTCATTCAAGAACTGAATGAAAAAAAGTAGAAAAGCACTATACGTAGAAAGATTACAAGATTTTTTAGTCATCAAAATAATAAAAGTAGGTTGAGTCACGTTAATGTTGTAACAACACATAAAAAAGACGCTGCCTATGAAAAAAGATTACACATCACTATCTAATACTGAATTTGCTGCGTTGGTTCGCAAGTCTGTTCGCCAAGAGAAGATAATAGCGCCAAAGGAGTCTACGTTGCAATTTCTTAAGAATTTGGCGCGCAATTATCGGATAGTTCCACAAATGCCTGAAGAATTACAGGGCTATGTATTAAGTTGATTGCAATAATTAAGACGCACTTACTTGTTTGGTAAGTGCGTTTTTCGTACCTTCGCACTAAAATGTATAACCACAAACTTCACAAGACATGAATCATTTGATAGCCCCCTCACTCCTATCTGCCGATTTCGCACATTTGGCACAAGACATCGAGATGATTAACCAGAGCGAAACAGACTGGCTCCATCTTGATATAATGGATGGCGTATTCGTACCCAATATTTCATTCGGATTCCCTGTATTAAAATATGTATCTGATCTATGCCAGAAACCTTTAGATGTGCATCTAATGATTGTACAACCAGAAAAATTCATCCCTGAGGTTAAGGCATTGGGGGCCATGATGATGAATGTACATTACGAAGCATGCCCTCACCTTCATAGAGTTGTAGGAGCCATACATGAGGCTGGCATGAAAGCAGGCGTTACGCTCAATCCATCGACACCAGTATGTCTACTTAAAGACATCATTTGCGATGTGGATATGGTGCTACTTATGTCTGTAAACCCTGGTTTTGGCGGACAAAAATTTATAGAGCATACTATAGAAAAGGTGGGCGAATTACGCAAGCTCATCAACGAGTCTGGATCTAAAGCTCTGATACAAGTTGATGGCGGAGTTAACCTCGACACAGGCAAGCGATTGATAGACGCAGGCGCAGATGTATTGGTAGCAGGCAACAGCGTATTTAAAGCTGCTGACCCCATATCAATGATACATGAGTTGAAAAGCCTATAATACACCCTCATAGCTATGACTGCAGCAATGGAAGACTCTATACAGCGCTATCCATTGCTGCGGCTACTCATTCCGTACATTTGTGGCATAGGGCTCGCTGATGTATGCTACCCTATGGGGAGTGAATGGAGATTATATATCCCATGGGTGACCCTATCGGCTATACTGCTATGTATCTTGGCATGCCACCGACAAATCCTATTTGGCATAGTCGCATCAAGCCTTTTCGTGATGTTAGGTACATGGAACTACCTAAATGCACGAGATTTCACAATATATGCTTGGTCTAATAACAAGGAAATCTATGAAGCACGCATAGAGAGCGTTCCTCATGCCAGCCAACATAGTCTATCATGTAGAGCAGAAATAACTGCCATGCATGAGCCCTCTGTCTGGAAAAGCATTGAACGAAGGGCTATAATCTATTTTGAATCGTGCAACGAAGCCAGCGCCCTACTTCCAGGCGACAAAATATGCTTCAACGGAAAAATACAACGACCTCACAATTTCAACGAAGAATCCACTTTTGACTATGCCCGCTATGTTACCATGCAAGGAGTTGCAGGTACGGTTTATCTACCTTGCACACAATGGTATAAGGTAGAAATATCAAAAACGTCGTTCCGCAATCGTATGCTACGGCTACGCGAACGATTGGTACAAAAGTACATGAAAACATCCTTTAAAGGAGATATACTTGGAGTACTCGCAGCTATAACCTTGGGAGACAAGCACAACTTAAGTTCCGAATTACAATCTGAATACACCGATGCAGGTGCTGCTCATATACTGGCTATTTCAGGCATGCATGTAGGTATTATCTATGGCATGCTGGTATGGGGACTACGCAGACTCATCAGAAGACACAATCTACGTTGGCTACGCGAACTATTAGCGATGGTTGTACTATGGATTTTCGCATTACTCGTGGGCGCACCTGCTTCTATAGTGCGAGCTGTGACAATGTGTTCCATTTATATTCTTGCTCGGTGGGCAACTAATGAAGAGACATCCTCACTACATGTATTGGCCCTGACTGCATTGCTGATGCTTCTCATACACCCATTATACCTATTTGAAGTAGGATTCCAACTCTCTTTTATGGCCATGACTGCAATTCTATGGATGATGCCTTATCTTGAAACCTTCCTTCTACATCGCATACATCATCCCGTCTTGATTTTTTTCGCCAATTTGCTATGCCTATCACTTATAGCCCAATTGGGAACTTCTCCCTTGGTCTTACTCCATTTTGGGGTCTTTCCATGCTATTTCTTACTGACCAACCTCATCGTGGTTCCATGCCTTTCAATCGTACTACTATTGTCACTTTTCTGGTGGGGACTACTTCCTTTTTCGAATCCGCTATCACACCCATTAAGCCTTTTACTGCAACACATCGTGACATGGACAAACTGGTCGATCGGGCAGATTAGCAATTGGCGTGGTGCAGTATTGACCATTGAGAACTTTAGTTCTATATCCACGCTATTCTCTTATCTA
This sequence comes from Bacteroidaceae bacterium, assembly GCA_045612925.1. GTDB lineage: Bacteria > Bacteroidota > Bacteroidia > Bacteroidales > Bacteroidaceae > UBA1189. The sequence continues at coordinate 11,850 of JAZKZX010000024.1, forward strand.
CTGATTCTCTTTTTAGGTCTATTTCTATTCAAGAAATGGGAACGAGGAGCAACACTCGCTTTGGCATCACTCCTCGGATTAATATTATCGCTATTGCTCTAGAACGCAAACAATAGTGGCAATACAAATATCATAACTACACCCATGAGAACTTGAAGTGGAAGACCCACCTTAATAAAGTCCATAAAGGTATACTGACCCGCAGGTAACACCAATGCATTAGGCGGAGTAGAAAAGGGAGATGCGAAACACATAGATGCAGCTACAGTAACAGCAAAGAGAAATGGTATAGGGCTCACTCCAATGCCTATAGCACACTGTAAAGCAATAGGAGCCATAAGCACTGCCGTTACAGTATTGCTAATAAAGATAGTCATAATAGAGGTCGCAAAATAAACCGCGCCCAATGCGATATGAGGACTACTACCACCAAAAGTATTTACAATAAACTCCGCAATCATACTTGACACACCTGTTTTCTCCAATGCCGTAGACATGGGAAGCATGGCTGCAAAAAGCACAATGGTCTGCCAATTGATAGTCTTATAGGCTGCCTCTACACTCCTCACACACCCCGTAATAACCATCATTACTGCCGCTAAAAGCACAGCCGTAACAGGAGCAACGGGAATAGAATCAACACACATCATCACAATCATTCCAACCATAATAAGCGCTGCCACAGGAGCCTTATAGTCAAGTGTAACCTTGGCTGCCTCTTGTAGGGGTTCACCTAACACGACCCAGTTGCTTGATTCACTGCGCAAGCGGGCAATATCCTTCCAAGCTCCCTGTACAAGGAGCACATCAGACTCGTGTATTTTTTCATTCCCTAAATTATGAAGCAGATATTGTCCATCACGACGTATACCGAGCACATTAATATTAAATTTGTTGCGTAGTCCGACCTCCATAATCTTACGACCTGTCATTGATGATGAGGGCATAATAAGGATTTCAGCTATACCGATATCATAAAAGTCAAGCGAAGCATTTGATGAGCTACCCTCTATTTCGTCTGTATGGTTATCTATGAGGCGAAGAACAAAATCCTCCGCCAACTGCTGTACCTTCTCAATCTCACCTGAAAGATAAAGTACATCGCCTTGCTGCAACACCAAGGTAGGTGATGCTAACTGTTGATTTACTGTACGCACAAATTTATTATGCCCAGCACTGCGACGCAATTCGATAACATTGACCTCATAGAGTCGATAGATATCAAGGTCTATAATCGTATTACCGATCACCTTTGACGCTTCTGTGACATGTACTCGAAAGAGATTATCTGCCAATCCATACTCTTTTACCAACTCTCCCAACGACTTAGCACCCTGCATGTCATTCTTCTCACCAGACTTTGGGGTAAGGAATATCTTTGTTAGAGGCATGAGTACCAATATGCCTACTACAAGCGTAATTATGCCTACGGGAAGAAAGGTAAAGAATGCAATATCGGGCAATGATGATGCTACCAATCCATCAGCCTTGGCATTAGTCAATGTTTCTTGAATAATAAGGTTAGGAGGTGTTCCAATGAGCGTCATCATACCTCCCATGCTACTGGCAAAAGCCAATGGCATGAGCAAACGACGAGCTGATGTCCCCGCATAGGTTGCCATACTTACAACGATTGGGAGCATCAACGCCACTGTCCCCGTATTACTCACAAAACCACCAATTGCAGCAGTTACAAGCATCACCAGAAGAAAAAGGCGAGCCTCACTCGTTCCCGCAAGTTTTATCACCTGACCTCCAATCATCTTGGCCAATCCCGTTTGGAAGATACCTCCGCCCACGATAAAAAGTCCCACCATCATTATCACGGTAGTATTGGAGAAACCCGCCAAGGCTTCGGTCGGCCCTAAGATTTGAAATAGCAGCAATGCAAGCAAAGCACATAGCGCCACTAGGTCAGATCTCACTTTACCACAGACAAATAGCGCCGCAGAAATTAATAGAATGATTACAGTTGTTATCATTTTTTACCTTTATTGTTCCTTTTTTAGATAACTATCAAAGATTATCCGACTTGCTCCAAACTACCTCTTCGTAGCTACTACCTGCCCGGCATAATCCACGTTTATTTGCGAGTAACGGTCCCATCCCAATTCGCAGAGAACCTTTTCGTAGAATGTTTCCAGTTTATCAAACTTCTCCTCGAAGTTTTCTAATCTCCCGAAAACGATTACATGGTCTCCTACTCGAGGTATCAGTTCAATATTTCCATTTGAGGTTACACAAATCTGCTCTATTTGTGCATGCCAAAATTCGTTTTCATGCAGATATTGCGCTAAAGGAAATAATTCCTTTTGAGCCAAATCACGATTAATATATCCTGTAGCCACAGGTAGATACACAGCCTTGCTTATACGCTCTATAACCTCTCCCTCTTCATCGATATAAAAGCTATCACCACCATGGGCCATCACACGCAGTATTGGCCGGCGACATTCAACATTCACCACCACATATCCACTAATAGTCTTATAACACTCACAACGGCGAATGAGAGGAGACAGTTCCAAGCCCTCCTCTATGCCCCTCAAGCTCACATCGTCAAGAGCCTTTCCTGTAGGATCAAGGTTTTTCTTTTTGAGTTGTGTCACTATATCCTGTGTTGTCATGTAGCCTACCTCCGTACTGTCGTGCATTTCCAGTCGTACGCCTTTACACACTTGTTCTTCAGGCCTATAGCACAATGCCACTACAGCAAATAGAACATACACCAACAACAAGGCAAGCAAAACGTAGGAGAGAATCTTTTTCATCATATTATCCTTTCAATATTTGAGTAATCGCAGCGGCATAGTTCTCTATGTCACCCGCCCCCAATGTCACAAGCACATCCAGTTCATCTTTCTTTGACTCTACGACATCAAGCACCTCTGACTTGGCAATAATTTGTTTCTTTACTTGTGGAGCTAAATTCTCATAAATGAGGTCACTTGTAACACCTGGAATAGGTTCCTCACGAGCAGGATATATCTCTGTAAGTATCACCTCATCAAACAACGAAAGACTCTCGGCAAACTCACGATAGAAATCTTGTGTTCGAGAATAGAGATGAGGCTGAAATATTGCAGTCACCTTGCGACCTGCATACAATTCTCTTATTGAGCGTGCACTCTGACGAATTTCGGCAGGATGGTGAGCATAATCACTGAGATAAACCTTCGTATCGGTCTTAAGTTTAAAATCAAATCTACGCTCCACGCCTCGGAAAGTCGCCATACCCTCATGCAACTCCTCATCAGTAGCACCTGCCAATTTCGCCATAGCCATAGCAGCAATGCCATTGTCAATATTCACACTCAAAGGAACACCTAATATTATGTCTTTGATAACGCCTTCAGGATGCACAAAATCAATCACAATCTCACCTCCACCAATACGTATATTGTCGGCATGGAAATCTCCCTTGTTTCTCGAATAGGTAAACATGCGAACCCCTTCTTCTATACGAGGAGTAATTTCCAATCCCTCATGAATGATGAGCGCTCCACCTGGTTGTATGAGTGAGGTATAATGTTCAAAACTTTCCCAATAGGCTTCGGGCGTGCCATATATATCCAGATGATCGGGATCAGTAGAGGTGATAACCGTCATGTAAGGTCGTAACTGATGAAACGACCGGTCATACTCGTCTGCTTCGATAACCACGTAGTCGCTTTTATCAGTAAGCAACAAGTTTGTCCCATAATTTTGCGATATTCCACCAAGGAAAGCCGTAGTCCCTACATGCGAACCATACATAAGGTGAGCCGCCATTGATGACGTTGTGGTCTTGCCATGCGTACCCGCCACACACAATCCTCGTCGACTACGCGTGATAGCGCCCAATACCTGAGCTCGCTTCTGAATTTCGAAGCCCTGTTCTCTGAACCACACTAATTCACTATGACTCTGTGGTACAGCAGGAGTATACACCACCATAGTGCTTTCCTTTTCCTTGCATTCTTCAGGAATTAGCTCTACACTATCCTCATAGTGTATGCACGCTCCTTCGGCATTAAGATGTTCGGTAAGCTCACTTGCTGTGCGGTCATACCCTGCAACAACTTTGCCTAACGATAAAAAATAACGAACTAAGGCACTCATTCCAATCCCTCCAGCGCCTACAAAATAGACCGACTTTATAGAATCAATATCCATCATACACATTGCGTTTAGAAATCCATAACTGAAACTAACTTGCTACCCAAACATAGGAGCAAGCATTAGTCTTCACAAAGGTAAATATAAAGCTATACTCTTGCAAATTTTCAGGAGTTTTTATAAAATGAATTTCAAACAAACAATAGCCGAGAACAACCCACACACGAAGATTCGTTTTTGCAAGAAATATGAATCACCAATAATCTTCTCTTTAGAATTCAGAAATCATATTTCACACCACAATAAAATCTGCATCTTTTCGTTTTATGGTAGTATGAAGACTTTGTCAATATTACGCGTGCCGTTAATCCTTCTATTGTTCACACTACTCACCAGTTGTGGAGTAGAGAGCATCATGCGCAAAGCAGACCAGAGCTACGCGTTAGGAGAGTATCATGAAGCTGCATCACTATACAAAAAAGCTTACTCGAAGACAGAATCAAAGGAAAAATACAAGCGAGGCGAACGAGCATTCAAGACTGCAGAGTGTTACCGACGCATCAATCACAATGCCAAGGCATTAGCCTCATACCTCAATGCCGCGCGTTATGGCTATGCCGATAGCATCGTATTTAGACATTTGGCTGATTTACAACTCCAAAAAGGCGATTACAAGAATGCCTCCATAAACTATACCACCTATCTTGCCTACTGCCCCACTGACACCATAGCTATCAATGGGCTGAAAGCATGTACTACAGCCCCGTTGTGGAAAAAATCACCCACGCGTTTTGTTGTAAAGAAAGATATGCTCTTCAACTCGCGCCGCAGCGAGTACTCCCCCATGTATGGAAGTGACAAGCATGACCAACTCTTCTTTACCTCGACCCGAGACAAAGCGCAAGGAGAAGACAAAAGCCTCATCACGGGACTCAAGGCTCCTGACATCTTCGTTGCCGTAAAGGACGAAAATGGGAAATGGCAGAAACCCGAAGCCATAGAAGGAGAACTGAATAGCGAATATGAAGAAGGAGCATGCGCCTTCTCACCTGACCACAAAACGATGTACCTCACACGATGTGCCGTAGATAGTGAATCGCCACGTCCCGCACAAATATACAAGTCTGCGCGTTCTGATGCATCATGGGGCTCACCCGTACTTTGCGACATTATGAAGGACTCCATTACTTCACTCGCCCATCCCGCCGTATCGCCAGATGGAGAGTGGCTTTATTTCGTGTCAGACATGAAGGGAGGATTGGGCGGACTTGACATTTGGCGTGTAGCCATCATGGACGATGGATTTGGAAGTATAGAAAATCTGGGGGAACCCATCAACACCCAGGGCGATGAGATGTTCCCTACATTCCGTCCGAACGGAGAACTCTACTATTCTTCAGATGGGCATCAAGGCATAGGTGGACTCGATATCTATTGCGCCACACTTGACGATGAGGGGTTTTGGACGGTAAGCAATATGTTAGTACCCATCAACTCTCCCAATGACGACTTTGGCATGACCTTTGAGGGAGAGCGAATGCGTGGTTTCTTCAGCAGCAATCGTGGCGATGCGCGTGGTTGGGATCATATCTACTCCTTCTATCTACCAGAAACTGTGCACACACTCACGGGATGGATCTATGAGAAAGATGGCTACGAACTAACCGAAAGTACCATATACCTCATCGGCAATGATGGCACTAACGAGAAGTTGACGCCCAAAACCGACGGCTCGTTCTCTAAACGCATCACTCCCGGAGCGAGTTACGTACTTCTCGGCTCGTGCGACGGTTACCTCAACTACATGCAGGAACTTACAGCAGACAGCACCGACCAAGACCGCGACTATACTTTGCAGTTCCCTTTATCTTCAATCACCCGCCCAGTACTCATTGACAATATCTTCTACGCATTCAACTCGGCCAATCTCACCGATTCTTCGGTCGTAGCTCTTGACGCATTAGTACGCTTGCTCACAGACAATCCCCATGTCGTTATTGAGTTGGGAGCTCACTGCGACTATAAAGGACGAGACGGATACAATGAGCACCTTTCACAACGTCGAGCCGAATCGGTAGTTGAGCATCTCGTAGCCAAAGGCATCCATCCTAAACGCCTTGTTGCCAAGGGATACGGCGAGAGTGTACCCAAAGTCGTAACTAAAAAGATGGCGGAACGACACCCCTTCATGCAAGAAGGAGACACTCTCACAGAAGAGTACATTCTCACACTTCCCGAGAATCAGCAAGAGATTTGCAATGCAGAGAACCGTCGCACCGAATTCCGAGTTCTCCGCACCACTTATGGTCTTTTCGACTTGTAAACCTCTAAAAACACATCCATAGCCTTAAGGGAATAGACTACTCTATTCCAAAAGAGAAGAGCATGCTTGCATTTTCGCTCTGCTTGTTGTACCTTTGTCACCAAATATATTCGTATCATGAAGAAGTACGCACTGATTATTTGGCTATCCATTGCATGTATACCTTTGGCTTGGGCACAAGCAACCCCTTTCCAAACTCTACTATCATATGTAAAGAATGCTTATCAGTTTAGCCAGATATGCCAACAAGAAAAAGTATACCTACACTTTGACAATACCGCCTATTTCCAAGGCGATGTCATTTGGTTCTCTGCCTATGTGGTAAATGCATCTACACACACACCAGCACCAAGCAAAGTGCTCTATGTGGAGTTACTCTCACCCAATGGTGTAGTATTACGACAGCTCAAACTAAAGATTGAAAACGGACAAGCCCATGGCTCACTTCCTTTGGTCGATGTCTCCACCGAAGAGGCACGTGCCTTACGAGGGGTAACAGCTTTGCCCAGCGGATTCTACGAGGTGAGGGCTTACACACGCACCATGCTCAACTTTGACGATGCTAGCGTATTCTCCCGCGTATTCCCCGTATATGAGGCTCCCGAGAAGGAGGGTGACTATGAGAACCCCGAGATGAGACTATGGGACAACCCCTACGACATGCAACGCCCCAAAAGTGAGAAGGCCAAGAAGCTGTCGGTAACATTCTACCCCGAGGGGGGCAACATGATTATAGGCAAGCCCTCTTGCATTGCATTCAAAGCTATCGACGAGAACGGACAAGGCATAGCGGTAGATGGAGAGATAGTCACCGATGACGGGCAATCACCCATTGTGCTCACCACCTTGCACGACGGCATGGGACAATTTGCCTTTACCCCGACAAAAAAACGTCATACCGCGATCATCAAGCACGAAGGAAGAGAATACACCTTCGATCTCCCCGAAGCCACAAACAAGGGATACTCACTCTCTGTCAACAATTTACGATCAGATCAAGTAAACGGGCGCCTTTTAGGCCATGATGACTGCCCCGACGAGCTTATAGGCGTAATGTCGATCAGTCGTGGTATAGTAAGATACGTTGACACCCTCTCCATACATCGTGGTGTGGCTTCATTTGTCATCCCTAAAGAAAAGCTCCCCACAGGAGTTCACCAACTCACTCTCTTCAATTCTCAAGGACAGATTCTCGCTCAACGCCACCTATTCATCAACAATGGTATTGAAGTAGGCAATATTGCTATCACCACCACGACAGCACAACCCGAGCCCTTCGCTCCCGTAAAGATGAACATACAGACTACTGCACCTGATGGCACTCCTCTACCAGCAACAATATCGCTCGCAGTACGCGACCAGCAAGACCTCGGCACAGCATACAAAGACAACATCTATACCAACATGCTGCTCTCTTCAGACCTAAAGGGATATATACACAATCCCGAATACTATTTTGAGAGCAACGACAGTCACCACACTCGCGCATTAGATTTGCTGATGCTGACACAAGGATGGACCCGCTACAATTGGGCGCAAATGACTGGCAAAGCCCCCTTCTACATCAACCACTATGTAGAAGATGGCCTGGTCATTGATGGATATGTCTTGGGCCGTCTGCGCGACAAGCCCATAGCAGGAGCTACGGTCAAGATGCGACTTTACTCGCCCAACCGTTTACAAAAGCAAGAGACCTCCGTCGTAACAGATGAAAACGGTAGTTTTGGATTTTCCGTAGAGGAGTTTTACGACAAGTGGGATATGTTTCTTTCAGTTACAAAAGATGGCAAGGAGCTTGATTGCCGCTTGCGACTCGACCGTGCTTCACGCCCCGCAGTACGTGCCTATACCTCTTCTGACACCCACCTGCCCCATCACCCTATGACAGCCTACGAGATGCCTGACGAGATAGCAAAAGACCCCTTCTTGCAAGATGTACCAGATAGTGTGTTTCTGCTCGACAATGTCGATGTGCATGGTCGTAAGAAGTATGTTGATTTCCTCACCTTCAAGGCATACAACACCGAGGAGGACACCGAATTTCATCTTGACCAGGGCAAGCACTCCTACACTGTACGAGACTACCTTACCGACAAAGGGTACAATATCGATATGACACGATATGACGGCGTAATACCCTACAATCTTACCACACGTGACGAAGTGATGGCTTGGACTCTTGAGCAATGCCCCATCAACAACCGACGCGTGTTGTGGTATCTGCACGACAACGAAAGCAAATGGATGAAGGAAAGCTACACCCCTGGATTTGACATTGACATGGAGAACGTGAAATCGATTATCGTGTACGATAGCCCCTTTGAGTTTACCAACCACCCTATCGTACGTCAGGCACTCCCCGACAGTGTCATACTCCTTTGCAATCAGAACGACAACGAGAAGCAGATATTACGAGGACTCTATGTGATAGACATATCCATGTACCCCAAATGGCTGAGCCGTTCACAAGTAAAGGGCCAGCGCCAAACGACCTTCCGAGGCTATACCACGGGCGTGGAGTTCTACGCTCCCGAATATCCCGATGGACCAATCAAGGGTGATGTAGACTATCGCCGCACCCTCTACTGGAACCCCTCACTTACAACCGACACAGAGGGGCAAGCCGAAGTGCTATTTTATAATAATGGATACAGCAAGCTATTCCATATCAGTGCCGAAGGCATCACTCCACAAGGGACAATTTTGAAGAATTAAACACATATAACAATAAGGAAAAATGAAGAAGACGTTCTTACTCGCATGCTGCCTATTGATCGGGTTAACCCTCAATGCACAAGACAAGAGAATTACAATCAAAAGCGCAACAACAAGTAGCGCAGAATCTGGTCATAGTGCATCAAATGCCATTGACGGCAATACCAGCACCATTTGGCATAGCACATGGAAAGCAACAGAGACAAAGTTTCCCGTAATCTTTACGATTACACTGAAAGAGGCTACCCATGTAGACTATATACGCTACATCCCGCGCCAAGATGCAGACGGTAACACCAATGGCAACTGGAATGAAGTGTACATCTCCTATTGTCCAACAACAACAGGCGAAAATTTCACATCTATTGGAAGTTATATGCTGAACGCCTCTAATGCTATGAGCGATCTTTGGCTCACCGAGGAGGGCATTACCTGCGGAAAGATCAAATTCACCATCAACTATGGTGATAAAGGATTTGCATCTGCGGCAGAGATTGAGGCATATGCCATAGATAATAGTGCGGGTGAAGCCTATGCAAAGTACTTTACCGATAAGATCTACTCACAACTCAAACCCGGTGTTACCAGCAGCGATGGCATTGAAGATGCCACCTTGAAGACACTCGTCGACAATATGCTGAACGATGCTGAAGGATACAAGAAATTCCGCGTGGGAGAGTATGAGCCCTACCTCACTACCGAAACGCTTATCAACACCTTGAAATTGAGCAGCTACTACAACAATTATGAAAATCCCACGGGTGTGTACCTCAAGGCTGGCGAATCATGTTTAGTCGTTGTAAGTGGTATCAGCTCTCAATACTCTGTAGGACTGACCATCAAGAATTGGGTGGAAAATGAGTCTTCAAGCACCTACTCGCTACGCAATGGTTTGAACCAAATCACTGCAACCACCGAGGGTAATGTGTTTGTACACTACTACACCGATGATTTTGAGAATGCTCCCAATGTAAAGATACACTTTATCAATGCTCCCGTACAGGGTTATTGGGATCAGGCGACAATGACCAATGCAGATTGGATAGAGATGCTCAAGGGGCGTTCAAAAGATGACAACACCATCCTCATCACCCGATCAGAGCATGCCCAACTCGCCTATCCCGTATCAGCATGGCTCAAGCACTGTCCCACCAATATCGACTCCACCATGACACTGTACCAGCAGGTACAATGGGCCGAGCGTGACATCCTCGGTTTAGAGAAATATGGCCGTCAGGTAAAAAATCGCCAATTATTCTATGCCACCACTTATGGTTTTATGGCTGCTGGTGGTGAAGGGTCTTATTGTGAGGTTGGTAGCCTCGGAGCTATCATGATACCCGATGCAGCCCAATTCGACTTCTGGGGCGTAGGGCACGAATGGGGACACAACAATCAGGTAACCACCGGATTCAAATGGTCAGGCTGCGGTGAAACCACCAATAACATCTATGCGTCATGGGGACAAATTCACTTTACAGGCAACCCTTCGAACCTGCGTCTCGAGGACGAGGTCACAGGTATTGACGAATACACTAGTATGCGTGGAGGACGCATGCAAACCTACTTTGAAGAAGGCTTGCGCAAAGGTGTAGCCTGGCAGCTGCAAGATGGCCCTGACTATCATGGAACAACACCGAATACTAAGACAGTGCCCGAGATTAACGCTGAGGGTTACTCGACTGGTAAGATGGTAAGTACCACCTCGCGCAATTATGACCACTTCGTCAAGCTGGCTCCTTTCTGGCAGCTCAACCTTTGGGGAACTCTTGCAGGCAAATGTCCCGACATCATTCCCATGGTTATCGAGAGTATCCGTTCGACAAAAAACTACACCTCATACTTTAACTCTAATGGTAAGAAACAGGTCAACTGGATGAAACTCGCTTGCGACAGTGCCAAGATTGACCTTCTCCCCTTCTTTGAAAAGGCGGGTATGCTCCGCCCCATCAATGCCTATATAGAAGACTACCAACCGGGGTGGAACATCATCACCGAAGCGATGATCGCAGATCTAAAGAAGTATGTTAAAGAGCAGAAATACCCCGCATTTACCGAAGAGATCAATTATATCAACGGACACAACTACCACATCTATCGCGACTGTCTGAAGCTCGATGTACCCAAAGAGATCGGCGAAGGTTGTAAGGTTAGCGGCAACAAAGTAATCGTACAGCACAGTTCGGTAAAGAACGCCGTAGCTTTCGAGACCTACAATAGCTTAGGAGAACTGCTACGCATCACCATGTACGGATTGGGCAGTGACGATCAGCACTCTTACACCCAAGTTCTATATCCCAAGAACAGCGATGCCAACTTAAGCTCTGCATACATTATGGCTGTAGGATACGATGGCACACGCATCAAGATATATGAGGAGGGAGGCACCAAAGATGCATTTTTCAAGTTGTTTGAACAAGCACAAAACTATGCTAAACGAATAGATGATACGGGTGATAAGGTGGGATATCTAAAGCCAGAGCTGGCCGCCGAATACATTGCACTTATTGCAGAGATTGATTCAATAGTTCAGCACACAGATAGTAGAGAGCACCCTTATGGCAAGTGGATTGCCGAGTTGGAGGCAGCCATTGCTACACTACCCAACTACTGCACACCTATAATCCCCAACCGTTACTATACCATAGCAACAAGCAGCAATGCCAAGCAATACATCTACAACACCACCGACGGATTGAAAACATTCAACTACCCACATGAAGAGATACCTCAAAGCATGATATGGCAGTTAGTGCCGGGCAAGGCAGAAGGAACATATTACATACGACAACATGTTACGGATCGCTATATCTCATTCATTCAGAGTGTCCAGCAAGTCAAGGCCGAAGCACTCGACATAGTAGATGCAGTAAGTTTCACCCCCTGCATTGTTGCACCGGGCGAGTTCTACCTCCAGTGTACCGACGACAAAGACATCAAGCTCTACATGGACAGGTCATTCGTGTATGCTGGTAAACAAAGCAGCGCCAATGCCCTATGGCGTATGCAGATACAGGAGGAGCCGGAGTCTGAAGATATGCTCAGTATACCGCAGACAAGCACCGACGAGCAAATATCGGTATATCGCCTCATTCGTTCCGACAATGGTGAGTATGCCTATAGTTATCTGCCTAAGTCTCTCGAAAAGGGACGCATCGCCACAGACATCTATGACGACCCTGACAATTTCCAGTATTGGTTCTACTTCAAGCAAGGCAGCCAAGAGGGCAAATACACCATATATAATTATGAGACCCAGAAGGCCGTGACGATATCGGGCAATGAGCTCTACATCGACAAAGACACCGACCAAGCACCCGAATTTACGATCACTCACAACGATCAAGACACGGGTCTCACCATCTCTACCGAAGAGGGATACTGGCATACGACAATGGGCGATGTCACGGAACTTCTCGAGATGAATGCCACGGAGCGCACCACTTGGAAGCTTCAATACCTATACACCTTCAACCCCACCAACGAGCCACTTGCCAGCATTACCATCAGCCAGAGCGAGGTCACGCTACTCGAGGGCAAGACCATCACGCTCACCGTGACGACCGCGCCCGTGGTTGCCACCGACCATTCGGTGACATGGAGCAGCAGCGACGAGAGTGTAGCTACGGTCAACAGCCGAGGTCGGGTAAAAGCCATTGCTGCAGGTAAAGCGACCATCACCGCCACGGCCAACGACGGCAGTGGGGTGACAGCCACTTGCGAGATCACCGTAGAGAAGGAAGACACGGGCATCTCCAACACGACCACCTCTGCCCTGTCGGTTCGAAGTGAGAATGGAGCAATCACCATTGATGGACTCACCCAAGGCGACATTGTATGCCTTTATAGTATCGTAGGCAAGCTCATTTCCACGACAACAGCTATTGAACACACTGCAACCATTGACACAGAACTCACCATAGGGGATATCGTGATTATTACAATAGGCACACAGCGCATAAAAGTGTTGGTAAAATAATCCCCAAGTCCTGCTCCACGAACATCATTAAAAACACATCTTCTAAACTTTAAGAATATATGAAAAGAAAAATCACATTGGCATTGGCCACCCTTGTATTAGCAATCAGTCAAATGTTTGCGGGATACACGACTCCAGAGGTAGGGAAGGTATATCGCATACACAATGTAAAGTACGAAAAAGTCATCGGTGAAGATGGTATCGCCCGTCAAGTCACCTCGGTAGATGCTGCCGACGACACCGATTTCTCACAACTTTGGGTATTGAAAACTAAAAGCTCTGGTTATCTATTGCAAAACGCCTATTCAGGACAATACCTGAGCCATTGTGCCCAACAATCCACACAGGTATACCCCACCTCAGACCAAGAAGCGGTAATGTACCTGACTGCGCTCTCTGACACCAAGTATGCCATCGGACAAGGCATGGGACAATATCTCCACCTCGATGGTAGTAACAACATCGTTCGCTGGTGGGATAAAGACACTGAGCCTTCACAGTGGCAGTTTGAAGAGGTAAAGGTATCAAACGATGAAATCTCTTTACAGCAAGCAGCCTTCCAGCAGCTCTATACGGAGTACATGGACAAATTGGCACTCATGGAGAATGTAGAGGAGTACAATGCACAGCTCGCCACCTACTTTGCCGACGCTGCATGCACCGAGTTGCTCCCCGCATATCAGCAGATGAGCGATGAGGCATTGCGCACAGCAATGAGCGCCCTCCCTACTCCCTTGCAGGATATGGCTGTAAAAATCAAGAATCAGGCATGGGGACATCGCGAGCAGGAGTTCCGTATACGAAACTACAAAGCCTATAGCGATGCCGACTATTGGGCCGAGAAGCTATACACCAAAAAGTATAGCCGCATCAATAACCCCACAGGTATCTATGGCCAAGCGGGAGATATGCTCTATATCTTCGTTGGTAACGACATACCCGAAGGAACCACTCTGCAGGCTGAGGTTATTTATGGTTCAGCCATCCAAGGTACAGCCTACGACTTGAGAGCGGGACTCAACATGATACCCACTCCGAAGGATTATGCTAGTATCTTTATTCAATATGTCGGAGAAACCTCTTTAGAGAGCGAGACCTTGATTACCGACTACCCTGAATTGAAAATCCATATCGAAGAGGGCGTAGTAAATGGTTTCTGGGACATCGAAGAACATGACGATGAGGACTGGGTGGACATGATGACCAATCTGGCCACTGCCGACATGTTCCAGGTAAAGGGCGAGCGTATCATGTTTCATATGAGCAAACATTACATGAAGCTATACTGCCCCAACACGATTAGCGATGCTATTGGCTGGTGGGATGATATGACTCGTTGGCAGCAAGACCTGCTCGGCATTGAGGATGTGCGTCTTAAGAAGTTCAACAACCTCGGTTGCGCCATTTCATTGACTACAGGATATCAGTCTGCCACACACTACCGCACACAGTATCTCGATTCATATATAGGCAATTTGCTGCCGTACGAGAACATGATGAGCAATGCCGACAACTGCTGGGGTCCTGCTCACGAGAATGGCCATGTGCATCAGGCGGCGATCCAGTCGGTGGGCACCTCAGAGGTTACCAACAACCTGTTCTCTAACCTCACCCTTTTCAAATTGGGTCGTTACACCTCACGCGGCAACAGCAACGACGACATCTTTAGTGGCTACACCAAGCACATCCCCTTCATCTTACGCGATGGTGCTACTACCTTGCGCTTATACTGGCAGCTCTACCTCTATTTCCATGAGGTCAAGGGTGATACCACCTTCTACCCCCGTGTATTCCAGGCCATGCGTGCCACTCCGATGAAAGCCCGTGACCCGGAGTATTATTACAACTATGTTTATGGCAACGAAGATCTCTTAATTTTCGCCAAGGCATGTTGTGATGCAGCTCAGATGGACCTCTCGGAGTTCTTCCGTTTATGGGGATTCCTCGAACTCACAGACAAGCAGCACATTGGCGACTACGGAAACTTCTACCTCACTACACGCGAGAGCGATGTAGAGGAGTTTTTGGCTTATGCTTCGCAGTATCCCAAAGCTCCCTCGATAGTCTTTATCGAAGACCGCGTGAAAGCCGAGCCCCGCACTGATGGGATTGGAGGCAACAAAGTGCACCATGGCAATGCCATCCGTGTAGGCGAAGCTGGCGATGTAGGCCATTACACAGACTTCAAAGATACAAGTGTAAAGGCCGAAGGGTATATCTACGAAAAGAATGGCACATCTATCTCTATCAGTGGTGGGACAGGAGCTGTAGGTTTCAAAGTCTACAACAAGGCCGACAACGCCCTCCTATGTGCATCGAACCGACTGACGTTCAATATCCCTCGCGAGCACAACATGAGCGATATCCTCATCGTTGCAGCACAAGCCGACGGTACGGATGCACCCGTGAAGAGCATAGCCGAAGGAGGTACCGAAGAGCAGCAATTGGAATTGCTGAACAAGATACTCTCACAGGCAAACAACTATGCTAAAAAAAGCGACGACACGGGTACCAAGATAGGATATTTCAAGCCAGAAGCTGTGATTGAGCTAAACCAACTCATCAGCAAGATAGAGGCTGTGATTCAGCATAGCGACCAGTCTGAACACACCTATGGAGAATGGGCGATGCAACTCAATGCTATCGTCACCTCTTTGCATGCAAACTTAGAGGCACGCATATCAATGACTCCCAATAGTTTCTATACCTTGAGCGTAAGCAATAAGTCCAACCAATACTTGATCAATGCCAACGCGGGACTTAGGACCATGGAGGACACATCTGATGATACCCCCGAGAACATGCAGTGGAAGATTGTTGCAGGCCACGACGAAGGCATCTACTACTTACAGAATCGCACATCACGCAACTATATCACTTTAGTAGCCAACGGGAAGCGTGTCATGGCAGAGTCAAGCGACATCAAAGATGCTGTAGCCTTCACTCTTGTGCCCGATGGCCCCGGTGACTACTTCATCCAGCGTGCCGATGACAATAATATCCGACTGTACAACTATGGCCAAAACAATCAGGTATTTGCAGGAAACCAAACAGGAGCAAATGCCAAGTGGTCAATCACACTAAAAGACGACATGCTATCCCTACCCGAGCTCAGTACCAATGAGCAGCTCACCATCTACTACATGATGCGCGAAGACAACGGAGAGTATGCCTATAGCAACATATCCAAGTCAAGCGATAGAGGACGCATCTCAACCTCCCTATATAGTGACGCTGAGGACTTCAACTTCTGGTTCTACTTCAAGCAAGGTAGCCAAGAGGGTAAATACCTTATATATAATTATGCCACAGGAAAGTCCGTCACAGAACAGGAAGGCAAGCTATTTATCGACAGAGATGCCGAGACTATTCCCGAATACGCCATCGCGCTCAACGAGCAGGGTACAGGCTTCATCATCTCTTCTGACGAAGGCTACTGGCATATGACACTCGACGATGTACCCCCATTAGCCGAGATGAGCGATACCGAGAGTACCATCTGGAGACTTCAGCGCACACGCACCATCAGCCTTATTGACGAGCCGATAACGAGCCTCACCATCAACGAGACAAAGGCAACGCTCCTCGAAGGCGATAGCATCCAATTGATAGTAGAGACAGCCCCCATCTATGCCACCGACCACTCGGTGACATGGAGCAGCAGCGATGAAAGTGTAGCTACCGTAGACTCTACCGGTAAGGTGACGGCCGTAGCTGTAGGCAAGGCTATCATCACCGCCACGGCCAACGACAGCAGCGGACTGACAGTCACTTGCGAGATTACCGTCGAGAAGGACCAGCTCACCAGCATCACCATCAGCCAGAGCGAGGCTACACTGCTCGAGGGCAAGACCATCACGCTCACCGTGACGACAGCGCCTGAGATTGCCACCGACCATTCGGTGACATGGAGCAGCAGTGACGAAAGTGTAGCTACCGTCAGCAGCCGAGGAAGGGTAAAAGCCATCGCTGCAGGTAAGGCTACCATCACCGTCACGGCCAACGACGGCAGCGGGCTGACTGCTACTTGCGAGGTAACCGTCGAGAAGGACCAGCTCACCAGCATCACCATCAGCCAGAGCGAGGTCACGCTACTCGAGGGCAAGACCATCACGCTCAGCGTGACGACAGCGCCTGAGATTGCCACCGACCATTCGGTGACATGGAGCAGCAGCGACGAGAGCGTGGCTACCGTCAACAGCCGAGGAGAGGTTAGAGCCATCGCTGCAGGTAAGACTATCATCACCGCCACGGCCAACGATGGCAGTGGGGTGACAGCCGCTTGCGAGGTCACCGTAGAGAAGGAAGACACGGGCATCTCCAACACGACCACCTCTGCCCTGTCGGTACAAAGCAGCGATGGAGCCATCATCATCAACGGGCTCGCTCATGGCGACATCGTACGCCTCTATAGCATCGTAGGCAAGCTCATCGCCACGACGACAGCTACCGACAATACGATGACTATCGATACGGAGGTTACCGAGGGAGACATTGTCATTGTCGTGGTAGGTACCTACTGCGTAAAGATACAGATAAAATAGAGAAATCCGCTATCTCACAGTACCCATACCGTGTCGGAATCTACTCCGGCACGGTATTTTTATTTGCTTTTAAGGGGACAAACTATCAAAAGAGGGGGTACAATGGTTAAACCGTCAGTTTCACCCCTTCTTATTGACTATCCTTCTTCTCCTCGAAGTTTCCATCCTCACTACTTTTGTCGCAGTTTTTTATTAACCTTTAAAAAAGAACGGAGATGAACGACAAGTTTGAACGAGACCTCGTGGCAGTGCAAGACGAACTTTTACGCTACGCCTACAAGTTGACCATGGATCGCGAAGAAGCCAACGACCTATTGCAGGAGACCTCCCTCAAGGCGCTCGACAATCGCGACAAGTATACCCCTGACACCAACTTCAAGGGGTGGGTATACACCATCATGCGCAATATCTTTATAAACAACTACCGCAAGACCGTGCGCGACCAGACATTCGTTGATCACACCGACAACCTCTTCCATCTGTCCTTGCCGCAAGATGCCGGCTTCGAGAGCACCGAGAGTGCCTATGACACCAAGGAGATACGCCGTGCGGTCAATGCCTTGCCCAAGGAGTACCGCGTGCCCTTTGCCATGCATGTGTCGGGCTTCAAATACCGCGAGATAGCCGATAAGCTATCGCTTCCCCTCGGCACGGTCAAGAGTCGCATCTTCTTCACCCGTCAGCGACTACAGATGCAACTGAAGGATTTCAGATGACGAGATTGAGCATATACGCTATAGCCTCACCCTCGGCAGGCGCGAGCTTGTCGTGGGTGGGGTTGTTGCTGAAGATACACTTCGCCCTGAATCTTTAATCAGTGCGTTGCACTGCTTGAAGCACGATTTATTGCGCATTAATAGTGGGTTGCACTAATTTTAACAACTGCGTTGTTGAAGATACACTTCGCCTCGGGATAAAAAATAAACGCGTTTATTTTGTTCTCCACTCGGCTTGTTGTATCTTTGTCCTCCATATGATGACAGAAGACGAGAAATTGGCGTTACAAGAACGCATTATTGAGGCACTGAGGACAGTGTATGACCCCGAGATACCGGTCAACATCTACGACCTCGGACTGATATACCGCATTGAGTTGATGGATGACGGTCGTGCCGAAGTGGACATGACGCTCACCGCCCCCAACTGCCCTGCGGCAGACTTTATCATGGAGGATGTGCGCATGCGTGTCGAAGGCATCGCGGGCATCACCTCTGCCACCATCAACCTCGTATTTGAGCCCGAGTGGGACAAGGAGATGATGAGTGAAGAGGCCAAACTGGAGTTGGGATTTTTGTAATTTACAATCTGACAATTAATAAATGGGCTTGGTATATTTCATCTCCGACGCACACCTTGGCAGCCGCGCACTCACATCGATGCGCACACGCGAGCGCCGCTTGGTCAAGTTCCTCGACAGCATCAAGCACAAGGCCTCGGCTGTGTATATGCTGGGCGACATGTTCGACTTCTGGTTCGAATACCACAATGTAGTACCCAAGGGCTTCACCCGCTTTCTGGGCAAGGTGTCCGAGCTCACCGACATGGGCGTCGAGGTGCACTTCTTCATCGGCAACCACGACATCTGGTGCAAGCGCTACCTCACCGAGGAGTGCGGTGTCATCATGCACTACGAGCCTATGACTATCGACCTCGACGGCAAGCTCTTCTACATCGCTCATGGCGACGGATTGGGCGACCCCGACAAGAAGTTCCGCTTCCTGCGTGGTGTGTTCCACAACCCCTTCTTGCAGTGGTTATTTGCGGGCCTTCCCCCTCGCTGGGGACTCGAGTTCGGACTCGAATGGGCCAAGCACAGCCGCCTCAAGCACGAGCAGGAGGGCGCTCCGCGCTACCAGGGCGAACAGAACGAGCCGCTCATCCTCTACTCTAAAGAGTACCTGAAGCAGCACCCCGACATCAACTACTTCATCTACGGGCACCGCCACATCGAACTCGACCTGATGCTCACCCGTGATGCACGCCTGCTCATCCTTGGCGAGTGGGTAGACCTCTGCACCTATGCCGTATTCGATGGCGAGACACTACACATGGAGAACTTCATCGAAGGAGAGACAATACCCTAATATTAACGAAAAAAAGATAACACTAACACTAAACTAAAACCCTATGAAACGCATCTTTTCCACTTTGCTGCTATGTGCAGCAGCTTTCGGGCTCTTTGCCCAAGACAGCAAGCAAGAGATTGTCAAGACTGGTTGGAACTTCGGTCCTCTGCCCGTGGTGGGCTGGGATAGCGACCTCGGCTTCCAGTATGGCGCCTGTCTCGACATCTTCAACTATGGCGATGGCTCGGGCTACCCCTCGTATAACTATAAGATGAATGTTGAGGCTTCGACCTACACGGGCGGCTCGTCGCTGCTGCGCTGCTATGGCGACTTCAAGACCCTCATCCCCGACGGCAAGCTCTTCTTCGACTGCACCTACTTCAACGCCAAGAAGTTCGACTTCTACGGCTTCAACGGCTATGCATCGCCCTACAACCCCGACCTTCTGCTATCGGCCAATCCCCTGGAGATGCTGGGCGACAACACCTCGGCATTCTATTGGATGAAGCGCAATCAGTTCCGCCTCGTCACCAGCGTACAGCGCCGCATCGCAGGCAATCTGCACTGGGCTGCAGGCTTCGGCTACTACAACATACATACGGGTAGGGTCAAGCTCGACGGCTACGAGAACCAGATCACCCTCTACGACCTCTACCGCACTGTCGGACTCATCCGCGACAATGAGGCCGAGGGCGGCAATGTGCTCCAGTTCAAGGCAGGCCTTGTCTACGACACCCGCGACCACGACAGCGACCCCACCCGCGGCATCAACATCGAGGCTACCCTCGTAGGCACTCCCGACATCATCGACCGTGCAGGGTATAGCAACCTCGGCTTCACCTTCGTGGGCAGCCAGTACATCCCCGTATGGGGCGACAAGCTCACCTTTGCCTACCGCCTCGGCGTGCAGGCCAAGCTTGCCGGTGAGGTGCCCTACTACTTCATCAACAACCTCAACACCCTCTTCTTCCGCAAGGTCTATACCGAGGGGCTTGGTGGCAACGCCTCGGTGCGTGGTATCAACCGCAACGGCGTGGTGGGCAACGGCATGGCATGGCTCAACACCGAGTTCCGCTGGCGCATCGTCAACTTCCGCTTCATCAACCAGAACTTCCACATCGCCCTCAACCCCTTCTTCGATATGGGCCAGGTCATCCAGCCCTACCGCCTCGAAGAGCAGAAGGCAGCAGCCAGCTTGCTGGGTGGCAAGTACAACAACCTCAACCCCTTCTACACCGGCAACGAGGAGAAGCTACACGCCACTGCAGGCTGCGGATTGAAGATTGTGATGAACCGCAACTTTGTGATCTCTGTTGAGATGGCCCGCGCCCTCGACCAACGCGACGGACAGAAGCTGTGGAACAACATCGGTTTCAACTACCTGTTCTAAAATAGAGTAACACTTGCGCCACCTATACATCATTCTCGGCACTTTCAGTTTAGTAATGGGCATCATCGGCATATTCCTCCCGGTGTTGCCCACTACTCCTTTATTGCTTCTCACCGCCTTCTGCTACTACCGCGGCTCACACCGTATGTATGCTTGGCTCATGAGCCACCCCTATCTGGGAGTGCACATCAAGCGTTTTCGCGAGCACCGCATCATCCCCCGCAAAGCAAAAGCATATATCCTCACCATGCTATGGGCCTCGCTCCTCTTCTGTGCCTATATCCTCCCGCCCCTCTGGCTCAAATCGCTGATGATGGCCATCGCCATCGGAGTCACCTGGCATATCCTCTCCTATCGGTCTGAGTGACTCGCTCCCCCATTGCTCATCCCCCACGACTCATTGCTTCTACTCCTCTATACTACCTTGCTACCCTCATGACATGGCAAAGGTACGACATTCTTTTTTGGCATTCCGACTTACTGCAAAGTTCTGCAAAGTTCTTTTTGCAAAACCCTATATGTCAAGATATTACGATTTTCAGCATATTCGGGGCGCTGCCGCGCAGAAGAGCCTCAAAAACGGCATCCCAGAGCCTGTACTATTTTTCTTATCGCCTATTTAGGCTGGCGCATTGACTGAAATCCCGTGCGTAACTCACTGCCGACGCGAAAGGAGCGTCGGTTAACTTACAGTTTTCCTCCTTCGCACCTCGGCATAGATTAAGCAAACTTATCTCTGCTCTCGGCTTGGCGTCGGTTGCGACGCCGATGCGGGATGAGCATCGGTCTGCGACGAAGGAAACTTTAGTTGACAATTGACATCGCACCTGCCCTCTATAGGCGGGTGCGGTGTTTTTCTTATCCGACTCTATGCAGAGCAGTCCCCTATGCCACGAGGCGGGTAATCCATATCCACAGGGGAGCGGCGAGCACGAACATCAGGATGCTGAAGGCGAGCGTGGAGGTGCCAGTGCGCACATATTGCTGGTAGCGGCTGCCGATGATGATGCCCGAGAAGGCGGGAGGCAAGGCACCAGCAAGGACCATCATCTGCAGCTTCGTGGGGTCCATCTTGAAGATGAGACCGACGATGAGCAGCACGGCAGGCAT
>JAZKZX010000025.1:0-11456 GCA_045612925.1 Bacteroidaceae bacterium
CGTCTACCATTCCGCCACCTGGGCTTACACCGACTCATCGGTTGTAGACACAAATTCAAACTTGTGAGCGGAAAACGAGACTCGAACTCGCGACCCTAACCTTGGCAAGGTTATGCTCTACCAACTGAGCTATTTCCGCAAATTTCTGTTCAGTATTTCAAGGAGCAATCGGTTTATTTCCGTTTTGCGAGTGCAAAGGTACTGCTTTTTTCTGAACCACCAAACGTTTCTTGAAAAAAAATACGAAAAATATTATTTTTTCTTCAAATCTGCTCAAAAGAGCCCATTTTATGAATTGAAGAAAGATGAAAAGGCCAACATTTTATCCTCAATAACGAAAATAGTATTACTTTTGCAAAGGAAACATTTTATACCTTATATATATAGTAATTAACCCAACACAATGAAAAAAACACTTATCGCTATGGCCATTGCCAGCCTTACTGCATGTGGCGCCAAGCACAATCCCGTGCTGACTGATTCGGCTCTGCCGTTTGGCGCTCCCGAGTTTTCAAAGTATCAATCGACCGACTACGAGCCAGCCTTTATGGAGGGTTTCGCCGAGCAACGCACCGAGATCGATGCTATCGTAGCTAACCCCGAAGCCCCCACCTTTGACAACACCATCGCTGCCCTCGAGCGCAGCGGCAAGAAGTTGGCCAAGGTAACAGGCGTATTCTTCAACCTCACAGAGACCGATGCAGATGATGTGATGCGCGAGACAGAGAAGAACCTCTCGCCCCTCTTCACCGAACATAGTGCCTACATGACCATGAACGAGGCGCTCTTTGCCCGCATCAAGGTTCTCTACGATGACAAAGCCAACCTCGGTCTCACCCGCGAGCAGGAGATGGTACTCGACAAGTACTACCGCATGTTTGTCAAGGGTGGTGCTCTACTCGATGCCGACAAGAAGGCACAACTCATGGAGATTGAAAAGCAGCTCTCACTCGCCAGCATTGAGTTTGGCGAAAACGCCTTGGCAGAGACCAATGCCTTCGAACTCGTCATCACTGACGAGAAAGACCTCTCAGGTCTTCCCCAAAGTTCCATCAATGCTGCCCGCGAAGCTGCACAAGCAGCAGGCAAGGAGGGTTACCTCTTCACCTTGCAAAAGCCCAGTTGGATTCCCTTCCTCCAATATGCAGACAATCGTGAGTTGCGCAAGCAGATGTACCTTGGCTATATCAACCGCGGCGACAACAATAATGACAATGACAACAAGGAGGTCATCGCCCGCATCCTCAAGCTCCGCCAGCAGAAGGCACAGCTCTTCGGCTACGAAACCTTCGCCGAGTTCCAGCTCGAAGACAAGATGGCCAAGACTCCCGAAGCCGCCTACAACCTCCTCATGACCATATGGAACGCTGCCGTACCCAAAGCCAAGGCCGAAGCAGCCGAGTTGCAGAAGATGATGGACGCCGAGGGTAAGGGCGAGAAGCTCGAGGCATGGGACTGGTGGTACTACACCGAGAAGCTCCGCGAGGCCAAGTATGCCCTCAGCGAGAGCGAACTGCGCCCCTACTTCTCACTCGACAATGTGCGCAAGGGAGCCTTCATGGTATCTGAGAAGCTCTTTAGCATGAAGTTCCAGAAGGTAGAGGGACTCGACACCTACCACCCCGAGGTAGAGACCTTCGAGGTACTCGATGCTGATGGCTCACACCTCGCACTCTTCTACACCGATTACTTCCCCCGCGCTACCAAGCGTGCCGGTGCATGGATGAACAATATCGTTGACGCATCGAACATCGACGGTGAGAACCAGCGCCCC
Source organism: Bacteroidaceae bacterium (assembly GCA_045612925.1). Classification (GTDB taxonomy): domain Bacteria; phylum Bacteroidota; class Bacteroidia; order Bacteroidales; family Bacteroidaceae; genus UBA1189. The sequence goes on from JAZKZX010000025.1 coordinate 1,775, forward strand.
ATGATTGTCAATGTGGGCAACTTTACCCGTCCCACTGCCGACACCCCCTCACTGCTCACCATCGACGAGACCCGTACCCTCTTCCACGAGTTGGGTCATGCCCTCCACGGCTTCCTCACACAGACCCACTACCCCACCGTGAGCGGTACCAGCGTAGCCCGGGACTTCGTGGAGCTGCCCTCACAGATTATGGAGCACTGGGCTATCGAACCTAAAGTGATGAAGATGTACGCCCTCCACTACGAGACTGGCGAGCCCATCACCGACGAGCTCATCGCCAAGATGCAGGCAGCCTCATCATTCAACTCTGGTTTCGAGACCATGGAGCTCGTGGGTGCCGCATTGCTCGACATGGAGTTCCACATGCTCAAGGACTACACCGACTTTGAGGCCAACGCCTTCGAGAAGAGCGTAGCCGACAAGATCGGTCTCCTGCCCCAGATTGCCTTCCGCTACCGCGGTCCCTACTTCAACCACATCTTCAGCGGTGGCTATGCCGTAGGCTACTATAGCTACCTGTGGGCCGAGGTGCTCGATGCTGATGGTTTCGAAGCTTTCCGCGAAAACGGCATCTTTGACGAGGCTACAGGCCGCAGCTTCCGCAAGAACATCCTCGAGATGGGTGGCAGCGAAGAGCCCATGACCCTCTACAAGCGTTTCCGTGGTGCCGAACCCAACCCCGAGGCCCTGCTCCGCAATCGCGGTTTGATTGATTAATCCAATCATCACATACACATAGTAAGGGCTTGCCGCTTGGCAAGCCCTTAACTATTCTATATAAATATCGTCTCGTTACAATACCACTTTACAACCATTAATGATGTATATACCCTTTTCAGCCTTCTCAACACGGCGACCCATGAGGTCGTAGATGGCTTCAGAATTGTGAATTATCGATGCCGAATTATCGATGCCTGTATCGTCGGCATCGGCGTCAAATGCCTTGAGTACTTCTGTGGGGTCAAACTCACCTACGGGAGTTATTACGCAAGAGTTGCCACCGTCAGGAACATTCCAGTTGTCGATAGTCATCTGCCTGATACCACCCACATTGATGTTATGCAAAAGATCAAAGTAAGCCACAAAGGTATTAGCGTAAGCGCCAGTCTTGAACAGGATAGCATCCACTGGCTTGTCACCCAATGAACCATCTTTGTACACAAACTTCGCCTCGGCAACATGGTAGAGATAAAAGGCATTGCCGCCATCGTTGCTCACGAAGGCAAATTGTTGGCGAGTATCGGCACCATGCACATCAATCCTCAAATCGTGATTAGACACCAAAGTCTGTCCGTCCTCATCCACAGCCCATGAAGTAGCACCCTTCGAGTGATTGGGTTGTGACACTGCATACAACACCTTATTGTTTAGTTCGCTGATGGCAGTGATGCCAGCATTCACCTTCACGACGCATGCCGCCTCCTTGTCACCGGCCTTGGCAGTGATAGTGGCGGTACCAGCAGATTTAGCAATCACCTTACCATCAACAATAGCGGCAATGGTTGCATCTGAAGTGTTCCATATCACCTTCCTATCAGTAGCATTAGCTGGGTCTACGGTGGCAGTGAGCATGAGATTTTCGCCTGCCACAAGGATTGCGGCTGCCTGATTTATGGTAACACTGCTAACCTTCACTGTGAATTTTTCCTCATCCTCTGCGGTCAATGCTACAATCTGTTTGGAGTTGCTCCACGGAGCTGTGAGCCTGTAGTTTTCTATAGCAGCAGCAGGGACATGCAAGGTAACCTTACCGAAATCCCAACCTGCGTTGGATTCGACCGTTGGTGTCTGTAGAGCATAGCAATACACATCGTGTAGTTTTTGACAATGGGTAAAGGCACTATCCTCTACAGATTTCAGGTTGGCAGGAAGTACTAAGGTTTCCAAGTTGGAACAGTAATTAAGAGTGTATTTGGCTATGGAATCAATCTCTGGCAACTTGACAAAGGTGAGAGCTGTGTTACTCTCTAAGACACCTTCACCAAACGACTTCATGCTTTTTGGAAAGGTTATAGAGGCAAGCTTACTGCAACAAGAAAAGCTCCGTTCCCCTATATGAGTTAGACTTTCGGGCAGTATGAGTGTTTCGAGGCTTCTGCAAAGGTGGAAAGCAAATTCCTCAATCGTTATTATACCCTCGGGAATGATGGCCGATGCAAGACTTATGCAATAATAGAATGTGTTTTCTTCTATTTTACTTACCCCTTTAGGGATGTCAATGGACTCAAGACTGGTGCATTCACAAAAAGCGAAACTCCCAATCGAAGTTAAGCTTGAGGGCAGAACAATGGAGGTCAAACTACTGCAATACCCAAAAGCACCATCTCCAATACTTGTCACGCTTGAAGGAATGTCGACAGAAGCAAGGCTACTGCATTCGTTGAAAGCAGAATTTCCTATCGAGGTCACACCTGAAGGTATAGTTATTGAAGTCAGGCTACGACAGTTATAGAATGTCAACTCACCTATTTCACTTATCCCTTCGGGTAGAGTTACTTCCTTCAGGTTTTCGCATCCCCAAAAGACCCCCTTACCAAAATGATAGACCTCTTTAGGCAGTGTTACCGTTTCAAGACTGCTGCAACCTTCGAAAACCCAACTATCGATGTAAGTGACGCTTTCGGGAAAGGTGACAGAAGTGAGACTGCTACAATTATAAAATACTGAATTGCTGATGGTTGTTATTCCTTCAGGGAAAGTGACTGCGGTAAGCCCCGTACAACCCTCAAATGCCCAAGCCCCCACCGCATTTATACTTGAGGGAAGAGTTATGGAGGTAAGCTCAGTACAGTTTAGAAATGCTATATTTCTTATTTGGACAACTTCATATGTCTCACCCTCATATGTAATAGTGGCAGGAATAGTAATATCCCCCCTGTAGTCACCTCCGCTTATGACTTCTGCCTCGTTCTCAAACAGAAAATACTGGACTCCGTCGACATTCACCTCTTGTGCATTTGCCACAATGCCGCACAAGCACAGACACATTGTAAGTAAAAAATTCCTCATACTGCAACAAAGATTTAAAGTTGCCGATTTTTTGATTTCATAGGTGTTCTGTTCCATGTTATTCTACTTTTACTACACCCAGGCCCCATCGGTGCGAAGTTTTGAGTTAAGTTAGCAAAGTGAGACAAGATACAAAAAAAGAGTCGTGGAGCCGTCTGTCACTCGTTTCACGATATAGAGGCTCTGGATTGCCCGATTAGTCGAAACGAGCAACACCGAAAGCCCCACGATGACGATATATAACCACCCTCTGCTACCGCCACTGATAACACGATGAGCAACAGATTTGTTGCTATCGTGTACCAGTAGGGAAGAGATATGTTGTTATAATCAATCCCATGAGGCGTCCCTTGTTGCTTTGTTCTTGACTAATCGTTTTGAATTTTCCAGATTCCTATATCGTCAAAACCAAAGCGTACAGTTACGCCTTTTATGTATATGTCTGCCCACCGCCATGGTCTCCAAGGCCTCCGGCATCGGTGTGCGATGCGAAGATACAAACTTATTTTGAAATAAGCACACTTTGCGGGTGCGAAAAACAAAAAACGAAGACGAAAATTTACCCCTACTTTGCGACTTCTAATATATTAGGCGACTGCAATAGCAATCGCTGCGCTCTGCTCGCTATAGTTTATATCTTTGCAATGATACTCCAATTTCACTACAAAGATACTGGAGTTTCTATACAGTGAAATTACAGTTTCTCTGTAGTGAAACTCGAGTATCACTACATAAAAATAAGATGAAACTGGCATTGGCGTGCCGTCAACTCAAGAAAATGTTTTAACTTTGTAGCAATCAACATTAGAAAAGAATCCATGGCCGACAACTATTTGGAGAAGAAGATGGAGGAGTACCGCTCGCGCAGCGCGACTCCCAAGCGCTCATCAGCCGTATCACTAAACCGCCTACTGCTGCTCAATCGCAGCCACCGCGGATACGACCAGCGTAGAGTAGTCAGCATCGATGAGCTGCGCCGCATCGTAAGTGTCAACACACGCATCCCCTCGGCACGCAATCAGCAATGCCTACGCTTTCGCATCGTCACCAAGGACGAGGCACATCTCGTACTGCCCCACATCAAGCTGGGCGGTGCACTGCCCGAACTACGCCTACCCATCGAGGGCACCGAGCCACAAGCCTTCATCATCGTGTGCAGTACCATCGAAGAGAACAAGTGGGTCGACATGGACTTAGGTATCTCGGCACAGAGCATGCTACTCAAAGCCACCGAGATGGGACTGGGCGGCATCTGCATCGGAGCCTTCAATGCGCAGGCCATCACCGAATCCCTCTCACTTCCTCACACACCCCTACTCATTATTGCCATAGGCAAAGGCTGCGAGCAGATACAGCTCACCGAGATTTCAGCCGAGGAGAGCCACACCTACTACCGCACCGATGGCATACACTATGTACCCAAAGTAAAGATTGACGATTTGATTTTATGAAGACCCTCCTCATCGCCATAGGCAAGACCGACAACAAATACCTCACCTCTGCACTGGACGACTACCTGAACCGAGCCAACCACTACGCGCCTATCGAGATGAAGGTCATCCCCGACATCCGCGATGTGAAGAACCTCTCGCAAGAACAGCAGAAGGTACGTGAGGGCGAACTCATACTGAAGCAGCTCCAGCCGGGCGACCATGTCATCCTCCTCGACGAGGGCGGCAAGGAGTTCACCTCGGTGGGCTTTGCCGACTGGCTACAGCAGCGCATGAACACCGTTCCCCGCCGTCTGGTATTCATCATCGGTGGCCCCTATGGTTTCTCCGAGGCTGTGTATAGTGCCGCGCAGGGCAAGATATCGTTATCACGCATGACCTTCTCGCACCAAATGGTGCGCGTCATCTTTGCCGAGCAGTTCTATCGTGCACTCTCCATACTGAACAACTTGCCTTATCACCATGTATAAGATAGGTACCCGTGCGTACGCATCGCCAGCATGATGGCCTCTCCTACGAGGGCCACATTGGCCAGGAGGTAGTGACGCTTGTTTCCCATCACCATGGTGTGGCCTGCCGTCTCAGCGGTTCTTAAGATGGCATTCTCTACCTTAGTGTCGTCAAAATAGAAAACAGGCCCAGCAAAGAAGGCGGTACCCGAGGGACTAAGTTCGAGGAGGATAGGTCCAGCATCGATATCCATGCCGATAGGACACCAGCGATCGTGATACTCCTTGAGCCCAGGCACGAGACCATCCTTCCAGAATAGCCCCTTCACCATCTCATACTGCTTGCGAGCAAAAGCCTCGTTGACAAGCGTGAGGTAGTAACAATTGAGCGCCGAGTAGGATCCCTTGACGGGCAAGCCCTCTACTTGCTTGCCATTCTCCGTGAGGAACGATACGAGTACTCCCGTCTTCGCATCTATCCACTCACGCTGAGCACGGCTCACCCAGCGCACCACGGTGGAGCGATAGGTGCCACCTGTAAGGTCAGCATACTGCTTCAGTGCTACGATGGCCACAAGCATATCGGGCACATAGATGAGTTCGCCCGGGTACGTCGGCAGATTCATCGCTTCACAACGGAGAATGCGACGGTTCATCGTGGCACAGAGCGAGGCAAGCAGTTCATCATATCTATCATCACCACCCGCTCTCTTGTAACCACATATCATCCACGCCAAGTGGCTGAGATACGATATGTGACTATTGCCACCATCGAGACTCTCGAGAGGGTCTTCGCCCCAGCGCATGGCATCGTAGCGGCGCAGTTCGGGCGAGAGAACAATCTCTATCAGTTGCTCCATCGAGCGTAGGTTCTCTTCGCGTGTGTCAGGGTATGCAGTAGATATATTGACTAGTGCGGCCGAGAGCATAGAACAGGAGTACAGAGCCCATTCGCCCTGAAACTGTGCGCCTACTATCGAGGGCATCTGGTCTACCACACGCTGGGGAGATGTAATAAGTTTGCTCAACAGGTAGTCGCGTCGCTCAAGGATATCGGCACGCTCATCTTCCTTGGCCTCGGTACGCATCCATGCCACGCTCGATGCCTTCAGCAGAATGAAGAATAATGCGAGCGATGTGTATGCCATGACTATTCCCCATCGGAAGCGCTTGCGAAGCTTGCGCACTCCCTTCTTAAATAGTTTTACGCCAACGAAGCAGACAGCTCCATAGAGTGGCAATAGGATGACCTTCCACAGCGAGGTACACCAATCATCCGTAGCGAAATATACCACAACACCTATTATTATATAGGCGAGGTAAGGGAGGTACAGAAGGCGTACCTGCTTGCTTGTAGAGACAAAGTTCCAGTACACGGCATAGAGCATCGTATACACGAGTATCAACACCAAGGTACTGTCACTATATTCGTAGTTCCAGACATAGGGCGTGAGAAGAAACAGCAAGGCCTGCAAGGCAAACCACTTGCAGATCTTCACCATGCTGTCAATCATATAGAGGAAGGAGTCTTCGGACATTGCGAACTTGCTTGAAACTTTTCACTTCTCTAAATACAACTTTCTCTCTATCAATAGGATAGTAGCATTTATTCATTGCTATTCTGTGAAGTCCTTTGACTATCACTCTGTCCGAATTCTCTGGGATAACGATATTTATTCCCTGCTCGGCAAAGATTTTCGATATTCCGGCCAAACAAGAACCTCCACCTATCAGGTATAGAGGTGAATCAGTTGAGAATGAGAGATTCTTCTCCTTCATGAAGGATTTAACCTTATCAATAATGCTCATTATCATAGGAGAATAACATGCGATTATTTGCTCCCGAGTAATCGTGAATTGTATAGGCACGGTAGAATAGGGATTTGGGCCATAGACGATATATTCATCTTCATCTTTTATAGTTCTCATAATACGCAACAACTTCCTTTCGCTGACGCGAATGTTATTTTCCATCATCACATTTTTTAGCGCAAAAAGTACTTCATCGCATATACACGGAGAATATATACCATGTGCATACTTCACTTTATAATCTGATACAACCGAAAATACAGAGGAGGTATGACCTATATCCAAAATGTAGTTCTCTTTCTGCATGTCTATCCCCATGCCTATAGCTGCAGCAATAGGCTCGAAAACGAAAGAAGCCTTCTTCACTTGTTTGCTGGACAAAACGGCATCAACTAGTCCTCTAAAATCCATGTCAGTTGTGCCTGGACTTACCGATGAATAGATGCGTAAAGGCTTAAAGTGAAAAAGTCGTGAAAATGTATATTTGAAGAAGAATGAAGAAGCCTCAAGGTTGTTGCAAACTTCTCTTCTGCAGATAGGCCAAAGATAACGATATAACCCTTCAGTATGGCACCAGAAACCTCCTGCACAAAGATATTTTCCCGAATGTTCTTCCCCTTCTTCAAAAACAGTTGTTAGTAAACACTCGATGTTGCCCTCTTCGTCCATAAGACAAGTATTTCTTGAACCTACCTGCAATGCAATACGTTGGGGGATAATATATTCGAGTATTTTCTTAAAAGCGTTTTTCATATTTATCTAAGTTTGTGCAAATATACAACTTTTGTGATAGAATCAGAATAAATAGACTAATACTATTGTCAAATTCCATTCAGAATTGATATCACCCTATATCAATATAAAGTTTCTTCATATCTTTACAAACCTCTTATAGAACCGATTCATCACATCGATGAACTCGTCGGGCAGGCGCTTCAGTACCTCTTGTTTGATGTGTTCGGGCACTCCGCCATAGTAAGCCTCGGCAATAGCGCCAGTGATGGCTCCCATGGTATCGGAATCACCACCCAATGAAACGGTCAGGCGGATGGCACTCTCATAGTCGGTGCTCTCTAAGAAGGCGATGATAGATTCGGGAACGGTACCTTGGCAACTTCCGTCGAACTGATAGACGGGGCGTATCTCATCACACGTACGACTGAGGTTGTAGCCAAAGGTGGTCTCTATATACTCCTTTATAAACTCCTTGCTCTTCCCCGTTCGAGCAAGATAGATACAAGCCACGGTGGCCTCTGCTCCCTTGATGCCTTCGGGGTGGTTGTGAGTGATTTCGGCACTCTGTTTGGCTGCCTCCAAGGTCTCTTCCAATGTATCAAATGCCCAGCCTACAGGGCTCACACGCATGGCTGATCCATTGCCCCAGCTACCATAAGGCTGAGGGTCATCACTCCAAAGCCAATCCTTGAACATGCCTCCATACCCAGCTGTAGGATAACGATGGCCGTACTCTTGCATGATACCGAGCAAACTATCACCCGAAAGTAGCCAATCGGCATTGGCTACGGTCATTACGGTATCATCGGTATATTCAGAGTAATCACTAAAAAGAGGAAATGTAGTACCTTTATAAGATCTGAATTCAAACACAGAACCAATCACATCGCCCGCTATCGCCCCCAACAAGCAATCTATCTTCACCTCGGGGCTTGCTATCATCATAGTCTTCTTGTCCTCCTTACCCTCAAAGCACTTCAGCAATACCCTACCGAATAGGTCATCCTCTGCCACTTCATTGAAGAGCGTCATGCAAGAGCGCAGTTTGATGGTGTCAATACCACCAAATATCTCATCAGCCGACTTGTTGGATTGTAGCACTGCCGTGGTAATCTCTCGCAATCGTGCTCCAAGAACGGGATGAGCGAGGTAGGCACGCGCCTCCTCTATGCCGTCAAGCCCATAATAGATGGATTTGTTGCTATGCCCCAATCCCTTCAGTTGGGGAAAGATGTACCATATCCAATGGCTCACCTTGCGGCCATTCTTCACCTCCTCCAAAGCGCGGGGGTACATACGCTCTTGAGCTACGACGAAGCGCTCCAATGAGTGGTTGAGACGGGACTTGGGTTCGGGTTTCTTGGGTTCTTGCTTCTTGAACGAAGCGAGTAGTTCTTTAATACTTTTCATTGTGTTATATCTATTTATTCGTTGATATTACCAAGCCCCATAGCTTACATGGAATCGCTTTTCTCCCCGCTTAATCTCAATCTCCAAGGACATATCTTCCTCATCATCCTCGCCCGGTGGAGCAGGTAGCCCGTTGCCCCACATTCGTGAATAATTGTATGTGCTATCACCTTCTACGTACCATCCAGCATGATTATCACACCTTGCAAGGCTATCAATCACTGCATAAAACTCTTCGGAGGGAAGTTCCTTGAATTCAAGTATTAGCTCATCACTGTAATCTCCATGAAAGCTACTGCCTCCGTAATCATACTCTACGACCTTAAGCTTGGGAAACTCCACCTCTGTAATGCGGGTCAATGTCTTGGCATCATCGAACCGATGCTTGCGGCTGATTTCGCTCCAAGTAGACGCAATGGCAATCACTGCGATCAAGAGGAATGGAAGCAAGGCAACGGTGTTGTAAGCAATCTTAATACGCTTCAAGGCCTTAGGACGAGCTGTGAGTACTTTCTTCAAATAGCTCTCCATGAGGAAGGACAGCAAACAGATGAAGGGGACTATGGCTCCTACTACCACCATTCCATTTAACCAACCTATCACACAGATGATATAGGGTATCACAAAACGTGCAAATCTCTCTCTTGAGGGAATAATCATAGCCAACCAATGATGCAACATCGTGAACACCACGATGCATAAGTAGGCGCTCCATCTTACCGTGAATGCTTCATGATGGTCTCCGTAGAGATAAAATCCCATAAGGTTTACAATAAGTTCAAATATCTCCCAGCACAAGAGTTGAAACAAACATTG
>JAZKZX010000026.1:0-11495 GCA_045612925.1 Bacteroidaceae bacterium
AGCATCAAACTCGACGATTGTAAAGTAATTATAGGATTAAGGATTTAACCAGTCAACCCAGTATAGGAATAAGACAAAATCGTGTAAACCTCGTGTAGGAATAAACAAAAAAACTGACAACCTAAATTAGGAAACTACAACTCTTCCCTATTCCCTATAAAATCAGAGCCGTCCGATTTTCCAGGCGGATGGCTCTGAGGTTTCTATTACAAGGCTCTGATAATCTTACCGAAAGGCTCCGTTTGGCGGGGCTGTTCCTGATTCGGGTTGTCAGGTTCTGCTACCGGGCAAAGCAAATGGGCGCGTCGCCCACCGTTGCAGCGTTGCGTGGCGTTGCAAATCTGAAGTGTGCCACCCATACACACACCTGCACCTATATCGCTACATGAAGTCTCTTCTTAATCTTATATTTAATATCTATATATATACTTATATATTTATATAAATATCTATATATTAAATAATTATATATAATATAATAATATATATATTAATTATTAATATATAATAATATACTATATTTATATTATCTATATATATAGTATATTTATATTAACTATTCTATATATAAAGTGCTCCTCTCTCTTTGATGGGAACATTCCACATTTGCCACGCAACGCAACGGTGCCACTAGTATATCATGCCCAAGTTCAGGAAAGCACGAAAGTAAAATACGACTACCTTTATTTTACTTTTGCGTACCGAAAGTAAAATAACGATATTTTTATTTTACCTTCTGACGATTTAGGTATTAAACAAATTCATATATGTTTGGAATATGAATATACGATTCCTGCTTTGTCCAGTCATTTCTTTTAGATACCCATCATCGCATAGTTTCTTTACTAAATCGTTAGCAGCCTTATAACTAACATTGCATATATTCATTGCTTGCTCAATTGTTGTGATGGGGTTCTTGAACATACTATGCAATAAAACAATAGCCGTTGTACTCCTTCTACCATATGTTGAGCGGATATGTTCCTCCGTTTCGCTCTTCAATTTAATGATATTAGACAATGTGTCCACAGCTTTTGTTGCAGTCTGTTCAATTCCAACAAGGAAATATTTTATCCATTGCAACATATCGTTCTTCAAACGCACATTTTCCAAATTGTCATAATACAAGTCTTTGCGTTTCTCGAAATATGTAGACAGATATAGCAATGGTTTGTCCAAGATGCCCTCTTTAACCAAAAATAAAGTAATCAACAAACGGCCTATACGCCCGTTTCCATCTAAAAATGGATGAATGGACTCAAACTGATAGTGGGCTATAGCAATTCTTATCAGTGCTGGAACATTCGTCATATCATTGTTAATAAACTGCTCAAGATCGCTCATCAATTCATTTACCAATTGATGATGGGGAGGAATATATTTGGCATCGACAAGAGAGTTTCCTCCTATCCAGTTTTGACTAGTTCTATATTCTCCTGGCAACTTATGCTCTCCTCTTACATTGCATAATAGTTGCTGGTGCGTTCGTCTTATCAGTCGTGAAGATATGGGCAAATCTCTTAGTGCTTCGATAGCTGAGTTTATAGCACCAATGTAGTTGTTTACCTCTTGCCAATCATCTCTCCTCTCTGGCAGGATTTCATCTACAGGAAGTAAAGCTTCATCCATCTTTGTTTGTGTTCCTTCAATTCTGCTTGATACTACCGCTTCTTTGGCAACATGAAGTTGTATGAACAAATCTATATTAGGAACAAGGCGCGAGTATGAATTCAACTCGCCCAGTTTGATGGCAGCTTTTTCCAAAAGCCTATTTACAACAGGGTCTTTCCATCCCCATTCATCATCAATCCGATTGGGAACAAAATATTTGTATCCATATCCAGCCTCGTAATGTCCTGCTTTGAAATCTTCAATGCTAATCATAATCCTATTATTAGTTTTCGCAAAGATACTAATATTTTTTTATAGTTTCCTATTAAAGGTGAGTGATAAAACAAGCACGGGACGCAGTGTGTGGCTGCGCCCCGTGTGGGTATTTAGTGTATTAAATAATTACATTAAAGGCAACAAGGCTATTAATACAGCTGCAATTGTGCCCCATAAAGTTGCTGCATATGTTGTATTTACCACATCAAGTTCTCGATGCTCTTCAACTTTTGCGTCATTGCCAATCTCAAATTCAAACATGTAATCGTTTTGGATATTTTCTATTTGCAACGGCATCATTATAGACATTTTCTGCCCTTTGAATACATCCAAAGCCAGTTCTGCTTCCTCCCTTGTAGCAAATGAAACAGGGATAATGTTTTTTTCATACCATCCTATATTGTCGCTGTAGACAATATTATCGCTAGGTACAAGGAAGTCTGATACTTTAGCTCCTCGTGGAACTGTGGTTATTGCTTGTGTCTCGTTTCTATTGGTATATTTTACACCTTGATGAATCACGCGTTTTGCTTCTCCATAGGCATCAACATAAGTAACTTCATCCCAGTTGATTTTGATTGAATATTTGGTTTTGTTTTTCAAATCAAACATAAATCTTTCATTGGTCACATACCAAACCATATCCACGAAATCGTCTTCGTATCTATATTTACTAATGCTGTCTCTATCATCCAAATAGTTTACAACTTTTGTCTCTCCGAATTGCTTCTTTGCATCGGCTGGACTTTCTACTGAAGATAAACTGATGTCATAAATTGTACCATAGGATGTTGTGTAGCATGATTGTAGACTCAATGAAGCAAGTACTACCAAACTCAAATAAATAACATTTTTTCTCATAATACTTCTTTTTATAAGTTATACATAAGTTAAATAAGTCTTTCCTTGACATTGCTACTCACGCATAACCATAAAAAGAAAGCGTGAAGCTAACACTTGTTGCTCGCTTCACTTATCGAGGCTCTCGCATTGCCCTGTTCGTCGAAACGAGCAACGCGAAGCCTCACGCAGATATGTATATACAAACCTTACATTATACCAATCATCACGACTAATACAACAAAGGAGTACAGAAACATACCCAATGAGGCATTCACCGTTGCTTTGTTTTTGACGAACATTAAGAATTTGCGAGATTCCGATAAGCCAAAACCAAAGCGTCAAGTAAACGCCTTTTCCACAATGTCTGTGCTTGTTAAGCAAGCACGAGGACAAAAGTAGTGCATTTTTTTTGATTAAGCGAAGATGATACAATTTATTTTGTGCTTTTGCGCGGGATATATTTAGCAATGCAGGCGATAATGTTGTTTGTTTCGTGCTCTCAAAAGCCTTGATGAGAGAAATGAATCAATACAACTCATATAGGCGAATACGGCGAACTCATACGACCGATGGAATATTATGGTATGGAGAGAGACTTTATGCTGATCAATCTTGTCATCGTTTTTCATTGGCGTCTACAAGGAACTGAAATCCACGATTCTCTGCAGTTCATGAATGAGCAAGAGGCAAAAGCGAAGCGTTTCAATACCAATGACTTGATGATGAAATTGTATATCCTATTGGATTTTAGGTCATCAAACTTACTCTCTAAGGGTGAAATCGTTACCAGTGAATTGTATATATCCGATATAAGAATAGCCCTTTCGGGTTATTTTTTTCAATTCTTTGTGATTTCTCTTTACTTGAAAGAGTATGCATGCTATCTTTGTGGAAACTAAAACGAAGATTATATGTTGTTACCAAAAGAACAGATTTATAGAGATAGAACTTTTGACGAATTGTTAGAGGATGATTTTACTAAGGAACTATTTGACAGTATATCAAGTAGTGAAGGGGTTATAATTTGGAGAGACAGTATTTCCAATTTTATTAGTGCTGAAGAACAATATGCAGTACTTTTTAATACATGCTATTACATAGTCAATGAAATAAGACTAAATCCACGGCCTCACTTACGATTAGAAGAATATGAGAGTTTTATTGAAACACTTAAATGGAGTAGTTTTCTTTTAATGCCCGATTGTAAGGAACTTATATTTACTATTATTTATTATATAGTAAGCGAAGTTTTGCGTTTTGATGATAATTTTTGTCGAAGAATAAGATTAAGAGCAAGTCAAGAAATCTATAACCTTATCTTCTTTAAAATTTTGTATTTTGAAGGTCGTAATTTGGTGGAGAAAATTCTTCCTCAGCCAGAATTGGACACACAAGTTCTTGCATGTAATACATTCTCTAAGAGTGATTTAAATGTATCTCCTTTTTGGGGGAATTCGGGCATGGGTACAATATTAGACGATTTGGAATCGCAAATAGCAGGACTCAAAGACAAAAATCAAAAACTCGAGGAATATGTCGCAAAACTAGAGGCAGAGAATGAAGAACTAAAAAACATATGTGAGGAAGAAAAAAGTGAAGAAGATATAACACGATTAAGCACGCTTCAATTGATAATACTGTTCGAATCTTTATTGAATGTTCCCTTAAAGACAAACTATACAAATATTAATGCATTATCGGAATTGATTGCCAAGGTATCTGGGTATAAGAAAGGAGCTGTAAGAACAAAACTAAATAAGGGTGTAGACTACGATAAAGAACACACAAAAAACGATGTTAGAACTTTAATATCACTACTTGAGCATATAAGTAAAGAATATGATTTACCAGTAATAAATCGACTAAAAGAAAATATTATAGCATAAAATTTTGTAGTACTACAAAACGTCAGTGTAGCTACTACACCCCCCTTATATACATGCTATCTTTGCCCTCGAAATCGGAATCGGTTTCGGGGGCTTTCTTTTTGCCCTCATAGTAATTAACCACGAACAGGCTCCCTCGTAACCGAGTGCACATAGAGGACACGGGGAGTAGTGGCACCGGTGCTTCTGTTCTTTAACACGACAAAGAACATGAAGCAAAGACTTCAGGAGGTCCGCATCGAGGACTTCGACATTGCAGCACTTCGTCGTGCTGCGCGTGAAGGCAGATTGTACATTGAGCCAGCTGCCGAGTGTGAAACCAACATGGAGCACGAGGTGCTCGCCTATGTGAGCCGCATTGCCGAGCAGGCTGCACCGCCCTATAGGGAGTGCATCGACGAGATGTGGCGGTGCATCGTGAATGACCCACTATTGGCTCCGCTACTAAAGACACGCAAAGGGCCTTTTTGTAAGTATTCAGTAACTGCCATTGCCATATTGCTTAACAATAGAGGCGTGTATACCTACGGCTCTGGGGTGGCTCTGCATCTGCAACTCGAGGGGATAGCGGAGAGGAACAAGTACTATAAGAATTCCATGAAGTACGCCCCCAACGACAGGGGGTATAAGGCGCTGTGTGGCATCATTCGCAATGCTTTAGAGAAGAAATTGTAGGGGAAATCAGAAGTCTAAATTTGTCAATTTTAGACACAAACATATACCCCTACCTTTGCAGCAGAAATCAAGTCGGAACGGTGCTCCGCCTTGAAGTCCTGGCCAGGACTTGCGATGTGTGGCCACACATCGTTTTCTGATGCGAAATCGCTAATGCTCGGCTAAGTCCATGCAAGCATGACTCGCTCTCGCTAAATCGCGATTTTGTCAGTGTCAATGATGAGGAACATTGGCGGTGCGCACCTAAACCCTCGTAACTTATAAAATAGCAAACAACAATGAAACAGATTTTCAATAGCAACGAAACCCTCGAAATGTGCGATGTGCACATCAGTGAAAATGGTAAGATGGTGGTGGAGACCAAGAGCTACCACAGTGGCGAACTGGCACGCTTGGGCATCCCCGAGAAGGTGATCCGCGGACGCCTCAAGGTGGAGGACGGTGCTTTCGTCTTCGACCCCTATGCCGAGGCTTCGCGCAAGCCTACCTATTCGAAGAAGGTCGTCGTGGGCAGCACCACCGTGGCGGTGACCGCCGACAATGTGAAGTTCTCGCTCGTGCTCTCACGCAACTACACCAAGGAGCAGCTGGTGGCCTATATCGAGATGGAGATGAAGGAGGTGCTGCGCCGAATCGGGGAGGACCTGTATGAGACCATCATTGAAAGCCTCCCCCAGCCCCTCCCGAAGGAGGGGTGACTCGGAAAGCGCTGAATAAATAAAGATTAAAGAGATGTTGACTATGGCAACAAATATCAAGAACAAGAACTCAGCGATGCCTGTAGCCCCCTCTCCTTGGGAGAGGGCGGGGGGAGAGGCCCCTTCTATGATGCTATA
The DNA here is from genome assembly GCA_045612925.1 of Bacteroidaceae bacterium. Lineage (GTDB taxonomy): Bacteria > Bacteroidota > Bacteroidia > Bacteroidales > Bacteroidaceae > UBA1189. The sequence continues at coordinate 6,128 of JAZKZX010000026.1, forward strand.
TGTAGACAACCCAAGAGATACCGCCCCCAAGAGATTGGGGCGCGGTGACTTCGAAGCCCTGATAGGCGACAGCGAGGTGGCACGAGGCTGCATGTGGGCGAGCCGCTATGCCCAGGCACTGCACATGACCCGCGAGCGTGGCGTTAGCAGCGATGCTGTGACCCCACTTCGTGCTCATGGTGTGTGTGACGGGGCTCCCACACATTCGCGTGGCGTGGCGGTGCAAGCCGAGTGGTGGGAACGCGAACTGAAACAGGCCAAGGGCAAGCTGCCCGCATTCATCTTCCAGGGTGACATGGCGAGCGCCGACTATCTCGGCAAGCCCGGCACACGCAACGGACGCTACATCGTGTCGAACGGCAAGGCGATGATAGACATCGACCACATCGGGCACGAGGAGATTGACCGCATCATGCACACGATACGCACCATCGGCGAGGACGACGGCACACCCTTCATCCATCGCGTGGGGTTCGTGGCCATCACCCCGTCGGGCATGGGCTTGCGCATCGTCATCAATGGGCGCCCGGGGAGCAGTCTCGTGGGCGACCAGCGATGGGTGGCCCAGCTGCTCGGTGTAGCCATCGACGAGTGCTGCAAGGACTACACGCGCCTCTCCTATGCCGTGCCCTGGTGCCATGTGCTGTACTACGAGCCCGAGGTGCTGTTTGCCGAGTGCACACCGTACAGGGATTCGCAGAGCGTTCAGCACTATCAGCGCTATCCTGAGCCTCTGAGAACTCCGAGCCCCTTGATGGATGCCTTTGGCATCGTCGACGAGCTGGAGCGCGAGCTGGGAGGTCCGCCCGCCGTAGGCACGCGAAACACCTTCGTATACCGCATGGCATGTGCCCTACGCCACCTGTATGGCGACAACGAGGCCTCTATCTACTGTGCCATACCCACCTATGGGTTCACCGATGCCGAGCGCCGCGGAGCCATCCGAAGCGCACTGCGCCGCCCCTTGGGGACCTATGTGCCGCGATGCATCTACCGCCGCAGGCGGTGGCATTAGCTGTTGGCTCCACACCCTACACACTAAACACTACATTTTTAATTTTCAATTCTCAATTTTTAATTTGCAATTCCCATGAATACCTTTACCCCCGCGATGCCCAAGGCATTGCCCAGTTTTATAGCCCTGATAACCTCCAAGGTTGTCGACGAGTTTAAGCCCGCAGTAGCCTGCGCCGCCTTTCCACCCTTGGCTGCCTATGCCGATGGACTCAAGTTTCGCTATGTAGACAATGTGCTGCACGAAGCCACCTTCATGAACCTCCTCATAGCCCCTACGGGCATAGGTAAGGGCTGTGTAGACGAGCCCGTGAGGCAGATACTGAGCGATGTGCAGCGCAGCGACGACGAGAACCGAGAGCGCGAACGACAATGGAAGGAGGAGTGCGAATCCATGGCAAGCACCAAGCAGCGCCCCAAGAGGCCGAGTGACATCGTGATACAGCACATCTCGGCCGACACCACCTATGCCGCCTTCGTGAAGCGAATGATGGAGGCCAAAGGCAAGTACCTGTACACCCATGTAAGCGAGATCGAAGACCTCATGCGCATGCGCAATAGCGCCGGCAGCCCATGGATATACCAGGTGATACTCAACGCCTTCGACAATGCCAAGTGCGGACAGGAGCGCGTAGGCATAGCCTCGGTATCGGCACAGCCACACACGAGGTGGACATTCAATGCATCGACCACCGTTGCCAAGGGGCAGCAGTTCTTTCGCGGACAGACCACCACGGGAGCCTTGTCGCGCGTGAGCCTGTCGACCATCGAGATGCCCAAGTTTGCCGACATGCCCGTCTATGGCAATTACGACGACGGCTTTGCCGCACAACTGAAAGTCTATATCGAACGCCTCAAGTACCACCCGCGCGGCGAGATCGTGTGTCACGAGGCCAAGGAACTGGTACGGGGCCTCATCAGCGATGCTCGCGACAATGCCCGGGCGACAGACAATGAGGCCTACTTCGAACTGTCGAAACGCGCTGCCGTCATCGCCTACCTCAAAGCCATGGTGCTCTACATCCTCGAAGGCGAGTGGAACGAACAGATTGCCGACTTCGTGCAGTGGAACTTCGAGTATGACATGTGCGTGAAGATGAAGTTCTTCGGCGATGAAGCCACACGCGACTTTGTCCATGTGGCGCTGGGCTCGACACCGATACCCACCTCGGTGGTCAGACTCGAGGAACTGCCCGACCCCTTCACACGCGAAGACTACCTGCACAGACGCCAGCAACATGGGCTCTCGACCAACGGCGACCCCTGGGGCACCATACGCTCGTGGCGACGCCGAGGCTGCATCGTGCAGAACGACGATGGCTCCTATTCCAAGACGGTGGCATAAAAGAGAAGATGCCCCACACCGCCACTGCCACTTAAATGTACGATCTTATGTAGGGAAAAAAATAAATAATTATATACCTACACGCTACCTAATTAATTATTTTTATATACACATTTCCTCTATGAAAACATGTGGCAGTTGTGGCATTGTGGCAGAGGTCTATATACGAACAATGGGAACCAGCGGCTCCCATTGTTCTGTTTTCGTTTTCGTCTTCGTTTTCGTTAGTCTAACTCTTCACTCTTCCCTCATTACACCGATGGGGTGAGAAAGACTCGCCAAGAGCCTTCGGCCGTTCCACGCTCTATGTAGTGCTTATTCAATAGTTGGGCAACCAATTTCTTGACTGCCGACATATTGACTCCTAATCTTTTCTGCATATCCTCCAATGTAAGCACCGGTTCGGAAAGCATCATCCGGAGCAGATGCGCATAGTTGGCTGTGCGGAACTCCACACGCTCACCATCGTACCACCAAAGTCGTTCGTCGGACTCTGTAAGGAAACAAACATCGGTATATACCTCACGAGCTACTAAACTACGGAAATACTTCATGAAAGGACCTATCTCCTGCAGCGATGCATGCGCTCCTTTGTTCGGTTCAGAGCCTACCACAAGGTCTGCCGAATGCAGGGCTTCGAGATATTCGCTCTTGTTGCGGCTACGCACTACAATCATCGGGTATCCGTGGCGGGCAAGGATAAAGTTCACCATCAGTCGGGCTATACGTCCGTTACCGTCCTCAAAAGGATGGATGCGGATGTAGCGGTAGTGGAAGAGTGCGGCCAGTTCCACAGGCGACAGTTTGCCCTCCTGCTCGGCATGGTTGTACCAATCCACAAGGTCGGTCATCAGTGCCGGTGTCTCTTCGGGCGATGCGTAGTCGAAGCGGTCGCCATAGCGGGTGATGACACTGTTGGGACGTGTCTTGTACTGTCCGGCATGGACGATGTGGCTGGTCTGCACACCTCCAGGTAGGTTGCGATAGACGGTGTAGTCCTCACGCAATAGCGTGCGGTGCAGGGTACGGATGAAGTGCTGCGTCAGGGGCATCTCCTTGAGTTGTATTTCCTCGTTCACCATCTTCAGTGCCACATTGCTGGCTGCCATGTCCTGCACATCCTTTACATTGGCCTCACCTATCACCTTGCCAAAGAGCAGCAATATCTCTGTCTGTCCGTAGGTCAGCGTATTGCCCTCGATGTGGTTGCTGTTGTAGTTGAAGTCTACGGTAAACCGTCGGCTCAGCCGATTGCGGTCGTCTTCCGTGAGCGGCTGCAATTGCTGCCATGCCTCCAGGGCTTTTTCTAAGGTCAAGTATCTCATGATTTCAAATATGTTTTGCATAAATGGTGGCCAGACAGCCACCTTTTTGCTGCAAATATACAAATATTCCAAAGTACAGCCAAGTGTTTATCCCTATTTTTCTTCTTTTGACAGTGTGGGCTTATTCAGAGGTTTATATACGAATTATGGGAGCTATGCCCCCATAATTCTGTGTTAGTTTCCGTTAATGTTTCAGTCAGAAGAGCTTTAGGGTATCACCCTCTGCCTGCCCTGAATTTGTTATTGATTTGCTTTACACTCGTCGCACGCGCCTGTGTGGGTCAAAGTGATGCTCTTGAATTCGTTTTCAAACTTAAACTTCCAAGTGTTTGTCGTAAGATCGGGTGTAGGTACACTGTTTTCCTTCATCTGTCCGCAGTTGAGGATTAAATCACAACCGCCTACTTTATATCCGACTTGATTAAAAATAGCCCCCAACTCATTTACTTCTGTAATTACAGAACCAAATGTGATTGTTCGTAAGTATAGTGTACCATAAAAAGCTTGATCTGCTAATTTCGTTACTTTGGGAAGTGTGATGCTGTTAAGGGCGCGTGCAGAATGAAACTCTTGATCAAAGATTTCCGTTACATCGGGAAGAATCAAATCAATCTTGCCGTTATAAGACTCTTCTTTTGAAAGACGATAAATCGCTTCACCAATAGCTGTATTCGTCCACGAATCCATTTCTATTAAAGCAGGTTCGCTGCCTGGTACGATAATCGTGGTAATTCCGTTATCCACATAAGCTTTAAGCTGTTCCACCAAGGCAGTGATATCGCTTTCTTCTGCTGTGTCCTTGCCTCCCAATGTGCCGTCTATGACAGGTGTTGCATCCAATGCATAGCTCTTATTGTACTCTGTGCCGTTAGGGTTCTTCTCTGCGGTAAAGGTGTAATCTTTAAGTGTTATATCGCCCTGTTTTACACTTACCGTTGCACCCTCTGCAAACACGCCATAAAGGAAAGCGTTGCCGTAGTTGTCAGTGGTAAGGGGGTATGCCGCTGTTGCTACCTCGGTCGCTCCTGCCGGAGTGAAGTCTGTCGTGGTGACAGTAAGTGTTTGATTTGCCAATCCAGCTATACGCAGGCGGCTGTAGGTACGGATAGCACCCTCGAAAGTAATGGTCATTATTCCATTTTCTATTTCGTAATTGCGAGACAGGTATTCCGTCATTCCGAGCTGCATACCGCTTCTTAACTGCATCGTGCCCTCTTCCGTCACTTCATAGCACGGTGCATAGAAGACACTAACGGCTGGTGTCTCGTTTTCGAGGTAAGATAGGCTTGCTTCTGTACTCCACGAAGAGCCGTTGTAGGTAAGTGCAACAGCCTGCTCACCATACTTCTTTGAAGTTAGGGTGACAATAATCTGATCACCATTTTCCCACGCAGTCTTTCCCTCATCTTGTGTACCGATAGCACGAGTCTGTGTACCCTCACCAAACATGGGGAAATCACTCACCACGAACTGCAAGGTGCCGTTGTTCGCAGGCTGCAATGTATCGTCCAACTCGTTGCTGCACGATGCTGTTACTACCACGGCAACAGCCAACAATATATACTGATATATCTTCTTCATAGTCTTTCCCTCCTGTTAATTTAAGTCTTCTTCTGAATCATTATCCCATCCACCAGGGAAGTCGGTGTCTGTAGTGGTTGGTGTTAGTGTCACCTTATCCTTA
>JAZKZX010000027.1:0-48143 GCA_045612925.1 Bacteroidaceae bacterium
TTGCCAAACATTACATTCGACAAGCAACTATTTCCGGACTGATATATGGTGACAATAAATTTTATTAACTAACTTTGCGGACGCATCTGAAGGTTACAAACTGAAGTCTACTGCTCTAGACACACTAAAGGAAACACTACCGACTACTTGCCTATGCTGCTGAAAACGTAGTAAGGATAAAAAAATTATATTTGACATGAGTAAAATAAATGTAAGCATTAACATCGAGGAAGTAGGCAATTCCCTTTCATGTATTGGCTCAAAGCTTACAGAGGATTACGACCTCCAAAAACGTGCAAAAATCCTTTCATCGATTACAAAAACATTCATGTATATTGACCGCATGTATATATCCCGTTGTAGCAAAATCGTTTGAGGTACGATAGGTTGTGCAATTGGCTTTTTTTTCGTAATTTCGCCACACAAATAGTTTGTTATGTTATCCATATTGATTCCCACATACAATTATGACTGCACGCGTCTTGTGGGCGACTTGCAGCAGCAAGCCGAGATGCTTGGTGTATGCTATGAAATCATTGTAGCTGACGATGCTTCGCCTATATATAGGTATAAAGAGAAGAATAGAAGGATCAATACAATGGTTCACTGCCGTTTTATTGAGATGGAGAGTAATCTTGGCCGTGCACGGATACGTAATCGATTGGCAGACGAGGCAAACTACGAATGGCTTCTCTTTATGGATGCCGATGCTGAAGTTATCAGTCAGACTTTTATTGCAGACTACTTAAAGCACCTTGATGCAGAGGTTATCTGTGGGGGATTGTGTCATGCCGATACACTGCCTTCACCCGAGGTTAGTCTACGCTATGTTTACGAGAAACGTGCAGATAGGCGACGTGCAGCACGCTTTCGTGAGTGTGCTCCATACGAGCATTTCACTCCTTTTAATTTTGTGATACGGCGATCACTGTTTCAAAGCATACGCTTTGATGAACATATTACTGGGTATGGCCATGAAGATACGCTTTTTGGAGTAGAATTAAGCAAACGGAATGTCAACATCTGCCATATCGATAATCCTTTGCGACACATCGGCCTAGAAAGTAATGATAAGTTCTTGGAGAAGACTCGCTCGGCTTTGCGCAACCTTGCAGCAATGGAGAGTGCTATGCAAGGATATTCATCACTCCTTAAGGTATATAATCTGTTGCGATGTGTTGGGATTCATCAAGGTCTTGCTTGGTGGTTTTCTCGCAGAGAACAGTCCTTGACCAAGCGACTGATGAGAGCAAATCCATCGGTAGGCTTATTTTTTATCTACAAGTTAGGGTACTATTGCCATCTCAAGCAGGGCCATAAATCTTAATCTGGGACAAACTAATAAGGGGCTCTTCACAGAGGCCCTTATTAAATTTCAATAGGTATTAGTTTTAAGGTAAAAAGATTGTTAAAGGATAACGCTGCAAAGGTCTTACTTTTTTTTTGACTTACAAAGTTTATTTACATGTCGTGCAACATATAATCCGGCTTTTTAACATATTTTCTAACAAAATGTCACAAAAAAAACGAGGGTAATCTCTTATCCTCGCTTTTTTTATAGACAAATTAACTCCCTTCTCCTATGGAGGGCACATTTAGGTAAAGAATAACTTGTAAGAAGTTTCGTACACTTGTGATGCTATCTGCTCGGTAGGGCATTGGTAAATTTCGGCCAAACGCTCTATAACACGGGCAACATAGGCACTCTCGTTGCGCTTGCCTCGATGGGGGGTGGGTGCAAGGTATGGAGAGTCTGTCTCCACTATGATACGCGAAAGTGGTACTCCTTGCAAGGCCTCGGGGAGCGTTGATTTCTTGAAGGTCGCCACACCGTTTATGCCTAAGACAAAACCAGGAAATTCAAGCAATGCGTTAGCCTCATCTGCAGTGCCGGTAAAGCTATGGAATACTCCACGCAATGGAGTGCTTTTGTATTGTGAAAAAAGTGCGTAGAGCTCGGTGAATGCTTCTCTGGAATGAATCACTATTGGGAGGTCATATTCAAGCGCCCAGTTGATTTGTTCCTCGAGTGCTGCTAATTGCTCTTGTTTGTAAGTAACGTCCCAATAGAAATCGAGTCCAACCTCACCGATAGCAATGAAAGGTGAGTGTGAGGCTTTACCTTGGAGCGAATTCGCGAGTAGCAACTTCATGTCTGCTAATACCTCGTGATAATCTTCTCTGACTTCTGTAGGGTGTAGTCCAATCGTTGGATAGCAGAAGTTGGGGTATTCTTTGCATACTTGCAACATGGGGTTGATGGAGGCCATGTCTATGTTGGGCATGACGATATGAGTAATGCCAACCTCACGGGCACGATGCATCACCTCTTTGCGGTCTTCGTCAAACTCGCTGGCGAAAAGGTGGCTATGTGTGTCGATGATATTAAACATCTCGTTCCATGAGCATGGCCATAAATTGGCGCAAAATCTCCTTCTGCCCAGCAGGGAGAGCTATTGATTCAAGTTCAGTCTTGGCCAAGTTATAGTAATACTCCTCAATAGCTCGGCTCTTCTCGGGGAGTTGTAGTGCTGTATAGATAGCCGTAACTGCAGCAATCTTTTCTTCGGGATTGATGTCAGTAGCCGATGCCCAGTAGTCGAGTATGGCACGCTGTTCCTTGTCTGCTAAACGCAGGGCATTGATGTAAAGATAAGTTTTTTTATTGCATAGGATGTCTCCGCCAATCTTTTTCCCGAATACCTTAGGGTCTCCATATACATCGAGGTAGTCGTCGCGGAGCTGGAAGGCCAATCCTATACACTCTCCCAGACGATACAAGTGTCCAGCGTCCTCTTTAGAGGCACCACCGAGAATAGCTCCAATCTTGAGGGCGCATGCCAAGAGGACTGATGTCTTAAGACGTATCATCTCAATATACTCGGCTTCAGATACATCGGCGCGGGTCTCAAAGTCCATATCGTACTGCTGTCCCTCGGCAATCTCTATAGAGGTGCGGTGGAAGGTTGCCATCACCTCGCGGAAATGGGCGTCATCCACGCACGACATATATACATCGGCCAAGGTGATCATCACATCCCCTGAGAGGATAGCCGTATTGGCATCCCAACGCTTATGTACTGTGGGCTTACCACGACGGACATCTGCATGATCCATGAGGTCGTCATGCAGCAGGGTGAAGTTGTGGTATATCTCAAGAGCCAATGCAGGATCGAGGATCTTTTCCACATCGTCACGATACATGTTGTAGGCCATCAGCATCATGGCGGGGCGTATGCGTTTGCCACCAAGCGAGAGTATGTACTTGACTGGCTCATAAAGGTGCATAGGCTCGTGAGCGTAGTCTAGAGTCTCAATGTGGGCGTTTACCTTTTCGAGGAGTTGGGAGAAGGAGTATAACATATGATTATCTTTAGGGTATGTACTATGGAGTAAAGAAAAAGAGGCTACGACAACGCAGCCTCTTAAGATATGTGATTGAGATTAGTTGCTCAAGCGGAATGTGACAGGCAGCGTAAAGCGTACACGAACCTTCTTACCGCGCTGCTCACCGGGTTTCCAGTTTGGCATTGAAGAAACCACGCGAAGCGCCTCCTTGTCAAGGTAGGGGTTTACGGGCTTAACAACTTGGGGGTCTACGATAGAACCGTCAGAGTTAACCACGAACTGCACAATGACACGACCTTGAATGCCCTGCTCTTGACAAATGGTAGGATACTTGATATTCTTTTGGAGATACTTCATCAACTCTGCCATACCACCAGGGAACTCTGGCTGATTCTCTACCACCTGGAAGATTTCCTCTTCCTTCTCGGGCTCTTCTACCACGATGGGCACATCTTCAGTAATCTCTACGAAGTCGGCTTGGTCCTCAGCAGACACGATAGTTGTCTCCTCGATGGGAGCATCGTCTTCTACGATTTCAATGACTTCGGCTTGTGTAACTGCTTGGGGTGGAGGGGGGATAGTCTTCTTCTCAGGCATGGTAATAGGAATTACCTCCTCTTCCAGAATAATATCACCGGCATCAATAAGCTCGCCGTCGAACTCTTGCTCATACTGAGTCCACTCAAAAGCGACGAAATGGGCTGCTAACACAAGGATAAAGCCGAGAAGAACCCACGTGAGTTTCTTGCTTTCCAAGTTAGCGCTTTCCGATTTTTTAATTTCCATAAAGCTATGTTTTTATTTATTATACTTTCCGATGTGTTTGCAAAAGTAATACTTTTTTCTTTAGTCAGTATAAAAAAGTTTGTTTTTTTTATCCACCGTTGAGTTTTTGTCTTTTTTGCCAAAGGTTTTTGGCCGGTAGCACATATTCTTATATAAATTGTTGTATCTTTGCGGTAGAACCGCCAATATGCGCGAAACTCGTGGCGAAAAACAAGAGTATACTTTATGAATTCGCTCGTTTGTCGTATATTTGCAGTGTTACATAAAGATAGTGATTCTTGATGAAACGACTCGTTGTATGTCTACATGTGGTATTTAGCATGGTTATCCTCTATGCTCAAGATGCAGGAACTGCGTTCCAGTTTTTGCAGTTGCCTGTGTCGTCTCATGCAGCAGCCTTGGGTGGTGACAATATCTCCATTGCTGAAGACGACGCGACTTTATCTTATCATAATCCGGCGTTATTGACCAATGTCAGCAACCACATGCTTAATTTCAACTACATGAATTACCTTCAGCGAACCAACGTGTTGGGCGCTGGCTATACGATGGAGGTTGGCGAACGTTCTATATGGGGGATTAGGGCGCAATATTTGGATTTTGGGAGGATGAAGAATACTGATGCTGACGGAAATGTCATCGGTGACTTTTCGGCAAAAGATATGGTGCTGATGGCTACATATAGTTTTGATTTCTCGGAATTTTGGACAGGTGGCGTAAGCGGAAAGTTTATCTATTCTAATTACGAACAGGTATACTCTTTAGCTCTTGGTGTAGATCTCGGACTTAATTATTACAATCCCGAAACAAAGTGGTCGGCCTCCATTGTGGCTCGTAATCTTGGTGGACAAATCAAGACATACGATGGCATACATGAAGCCATTCCTTTCAATCTTCTGGTAGGGGTATCTAAGGATTTGACCTATGCTCCTGTTCGTGTGTCGTTGACACTCACTGATCTGCACAAATGGAATGCTGAGGATTTTTATAATTCGAGTGACGACTCTTGGTCGCAGATTCTGTTGAAACATTTCATTATCGGAGCTGACATGTATCCTACATCAAACACATACCTCTCGATGGGATATAATTTTTTACTGCATAGTGAATTGCAAAACAATGCGAGGCGTGCTCTTGAGGGTTTCTTCATTGGCGCTGGCATACAAGTGAATAGTATGAATATTGGTGTTTCATACGGGAAATATCATGTGGCTGCCTCTTCTTTGATGATGAATTTTGGAATAAAACTATAATCATGTATATATGAAAAAGATAACGATTGCTATTGACGGCCATTCATCGTGTGGAAAGAGTACCATGGCCAAAGACCTTGCTCGTGAGATAGGATATATCTACATAGATAGCGGTGCCATGTATCGGGCAGTTACTTACTATTGCTTGCAGCACGACCTCTTTACTGAAGATGGGGTCAAACTTGATGAACTGGAGGCGGCTATGTCTGATATCCACATAAGCTTTAAACTCAATGAGTGTACCGGACGTCCAGACACCTATCTGAACGGGGAGTGTATTGAAGGGGAGATACGAGGTATGGCAGTGTCTTCACGAGTGAGTCTCATTGCTACTATAGGTTTTGTTCGTGCGGCAATGGTGGCTCTACAGCAAGCGATGGGCAAGGAGAAGGGTATCGTGATGGACGGTCGTGATATAGGTACTACCGTATTCCCGGATGCTGAACTCAAGATATTCGTAACAGCTAGTGCCGAGGTACGAGCTCAGCGCCGTTACGATGAATTGCTTGCTAAGGGTGACAATGCTTCCTACGAGAGCATTTTAGAGAATGTGAAGGAACGTGATCGCATCGATAGTGGTAGAGCGGTAAGTCCCTTGCGTAAGGCCGATGATGCTATTGAACTTGATAATAGCAATATGACAATCCCTGAGCAGAAGGCTTGGCTCATGGACCGATTCAATGAAATTGTAAGCAAATAGCAATCAAGTAGATGATAAATGTAGAGATTGATGACCATTCAGGTTTTTGCTTTGGAGTGACCACTGCTATTCGCAAGGCCGAAGAGGAACTGCAACGAGGTGCGCCTTTGTATTGCTTGGGCGATATCGTACACAATGGAATGGAGTGTGAGCGCCTGCGTTCAATGGGGCTTATCGCCATTGATCACGAGCAGTTCAAGGCATTGCGAGATGTACGTGTCTTGCTTCGGGCTCATGGCGAACCGCCAGAAACTTATGATACGGCGCGACTCAACAATATTGAAATCATTGATGCCACCTGTCCCGTAGTGCTCAATATACAGAAACGTATCAAGCAAGAGTATACCACTGCCTCGGCCATGGATAAGCAGATAGTTATTTATGGGCAGAAGGGGCATGCTGAAGTCTTGGGGCTTGTGGGGCAGACAGATGGTAACGCCATTGTCATTGAATCCATCAAAGAGATAGATCGTATTGATTTTACGCGTGATATCTATTTATATTCGCAAACCACGAAATCGCTCGATGAGTTTCGGCTTATTGTAGAGACCATCAAGCAACGTATTGCCCCCGAGGTTGAGTTTCATTATTATGACACTATCTGTCGTCAGGTATCTAACCGCCTCGATAATATACGTCGTTTTGCAGCTTCTCATGATCTCATCTTCTTCGTTTGTGGAAAGAAGAGCAGCAATGGAAAGGTGCTTTACCAAGAGTGCCTTAAGGCTAATCCCAACTCATATCATATCGAGGGAAGCCACGAGATAGATTTTTCTCTTATTCGAGATGGTCTGTCAATAGGAATTTGTGGAGCTACCTCCACGCCCAAATGGCTCATGGAGGAATGTAAAGGAGCAATCATAAATCATAAATCATAAATCATACTATGGCAAGAAAAATCAATTGCATTGGCATCCTCACCTCGGGAGGCGACGCTCCCGGAATGAATGCCGCTATCCGTGCCGTCACCCGTACGGCCATCTATAACGGATTGAAGGTTAAGGGTATCTATCGCGGATACAAGGGACTCATCAGCAACGAGATCAAGGATTTCAAGACAGAGAATGTAAGTAACATCGTGCAACAGGGCGGCACTATACTGAAGACAGCCCGTTGTCCCGAGTTCAAGACCGAGGAGGGGCGTGCCGAAGCATGGAAGCACATGTGCGAACATGAGATTGATGCCCTTATCGTCATCGGTGGCGATGGTTCGCTCAGCGGTGCTCGTGTATTAGCACAAGAGTTTGACATCCCTTGCATCGGCATCCCCGCTACTATTGACAACGACCTTTATGGCACAGATACCACTTTGGGTTACGATACTGCGCTAAACACCATCGTGGAGGCCATCGACAAGATTCGCGACACGGCCAATTCGCATGAGCGAATTTTCTTCGTTGAGGTTATGGGCCGCGATGCCGGTTTCCTCGCCCTCAATAGTGCCATTGCTTCAGGTGCCGAAGCGGCCATCATTCCCGAGCACCTCACCAAGGAGGACCAGCTTGCAGCCTTTATCCAAAATGGTATGCGTAAGTCAAAGAACAGTAGCATCGTACTCGTAGCCGAGAACCCCGACCTTGGAGGAGCACTCCACTATGCAGAGCGTGTACGCAATGAGTTCCCTCAGTTTGATGTGCGCGTATCTATCCTCGGACATCTCCAACGAGGTGGGCGCCCCACTGCACACGACCGCATCATTGCCGGCCGTATGGGTGCTGCCAGCATCGAAGCCCTGCTCGACGGCCAGCGCAATGTAATGATCGGTATCCGCAACGACGAGATTGTATATGTGCCCTTCAATACCGCCATCAAGAAGGACAAGCCCATTGACGCGCAGTTGGTCAATGTGCTCCACATGCTATCTATCTAAAAGCGCGTCACACAACAAAAGCCTCGGCACTGCGGTGTCGGGGCTTTTGTTTTATCCTCCCTCTTTATTACCTGCAGCCATCTGTTAGTCCAGAGCCTTCTGGACTGCAGTCCAAAGCCTCCCGTACTCGAGTCCAAAAGGCTCTGGACTCGGGCATGACTGCATCTGCTCCATCCATTGAAAAGAGAGATAAAAGAAGAAGACTCTGTTGTTCTTTCCGAACTTTTCTCACCTATTGTTGTTACAACCATTGCCCGTATAGTGGGTGTAGTATAAACCTTAACAATATATATGTATGAATAGGAAGATAGTAGTCATAGGCAGTTGCAACACCGATATGGTGATCAATATGAAACGCCTTCCCCTGCCGGGTGAAACGCTGCTCGGAGGGACCTTTTTCATGAATCCCGGTGGTAAAGGCGCCAATCAAGCTGTAGCAGCCGCAAGATTGGGCGGCAAAGTAGTCTTTGTTGCCAAGGTAGGCAACGACCCCTTCGGCATCCGCTCGGTAGACCAATACAAGGCCGAAGGTATAGGTACGAAGCATGTGATAGTCGACAAAGAACATCCTTCGGGGGTGGCACTCATCCTTGTCGATGCACATGGCGAGAACTCCATTGCAGTGGCTTCGGGTGCCAACGCACATCTCATGCCACAGGACATTGATGATGCCCGTGTCGCAATCGAGGAGGGTGAGATTGTACTGATGCAGTTAGAGACCCCTATCGAGACGGTGGAACATGCTGCCGTCATGGCCAAGCAGATGGGCAAGAAAGTTATCCTTAACCCTGCTCCAGCACAAGCTCTGTCGGCCTCATTACTGGATAGTCTCTACATGCTCATTGCCAATGAGACTGAAGCGGAGTTCATCTCGGGTACCCAGATTACAGATATGGACAGCGTGGCTCGCGCAGCTGATATCATTTGCGATAAGGGGGTCGAAAATGTGGTTATCACACTTGGTTCCAAAGGAGCTTTCATTAAGGAGAAGGGTGCATATCATCAGGTTTCGGCGCTTAAAGTCAAGGCGGTAGATGCTACAGCTGCGGGAGATACCTTCTGTGGTGCAGTATGTGTGGCGCTATCTGAAGGTAAGAGCATTACCGATGCGGTAGAATTCGCCAATCGTGCTGCCGCTGTTACCGTGACCCGTATGGGAGCACAGTCATCATTGCCCTATCGGAACGAAGTGAAATAAAATTGGAAGTTCAATCCTGAAAGCAGAGGCTTCCTAACCATTAACCTATAACCAATAAAAGCTATGTTTATCGTTAACAATTACCTGTTGGCCGTGGTGCTATGCTTTGTCACCATGCTCTGCTGGGGTTCGTGGGCCAACACACAGAAACTTGCTGGGAAAACCTGGCGTTACGAGCTATTCTACTGGGACTATGTCATCGGTATTCTGCTCTTCTCCATCTTCTTGGGACTTACGCTCGGAAGTACGGGCGATGCGGGTCGAAGTTTTATACCTGACCTCAAGCAGATTACGGCAGGCAATTATGTGAGCGCACTTATCGGAGGCGCTGTGTTTAACCTGGGTAATATACTGCTCTCTGCGGCTGTTTCTTTAGCCGGCATGACGGTAGCATTTCCCCTTGGTGTGGGTATCGCCTTGGTATTAGGCGTGATAATCAATTATTTTGGTGCTCCAAAAGGTGACCCAACAGTTCTCTTCCTTGGTGTAGCTTTGGTCGTTATTGCTATCATACTCAATGCTATAGCTTCGGGGAAGGTGCAACGCGGTGGGGCCAATAGTAATTCCAACTCAAAAGGAGTGTGGATAGCTATTGTAGCGGGTGTGCTCATGTCGTTCTTCTATCGCTTCGTGGCATCGGCTATGGACTTGAACAATTTCGAGTCGCCCACTCCCGGTATGGCGACACCTTATTCAGCCTTCTTTATTTTTGCAGTCGGTATTTTCCTCAGCAACATCGTATTCAATACTATTGTGATGCGTCGTCCCTTTGAAGGCAAGCCTGTTACCTATGCGGCCTATTTTCGTGGTAGCCTTAGCACCCATCTCGTAGGAGTCTTTGGCGGAATCGTTTGGGGCTTGGGTACAGCATTGAGCTATATCGCTGCGGGCAAGGCTGGTGCAGCTATCTCCTATGCATTAGGACAAGGAGCTCCCATGATTGCAGCGCTATGGGGCATCTTCGTATGGCGAGAGTTTAAAGGAGCACCCCGCTCTGTTGGTTGGCTCTTGATGCTGATGTTTATCTTCTTCCTATCAGGTCTTGGAGCTATTATTGTTTCAGGTGCCAACTGAAGAATGTTGATGATTATACAAAGGAAAGCCAGGATTATCCCTGACTTTCTTTTGCTTTGTAGTATAATACGTTGCAGTTCTTCTTTGTAAATATCTTACGGGCCACATAGAGTATATCATTGGGAGATACGTTGCAGTAGCGGGCCAATTCGTCGTTAAGATCGTGGTCTTGTCCAATGAGTTCCATTTGTGCTAAATTAATGGCACGATTTAGATAATTGATGTTGTTGAATGTGCGCTCTGACTCCGAGCGGTTACGTACCTTATTAAGTTCTTCGTCATTGATAGGAGAACTTTTCAGTGTTGATAGTTCGTTCCATACGGCCTGCTCTGCCTGTTCCAATGTGGTACCCTCGGTAAGGCGGCCCATGATGTAAAGAAGCCCGTCGTCAATACTTCCCTGTATGTAGGCATCGATGTTGGTGAAGAGGCGTTGATCGTGCACGAGGTGGCGTATGAGACGGCTCGATTGACCTGCCGAGAGGATATCTGTGATAAGGTCGCATACATGATAATCAGCACTTTTCCGGTTACCCATATGAAAGGCCATCACAAGCATGTGAGCAGGTATATTGCGATATACGGTTTTGCGACGCATGCGTTGCTGAATAGGCTCTTGGGGAATGGTGTGTGGTGCAATATTTGTGTTGGGTATAGGTCCAAACCACTTTTCTGCCAGTCTCATCGTTTCGTCAAGGCTGATATTCCCCACGACGGATAGTATAGCATTGCTTGGGGTGTAGTAGCGATGGTAGAAGTTCATAACGCTTTCACATGTAGCTTGTTCGATGTGCTCTACGCATAGTCCTATGGTTGGCCAGCGGTAAGGGTGTGCCTTATAAGATAGATCGCGTATGAGGTGTTGCACATCACCATAGGGGCGATTAAGGTGGCGTTGCTTGAACTCCTCGATGACCACCCCTTTTTGTACTTCGACACTCTCTTCGGTAAGGGCAAGGTTCATCATTCTGTCCGACTCAAGCCAAAAGGCTGTCTCTACATTGCTACATGGCAATGCGATGTAATAGTTTGTCAAGTCATTGTTGGTCCACGCATTATTCTCGCCTCCAGCAAGTTGTACGTGGGTGTCATAGTCGGGAATGTTAATTGAACCTTCAAACATCAGGTGTTCCAATAGATGGGCATATCCAGTGCGTTCAGGGTCTTCGTGGCGTGCTCCTACATCGTATAGTACATTGACCGCTACCATTTGTGTGGTAGGGTCTTCGTGGTGTATGATGCGAAGTCCGTTGGGGAGGGAGGGCATGGTGTGGATTTTTTTACGAGCCTTACAAATTATAGCTCATTACTGATTGGGTTAATCTCTCTTATACGTTTGATTACCACAGCTTCGATGGGGCGTTGTTCGGCATTTACGGCACGTTTTTCGATTTTTGTGAGTACATCAAGACCTTCGATGACTTCGCCAAATACGGTATAGAATCCGTCAAGGTCGGCTGCTCCCCCAATAGTTTTGTAAATATTTTTCTGCTCCTTGGTGTAATGAAACTGTTTGCGGTTGGCCATTGCCTTATCGGTGGCTGCGGTAATTTGTTTCTTTACTTCGCGTATTTTGGGCATATAGCGCTTCTGATCTTTAGCATATTCCTTGAGCTGAGCAGCGTATGGGGCGCTTTTAGTGATAGAGTCGAATACTTGCTTGCGAAGTCCTTTGTTATAGGCATCTTCAGCATTGAATAGCTTGGTGTCTGACTGCTTATGTCCTGTGATGATGTAGAAGTGTCCGCCCGAAGACTTCTCCATTTTGTGGAAACTTGCCATGGCAAGCGCTCCTCGCTTGTGGTAGAACTTTTCGGGTTGTATTTCTTCAGGTATAGTGTAGTCCACATCGTTAGCGCCCAAAGGTGTTTCTCGTGTTGCGCCTTTGGATTTAGGATCCCCTGCTTGTACGAGGTAGTTGTTTACCACTCTGAAGAACTGTTGGTTGTCGTAGTACCCCTTGCGTGCCAATTTTACAAAGTTGTGACGGTGAAGCGGCGTTTCGCGATAGAGCTTGAAGGTGATATCTCCTTCACTCGTCTCCATCAGTAGGTACTGGTCGGCATCTACAATGATGGTGTCGGTATCTTCGGGCTCAGCTTGCGGAGTTGGTTTCTGAAGGTCCTTGCAAGAGGTTAGTAGTAGAGTGGCTATGATGGCCACGAAGGGTAGGTGTCTGTTCATCGTGTATATTGTTGTTTGCGTTTCTTATATAACTGATACGAGTTGAATATATTGTGCCATACGCTATAGAAACCTCCAGCGATGGCAGTGACAGGTGTCAAAAATGTGTAGGCCATCCAGATGGCAAATACGGTATTTTTTTGTCCAATGGCTTGCCCTGAAGCGATATGGTCGCCTGTGGGCTCGCCTAGATGTCTGCCTATGGCGAACTGAACCCAGCAGCTGGCAAGTGTGGCGAGAGCTATGCCTGCGAGTACGGGTAGGGGGACATGGCTGTTCATAATGGCACGTGTGGTGACAGCGATGGCCATAGTAAGTGCTATGGTCCATAGATAGAAAGCTGTGTCTCCCGTGTTTTGTAAGCGTCGTGCTAGGCGTGGCATGGTGTAGCGTATGGCCCACGCCATAAGCAATGGGCATATGAGGGTGGGGAATACTTGGCGTATGATGAGTATAGAAGTGGTGATGAAGGTCTGCCCTTCATGCGGGTTAACTAATGGCACGATGAGCGGAATAAATAGTGCTCCAGCCAAATTAATGAGTAAGATATAGGTAATAAGATGAGCGGAGTTACCTCCGAGTTTTGCGCATACCACGGCTGCTGCACATGCTGTGGGGCAGATAAAGCATATCATGGTACTTTCAATAATGAGTCGCCCAGGAATGCTTGGCCATAGGATGAGTACTCCCGCTAATAGGGCAAAGACTCCAACCTGTACGGCAAGCAGTGTCAAATGCCATCGGCAAGGTCTTAGGTCTGTAGGCCTAATCTTGCAGAAGGTAATAAATAACATGGCGAAGATGAGCGCGGGTTGTAGCACGCTTATGAGACGGTTGGCTGCGTGGCTGGTGCTTTCAAGGAATGAAAGGTTGGTATATATGAAGTAGAGTACCACACCCGTCACCATAGAGATGGGGAGTGCCCAGTTCTTGTAGAATCGTAGAACGGTTTTTAGCATAGTGCATTTCTTCCGATAAACCAAGAAATACCCTCATGCAGCGCAGAGGGTATTTCCTATAATATTTAAAGTCGCAAGTTATCGACGTGCATACTCTGTCAGTCCCTCTTGGAGGAAGTTGACATAAGCGTCGATGTCCTCATCGTATGAACGCGATGTTGTGAGCGGATGTCCCTCATTGTCGAGTAATACATAGAAGGGCTGTGCATTAGCTCCAAACTTAGAACGTTGCAAGTAACTCCATTTATCACCAACTGTGCGTAGTACAACCTCTTTGCCATTTTCTGTGAGTCGGATAGGCTCGGCGAGCGGGGTCTTATCATCTACATAGAGGCTGATGAGTACATAGTCATTTCCGATGAGGTTGATAACCTTCTCATCTGCAAGCACCGATTGCTCCATTTCACGGCAGTTTACACAACCATAACCGCTAAAATCAACCATTACAGGCTTGCCTTCTTGACGCGCAATGGCCATACCTTGATCATAATCCATAGCATCGGGGTGGAGTTCCTGCTCGTAGAGATTGAAGTCTTGTGTGCTCATAGGAGGCGAGAATGCACTAATTGCTTTACAAGGTGCCCCCCAAAGACCAGGAACCATATAAATAGCGAAAGCAAATGAGATAAGCCCCAACATAAAGCGTGGTACAGCTACCTTACGGTCATCATCATCGTCGTGAGGGAATTGAACCCACTTCATCAAGTAAGCACCGAGTAGGGCAAAGAGGGCAATCCAGAGGGCAAGGAATGTTTCGCGGTCAAGAATGTGCCAACCGTAAGCGAGGTCGGCTACCGAGAGGAACTTGAGTGCAAATGCAAGTTCAACGAAAGCAAGCACTACCTTTACCGTATTCATCCAACCACCACTCTTGGGGGCCGCTTTGAGCCATGCAGGGAAGATGGCGAAAAGCGTAAAGGGCAATGCCAAAGCTACAGAGAAACCGAGCATTCCGATGGTGGGGGCGAGGATATTACCAGTGGTAGATACCTCAACGAGTAAGAATCCGATGATGGGACCTGTGCATGAGAATGATACAAGGGTCAAGGTGAAGGCCATGAGGAAGATGCCGAGTAATCCACCTGTTTTTTCAGCCTTTCCATCTACTGCTGTAGTCCACTTCTCGGGCAAAGTAAGTTCGAAGGCCCCCATGAATGACATGGCAAATACAACCAAGAGGAGGAAGAAGAACAAGTTCGGTATAGCTGCGGTAGAAAGAGCATTGAGCGCACTGGCACCAAATACCAATGTTACAAACAATCCTAATAATACATAAATTACCACGATAGATACACCATAGATATAGGCATCCCGGCGTCCTTTCTTCTTGTCGCCACTACGTTTGAGGAAGAAACTCACAGTCATTGGGATGATGGGCCATACACAGGGAGTTACAAGGGCAACGAGGCCACCGGCTAGACCAAGGAGGAAGATTACCCACAATGATTGGTTTGCAGTATCTGCAGTGCCTTTAGGTTGTCCGAGCTCATCAATAACGGGCTCCCACAAGGTACCGAAAGGGTTTGAAGGCTGCACCTCTGTGATTGATGGTTGGGCGGGTTCTTCCTCCACAATGGGGGCAGGTTCAGCCTTAGGCTCAACTTTCGCAATAGGTTCTGCTTTAGTATCTTTTATGACTTTAGTTATATTTTGGTTTACTACAGCTTTAGGTTGTTCTGCTTTGGCAGGGGCAACTACTACGGGGGTGTTTGCATTGAATTCGATATTAGTAGGCGGCAAACAGTTCTCGTCATTGCAAGCACCATACTGGAAATATCCCTGAATCTTGTAGGTCTCTTTCTCTGCTATGAAACGTTGTGTGAAGGTTACTTGGTTCTCAAAGTAACGTACATCCATGCCAAACATTTCATCGTACTTGGCTATCTCTTTGCCTTCAAAACCGAGTTTACCATCAAGGCGTGCCCCTTCAATAGTTTCTACTACAAGTGTTGCGGCAGTAGGACCATCTTCTAATTCTGTAGAGTATACATGCCAGCCCGCATCAATGGTTGCGGAGATACGTAACTCAACCACTTCGTCACTAACCTTTTTCCATGCAGTTTCGCACTTGATAGGTTCATGCATCTGTGCAAATGCCACCATTGTTACACAGAGCAATGAGAGTAATGCACTCATTCGTTTAATCATAGTTTTCATTATTTAAAAATTTTTGTTGCAAAGTTAGTGTATGTCAAGCGAAAATGCAAGTATACACATGTTTTTCCTATTACTCAATCAGTTTATAAATATTTTAATACGAAAGGAGTGTCTATATTTGAAAAAAGATTAATAGCAGTGTGTGAGAAATTGAATGTATTGATATGCTGATAGGAATTACCTATAATTTGTTTTTGTCTGTTTTGATTTGTCGTTTTAGCCATTTTTTTGTAAGTTTGCCCCCATTAAGAGTTTTTAATGTACATTTTTGATAAAAATATCTGAAAATATGAAAAGAAAACTTCTATTGGTAATGATGACCATTGTGACTGTTTGTACAACAATGGCGGCACAAGAAAAAGCGACACTCAGTGCGCAGATTTATGGTTGTCAGAATGATATGGTATATTTTGATTGTGTACAAACGCCTCTTATAGCGCAGGAATTCTATACCAATCCTGGAGAGGAGCATATCTATAGCTTTGAATGTAGCGATTTGGTGTGCATGACCATTAATGGGAGAGTCAACGTGCTCTTGCAGCCGGGAGATAGTCTACACCTTGAAATCAACTACGAAGGTAAGAATGTACAGGTAGAATATAGCGGTAGCGAACGTGCAGTCGCAAACAATCGTCTCATGAAGAGTATTGAGACCCTTAAGCGTACCTTGCGTTACAAAAGTCAGTTGCTTGGTTGTGTAGCTTTGGATATTAAACCTAAGACACGTATTGATGACTCGCGTGCTTTGCTGGAAAAATCAACTGCGGTTATTGAGAAGAGCTCAGCAAGTATAGAAGCTAAAAACTATGTGCGTGCTTTGATTGACTACGATGTGTATATGTCGTTCATTGAATATCCCGTAATGTATGAGAGTGTTAGAGGATTAGCTATAGCAGAGCAGGAGATTGGTGATTATTGGGACATTACCAAAGGTTATTTACCCCACACTGATGCACAAGCTCTTTGTTGTCCTGAGTATGCAAGTTTGCTTATGCGCTATTGTTTCTATATGAATGAAAAGGCAGCCATAGAAAAGGGAGAGACGTATGTTATGCCCAAGGTATTGGAGGAAATGTATGCAGCGGTCGCTTCATTCTATGACGGTGCACAACGTGATTTCTTGCTCTATTTCTTATTGCGCAATTTTATTATGAATGGACAAGAAATAGAGCGTGCAGATGTGCTCTATAAGGAGTATATAGAAAAATATAATACCAATGCCTCTCACAGAGAAATATTAGACATGCTATTGCAGTAATGGCATAATAAGGATAGAATAAGACAGACTGAATATGAGGTTTTTTTGCAAGATAATTGTTGTCATGACGGTGCTTTTATATGGCACGGTCAGTGTGCAAGCGCAAACTACCGATGCGTGGAGGGAGACCCCAGTGACTCTAAGGGTTAGCAACCAACCTTTAGGTAAGGTGTTGGAGATGGTAGCCAAAGTCGCTAATGCACGAATTACGCTACAAGAAGTGTCGTTGTGGAATATCAACAAGCCCACCAGCCTAGTGGTAAAGGATAAACCGCTCGATAAGGTGTTGGGCGAACTTATTGGCGATCAAAAAGTAAAGATACGTTACGAAGCTAATGGACAGATTGTTGTGGAGCCTGATACTCAAGACGAAGAGGATAAGGCTTGGGTTAACGTTTCTGGTTTGGTGCTTGATAAGGCTACGGGAGATCCGCTTATTGGTGCTACTATACTTATTACAGATGGTACTGGTAAGGATAAAGGTGCAAGAGGATGTATTACAGACTTTGATGGAAAGTTCAGCATACGGCTTGTCAAAAAGGAATCGGTAAGCATTTCGTATATTGGTTATGAATCCGTGTCTAAGCAAATCACAAAGGACGAACACAACCTCGTAGTTGAACTCAAACCTAGTATTGAACTCGACGACGTAGTGGTTACAGGTATCAGTCGACGTAATAAGAATAGTTTTACGGGTAATTACGTAGAAGTAAAGGGTGAAGCCCTGCGCCAGATGAATCCAACGAATATCCTCAAGGGGTTGCAGTTCTTTGATCCGAGTTTCAAAATTCTTGAGAATAACAATACGGGTTCGGATCCCAATGCGGAACCAGACTTTCAGATTCGTGGCGACCAATCTTTGGGTACCAAATCAATGAATAGTATGGATCTCATGCTTGATAACGTTTCAAGCCGTCCTAATACACCGCTTTTTGTGCTTGACGGGTTTACCGTGCCAATGAGTCGAATTCTTGACCTTGATCCCGAGCGTGTGGAAAATATCACGATCTTGAAAGATGCTGCTGCTACATCGGTATATGGCTCACGAGCTGCCAATGGAGTAGTGGTGGTTGAGACCAAAGTGGCACCAGATGGAGACTTGTCGGTATCCTATAATGGTACAATGACAGTGCAAACTCCCGACCTTACTGATTATAATATGATGGATGCTGCGACCAAACTTGATACCGAGTGGAGAGCAGGACTTTATAGCCCAACAAATGCAGCGCATATGAATCTATACAACAGGTATCGTCGTAATGTTCTTGGAGGTGTTGACACTTATTGGTTGTCGAAACCTTTGCGCACAGCCTTCCAGCATCGCCATTCGGCAAGTGTTGCTGGTGGTACTGAGGTCTTTCGTTATAGCCTTGATGTAAATGCCGCCATGCAACCAGGTGTGATGAAGGGCTCGCAGAATCAAAACTTGGGTGCCAACTTCAATATGACCTACATGAAGGAGAAACTGACGATGCGTGCAAATGTTAGCCTCAATGAATCGAATAGTAGTAACTCTCCTTATGGCTCATTCTCTCAATACACTCGCTTAAATCCCTACTATATTCCAGAGGATGCCAATGGGGAGCAGGTGAAGATTCTTGATAATAATACAGTGAGCGGACAGAGTACCGTCATAACCAATCCGCTTTACGATGCTACGGTAGGTATTAAGGATGGCACGAACAGTTTGAACGTGACTACTAACCTTAATATAGAATATATGATACTAAAGAATCTGCGTGTGACCGAGCAACTCTCTTATACACGAGGTCTGGCGGGTTCGGACCGTTTCCTTCCTGCCGACCATTCGAGCTTTGAACTTGAGGATGACCTCACACGAAAGGGAAGCTACTATAAGAGTACTGGTGAGATGGCTTCTTGGTCAAGCAATATGGGTATCAATTACAACCTCGTATTTGGCGAACACCTGTTCAGTACTTTTGGAAACTGGACCATCAACCAAGATCGTAACAACTATGTGAATCTCTCAGCAACGGGTTATCCTGATGTGCATATGGACGACTTTATCTTCGGTAACAAGATGGAGACCAATATGAGCAATATCGGTAACGAAAACATTTCACGCTCGATAGGCCTCATTGGGCAGTTTTCATATAGCTATGGCAATCGCTACTCTGTAGACTTTAACTTGAGCGGAGAAGCTTCTTCGCGTTACGCGAAGCATGATCTCGTACCTTTCTGGTCGGTCGGCGGACGTTGGAATGCCCATAATGAACGTTGGTTGCAGGGATACCTTTCTAACCTTGTGTTCCGTGCAAGTTATGGTATTACTGGTGAGCAGAACTTTAGTCCTTCTGATGCTATTGAGTACTATAGCTACTCTGATACAATGCGTCCTTATAACTCATTCCCCGTGCTTGGTGCTCTCTTGAGTGGACTTAACAATACGGAGTTAGGCTGGGCTGAGACGCACAATGCCAGCGCCTCGGTTGACTTTGGAATCTGGAAGAATCGCGTGAATATGAGTCTTAACTACTATGACAACATTACCAAGGAATTGCTCACCAATTACGATTTGGCACCTTCGACAGGTTACTCTACCATGGTGATGAATGCAGGTGAGTTGCAGAATCGTGGTTTCGACGCTTCACTTAATATTATTGCTATGCAGAACTTGCGCAAGGAATTCTTTTGGACTATCAACGCCAATGCCAATCGCAATAAGAATAAAATCCTACACCTCTCTGACTATCTTAAGAAGGCTAATGAAGAGCAGCAGAAGTCTGCCTCTGCACCACTGCCTCAGTATCAAGAGGGACAATCTACTACTACGCTTTATGTCGTGCGTTCACTTGGTGTGGACCCAGTGACAGGTAAAGAGGTTTACTTGAAACGAGATGGAACGAAGACCTTCACTTGGGATGCCAATGATAAAGTTCCTGTCGGGGATACTAATCCTAAAATTAGTGGAACACTCTCATCGAGCATTAACTGGAAAGACCTCACTTGTATGCTCGGCTTCACCTATAAGTATGGCGGGGTAGTATATAATCAAACACTTGTCGATAAGATCGAGAATCAAAATGTCGCTTACAACCTTGACAATCGTGCGGGTGAGGGACGCTGGGAGAATCCTGGTGATGTGACCTCATATGTAGGTTTTAGTCCCACTGGAGCTAATACACCTGCAAGTACACGTTTCATCATGGATGACAATGAGATAAGATTTGCAACAATGAGTTTGGGCTATAGATTTTCGGCAGAGGACTTTAAACTGCTTGATAGGGCAAACATTGATGTATTGGCGCTGAATTTTACGACGAATGATATAGCTAGACTTTCTCCCATCCGTATGGAACGAGGATTAGACTATCCGTTTGCACGTTCCTACACGCTCTCTATGTCAATAATGTTCAGATAAAGAGATATAAAGATTACATAATATGAAAAAGACCATATATATACTAATAAGCCTTTTAGCATTCTCATCATGCAATGATTGGTTAGATGTAACTCCCAATACAGATGTACCGGCTAAAGAACTATTCACTACAGCGAATGGCTTTACAAGCGCTCTTGCAGGTCTATACATTGTAATGACCGAGGAAGATACTTATGGCAAGAATTTGAGTTTTGGTCTCATGGAGCAGTTAGCACAGATGTATGACAAATTGCCCGACGGGACCTCAGATCGTAATAGCGTATACATTTATGATCGTGAAACTAGTGGTGCCTACAACACCAAAGGTGTGCTTGCTAATGTTTGGCAATCCCAATACCATACAATTGCCAATGCTAACAACTTATTGAAATGGTGGGATGTTAATGCTAAGGAGGTGATAGCTGATGAGAATACCCGTAGTATGATACGGGGAGAAGCCTTAGCTTTGCGCGCTTTCTTGCATTTTGATTTGTTGCGTGGTTGGGGGCCCGTGAACTATGCTACCAACAGGGAGGCTCAAGAAATGAAATGTATGCCTTACCGCACTGTTGCAGACCATTCGAAACAACCTCTATTGTCAGCCAAGGTTATTGTGGACAAAATTATCGATGATCTCAAGGAGGCACGTGAGTGTTTAAACTACGAAAAGGACCTTGATTTGGGTGTGCAGACTGGTCGACGTATGCGTCTGAATTACCATGCTGTCAACGCTCTCATTGCTCGTGTATACAATTATGCAGGTCTCAAGGATAGTGCCGCAGTATATGCAAAGATGGTTATCGATGAGTGTGGTCTTACTTTACAGAACGGAAACTACAATGACCCCATTCTCTTTAAGGAATGTATTTTTGGACTCAGCATGCACGAATTGAAGGACAATCTTTCCGAGTATTTTGCTTATGGTGATAAGATGCAAACTAAGTACTACTTAAACATCTCTACCCTTAATGCCATATATGAAACAGTTGGCTCTGAAAGCGAAGATATGCGTGCACAAGGCTCGGCATTCCATCGTAATAATGAAAAACAGTGTGCGATATCTTTGAAATATATAGACAATGATAATGAGGTGATCCCTCTTATACGACTTCCTGAGATGTATTATATTGCTTGTGAATCAGCAACATCAAGTAATGATGCAAGCAGATATGTTAATAGTGTGAGAAACAAAAGGGGAATATCTAAAGCCAAGGATGTTGCTTGTGATACAGATGAGCGGCGTATAGCCGCTCTCAATAAAGAATATCGTAAGGAATTCTATGGCGAAGGTCAATACTTCTGGTTCCTCAAAGCACATGGCATAACTGGCAACTTGTCACATTGTCCCGATGTGATGTTAGCAGGGGAGAATTTTGTGTTTCCCTTGCCTGATGCAGAGGTAGAGTATGGTTGGGCGCAAGAGAGTGTGAATGAATAGAAAGTGTTAATATTCTCCTGTTTACAAGAAAGAATGATAAAATTTTATATATAGGAAATATGAAAAGAACTATACGTTATATAGCCTCATTCCTATGTCTCGCATTGGCATTGTCGTCTTGCGAAAAGTATGAGCCTGATTTTTTTGATGAGGCGGAAAATGGTGTCTATTTTGATTATGAATATGCATCTGAACTTAGTAAAACTCTCAACTTTAGTGATTACATCGTAGGAAGGCCTGATACGGTGTCTCTTACATTGAAGGTGAAACTTCTCGGCTACCTTCAAGAGGAAGCTCGTGCATTATCGGTAAAGGCTAAGGCTATGGAAGGTTACAAACTTGCTAACGTGAAAATTGTTGAAACGACGTTTGCTAATAAGGAGTATGAGAAGGACCTTGAAATCCTTGTTGAGCGTCCCAAGGAGGAAGATGAACTTTATGCAGTATGCATATATCTTGATGGAGGTGGCGACATCGGTAAAGGCATAAATGGGAGAGACTCCATCTACCTTTATGTTACCGAAACGTACGATATGCCATCAGTATGGTATAGTCATATGTCAACCTATTTGGGGGCTTGGAGCAAAGAAAAGCATATATTCCTTGCCGAGTTTACGGGCGACAACCATTTTTATGAGAAACTATACGACAATGACTTGGGTCTACATCTGTACGATTCTATTCTCAGCCTTCATATGGGGGTAGTGGATGTATTGCTTTCCGATGAGCCCACAGACTCAGTAACATTCGCTCTTCCGATACTTAAAAAGAGTGATTTCCCCACCTATAGTAAACCCTATTTTTGGGATGATTACAAACAGTACTTAGGAGAGTATAGTGTGGATAAATTCTGCAATCTCACGACGTTGTTGGGTGGCTCTGACACAAGAAACGTAGCGAGTTTATATGCCGAGAATAAAGGTGGAGAAAAGATGATGGATTTCCATGCAACTATTGTGAAAGAGATGCTCAATTCGTACTATAATTTTGCTATGCAGGGTTATACTATTGCCGAGTATGATTCTTCTTGCTGGGTGCAGTTGGATATTAATGGTGTATATTCTGTGGGGCAACCATTTTGGTGGGAGGATCCACAAGGCTTAGGTACGGCAGAGATTGTGAAGAAGTACTTTGGTGAATATGAGGAGAGTAAATACCTCTTTATGTTGCAGACGATGCTGAAGGCAGATGGGGCAGAAAACTTTATAGCAGCCTCAATCTTCCCGTTTGCCTACGACAAAGAGCAGAATCAGTATGTTTGGGATTCAACTCCCTTTGGCTCTGCACAATTGGCAGGTGAGGATCGCCTCAAAGAGTGCTATCGCATTATTCATGAGGCCAATAAAAAACGAGCTCCGTCAAGAAGATTTGATATTCCCGAAGTTGAACTTGACTAATATCAATACCCTCAAAAAATAGTTTATGAAAAAGATAATATCATTCCTATTGCCAGTGCTTCTACTGACGGCATGCTACGAAGATAAAGGGAACTATGAGTATTCCTTGGGTTCTATGAATGAAATCTTGTCTGTAAACTTTTCTCCTTCTGTTGTAAAGACTGCCGAAGGTGATGTTGTTGAAGTACAGCAAGCGTTAGACGAGAATAGTCGTAGACGTCGTGTTGACGCTATTGTTGAGCAATCTTTGGCTACCAACTTTGACGACCTCGATTTTTATTGGTGTCGCACCTATGTCAATGAACTAGGCAAGAGTGTCAAAGATACAATACGTACAAAGGGATACTTGGAGTTTGACCTTCCTGTAGGTGAAGCTATGTCGTACCAAATATTTTTGCAGATATATGATCGTAGCACAGAACTTTCATATTATGCAGGATTTAAGATAAATACTCGCCCAATATTCAAAAATAGCCTTTTTGTTATGCACGGTGACGAGGGGCAGAGAAAGATTGGTAACATTGAGGTAATTGGTGATGAAACCAAAATCTACACCGATGTGAAGTCTGTGACCAATGATAATAATCACTACGAAAATGCTACAGGTTTCGGTTATACTACCTTCATGGATATCCCTGATGACTTGACAATGATAGGGGTTACTAATACACTGATCATATATGGCGATAAGGGCGAGACAAAGGCATATAATCCTCATGGAATGACAGTAAAGTATACTGCAGAGCAAATGATAAAGCCTGAGAATGAGAACTTGGCTTATCGCAGAACTATCCAGACGGGTGACCCCTCTAATTATACCCAATATAAGGTTGTGCTTACCGAAACAGGTGAGGTGTATGTTGGAAACTATGTGCATGCACTTTATAAGCCCGGCTATGGTTGTGAGGGTAATGTAGACCTGCCTCACCAGTCAGATTATAGTATAACTGCGGGTACTATCACCCACAATCGCTTCTTGCTATGGGATGCCAAGTATGGACGCTTTCTCTATTCATCTAAGGATGACTCTGGCTTTGCTGATGATGAGAGCAGTTCGATTAAGCCGAGTTATATTTCTATGAGTCCTTTACTCGATGCCAACGTAAGATTTGATGGATTGCAGAAGTCTCCTGCTGATATGACAGCTGTATTGGGGTACATAAACTATCGTGACAACTTTGACCAACAGAATGCCTATTTTATATTTAAAGACGAAAATACAGGTACTTATTATCGTTATGAACTATTGAAACTCGACATCGGAGATGGTAGTAAGGTCAACAAGCGTCGTGGTATTGATGGTGAAGAAGAGAAGATTGCTGCTTACTCCATTATCGGTGAGAAGAAACTTGGAGGACTTACTCCTACAGATATGAGTACTATCACCTATAACTCTTGGTTTACGACCTCTAATCTTTTCTTTGTTGAAGGAAATACGGTATACCGTTACAACGTGTCAAACGGTGATAAGTATGCCGTGTATGAGGCGCCGCAGGGCTATGAGGTGACAAAGATAAAGTTCCGAACAGAAGAGAGTTCGTCATTTAGTGATGATTTGGGTCGGTATCTCGATATTGTACTGTTTGATGGAACAAACGGAGCTATAGCAGAGATTAAGTTTGCCAGATCTGCCGATGTCGATGAAGACTATGGCGTCCTCTTCTATGACAAGGATGGCGAAGGCAACAAATGGGGAGAGATTAAGGACGTACAGTTCGTATACGACTACGTATATAAAATGGTATATTAAATGTTGAGACGATGAAAAAGACTATACTTATCGCGCTGTTAATAGTTTGCAGTGCATTGAAATCAGGCTTACAAGCTGAGAATGTAGAGGTGAAGGGCAAAATTGAAGGCATCAAGAAAGGACGCCTATTCCTCATCGCGCGTACTTCGGAAGAGAAGACAGATACGTTAGGGACCTGCGACTTCAAACGCGGGAAGTTCGCTTTGGAAGCCTCATTGGACGAACCTATGGTGTCACAACTTGTTGTCGATGGCTTTTCAGGTGGCTTCATGCTCTTTGCTGAACCAGGAGTTACCT
Organism: Bacteroidaceae bacterium; assembly: GCA_045612925.1. Lineage (GTDB taxonomy): Bacteria > Bacteroidota > Bacteroidia > Bacteroidales > Bacteroidaceae > UBA1189. The sequence continues at coordinate 25,052 of JAZKZX010000027.1, forward strand.
ATCAGGCATACTTGAGCGAAGGAGAAAACTTCTACATCAAGGGAGGTGCCCTCAATGATAGCTATACAGCCCACATCAAGGTTTCAGATTCGCTGAATGTGGTCATTTCTGGTTTGCAAGAACGCTACGATGCAATGCGCGCAGCCAAAAAATTTCGTAGCGCAAGCCAAGTTAATGATTCCTTGCGTCGTGAACAAGGGAACTTGAGAAACTTGACGGCAGATTTTCTTAATTGTAACGACAACCTTATCATGGCATATACCGTCTATTCCAATATCGCGATGCGTGATGCCAATTTAGGAGAGACTCGTAGGCTTTATAAAACCTTGGGAGAGGGAGCTAAGGCTACTCAATATGGTCGTATGATTGAGGAGCGTATAGCGCGCATGGCAAAGACTGAAGGCGGTGCCCAAGCTCCAGACTTTATTTTACCCGACACATTGGGCAATATGGTGACAATGAGTAGTGTGAAGGGAAAGATAAAAATTATTGATTTCTGGGCAAGTTGGTGTGGCCCTTGTCGTTTGAACAATCCCGCATTGCGCCAATTGTATGAGGAATTCCATCCGAAAGGTCTGGAGATCATAGGAGTGTCACTTGATACCAATAAAGCTTCGTGGAAAAAGGCAATTGACAAGGATGGGCTAAATTGGATTAATGTGTCTTCGCTCAAGGGATGGAAGTGTGACATCGTGAGTCAATATAGCGTGAAGGGCATACCTGCGCTTTTTGTCCTTGATGAGGATAACAACATCATAGCTACCGGATTAAAGGGTGACAAACTGAGAGTGTTTGTGGAAGAAAGATTGAAGTGATATAAATAACGGGATTATTATAATTCGTCATAGGACAAAATAACGTTAATAGATAATTTATGAGAAAACTATTTGCATTGTCATTGCTGTTCATAGCAACAATGGCTTCAGCACAAGAGAAAAGGTTTGCCATTCGAGGCGAGATGAGTAGCACTACCTTATGCTACAGCAATGAGGTAGTCAAAGAGGTGCGACTCGAGAAGCTTGTAGACGGACAACCTGTAGTAGTGGCTACTTCATCAGTTGAAGACGGCAAGTTCTTTATTGAGGGAGTAGCTCCTAAGTCGATTGGGTTATATAATATCACAGGTTTTGATAATGGTAGCATACAAGTCTTCATTGAGGAGGGGGAAATTAAGGTAGGTCCATTTGATGCGGCGTATCCTGTAGGAGCCAAGGTGGGAGGTACGGAAAGTAACGATATTTACCAAGCCTATCTTGACTTAAATAACCAATGTATTAAGGAAAGTAAGGTACGCATGAAGGCTGCGCAGGCGAGTATCCCTGATGAGATTAAAGGAGACCCCATGGCAGAGATGGAGTACACCTCGCCGACATTCTATGTCAACAATATCCATTTCAAGGTGGCATTTATGGATTTTATTTACCACCATATAGATTCTCCTGTGGCACTTTATATTATAAAATTCTCTATGGTGCCTACCTTTACTTCAGATGTGATTCAGACCTTCTTGGATGCAGTGCCACAAGATTTACGAACACTTCCTATATACAAGGAACTGGTTAATGAGGTGCGTGCTGCAAACTTGAAAGTCGGCTCGGAGGCTCCAGATATCAGTGGCCTGACCCCAGATGGTGAGGAGGTTACTTTGTCTGATTTTAAGGGGAAATATGTCTTCATTGATTTTTGGGCAAGTTGGTGTGCTCCTTGTCGTCGCGAGATTCCCCATTTGAAAGAGGTATTGGCTTATTCCAACAATAGCGACAACTTGGTAGTGTTGAGTTATTCGTTGGACAACAAGAAGACCGATTGGGTTAATTGTATTGCAAAAAATCAACTAACACACCATAATTGGGTACATATCTCAAACTTGAAGGGTTGGAATAGCGATGGCGCGAAACTGTTTAGTGTCAAGGGTATACCTTTTACTGCTCTTATTGATCCCGATGGTAATGTCGTGGCATTCGGCTTACGAGGCGAAGAGATGGTAAAGAAACTGAAAAGTATTATAGATGGGGACTACAAATAATACATACACTTATGCGTAATAAATTATTATCAATCATAGCAATAGCTGGTTGCTTTGTTGCCAGTGCACAAGAAACATGTGTTATCAACGGTAGAATTGAAGATACTCAACTTGCCGATGGTAAGAAAGTAAAGAATGTCTACCTGACCCATACCGATGAGTTTGGTAGAACCATGACGGTAGCTACCGCTAAAGTGAAGAGAGGCAACTATACTATAAAGTATAAACTTGCTGAGGGCGAACCTGCATTACAGTATACCATTACAGGATTTGGAGATAAGCAAGGTGTTGAACTCTTTGTGGAGCCAGGTGAGATTGTGGTAAGTACTCCTGCTGCTGTTCAGCCAGAGCGGAGTATTGTATCAGGTACTCCCACAAACGATACTTATGCAGAATATAAAGCTATTGTTTGTGCAGGACATGTAGAAGTGGCAAGACAAATTATGGAGTTGGAGGCACTTCATGGTAAGGGATGGCTTGAAAGCGCAGCAGGAAAGGCTGAAGTCAAGCGCATAAAGGCTAAGGAGGCAATAAAGACCAAGGCTGAATCTATACGTTTCCTCATCGATCACAATGCTTCGCCTATGACTCCATGGATTATTGAGCGTTCTTTGTTCACTAAGCTTACTGCAGGTTATGCTGAGCAGATGACCAAGACTATTGCTGTATCGTTGCATGAGCATCCTTACTATCGCTCGCTTTATAATACTATGCTCGCAAGCACATTGAAAGCTGGTACCATAGCTCCTGATGTTACCTTACCCTTGCTCAATGGAGATACCAAACACTTGGCAGATTATAGCGGGAAATATGTAATACTTAATTTCTGGGATGATGCAGCGAAAGCCTCTGAAATGTTTGCCGAGCTGCAACAAGTATATGACCTGACCCAAGAACAACGTGAGCAATATATCATTATCAGCATGTCGTTGGAGAGTGATATTGCAGCATGGGAAAAAGCTGTAAAAGAACTTGGTGTTGAATGCGAAGGATGGTTGCATGCTTGTGATGGTGCTGGCGTAGACTCGCCAGCAGCAAAGCGCTATGGCGTAGAAAATACTCCTAAGATTATTCTTATTGAGCCAGAGGGACATGTCGTTTCGCTTGATATGGAGGTTGATGAGTTGGTAATGCGTATTGAGCAAATCCTCTCAGGTGATCTTTATTATTTTGACCAAGAGAAATAAGTTATAAGATAATAATCTTAATCATCCTTTCGAATGGAGCCATTAGCCGAACGCTTACGCCCTTCAACACTTGATAATTATATTGGCCAGAAGCACCTTGTAGGTCCCGATGCCGTATTGCGCCGCATGATAGAGTCGGGGCGCATATCGTCATTCATTTTATGGGGGCCTCCAGGCACAGGTAAGACTACGCTGGCTCATATTATTGCTAAGAAATTAGATGTTCCTTTCTATACGCTCAATGCCGTATCGTCAGGTGTAAAGGATGTTCGTGAGGTTATTGAGAGTGCACAGAAGAATCGTTTCTTCTCGCAAAACAGTCCCATCCTCTTCATTGATGAGATACATCGTTTCAATAAGTCTCAGCAAGACTCCCTATTGGCAGCTGTAGAACGAGGCGTCGTCACTCTCATAGGTGCTACTACTGAGAATCCCTCGTTTGAGATTATACGCCCTTTACTCTCACGTTGCCAACTCTACACACTCAAGTCGCTTGATAAGCAAGATCTATTGGATTTGCTTAATCATGCTATTGCCAATGATTTCTATCTGAAGAGTAAAAATATTATTGTTCGCGAAACCGATGCCTTGCTGCGTTTTTCGGGTGGTGATGCGCGTAAACTCCTCAACACTCTTGAACTTGTGGTAGAGGCTGAAAATGGAGCCGATGAGATTGTCATCACTAATGATGTGGTCACCGAGCGTCTGCAACAAAATCCCTTAGCCTATGATAAAGATGGAGAGATGCACTACGATATTGTATCTGCATATATTAAGTCTATTCGTGGCAGCGATCCTGATGGTGCGCTCTACTGGTTAGCTCGTATGATACAGGGTGGGGAAGACCCCTCCTTTATTGCTCGTCGACTTGTCATCTCTGCTTCCGAAGATATTGGCTTGGCAAACCCCAATGCTCTTCTTATCGCCAATGCGGCCTTTGATGCCGTGATGAAGATAGGCTGGCCTGAGGGTCGTATACCCTTGGCTGAGGCTACAGTATACCTTGCTACTAGTCCTAAGAGCAATTCGGCATACAAAGGTGTCAATACTGCCCTTGCTCTTGTAGAGCAGACTGGTAATCTGCCCGTACCATTGCATCTGCGCAATGCGCCCACCAAACTCATGAAGGAGTTGGGCTATAGCGAAGGGTACAAGTATGCCCACGACTACGAAAACCATTTTGTGAATCAACAGTTCCTTCCTGATGAACTCGCTAGCACTCAGTTGTGGATTCCGCAGCCCAATGCCGCCGAAGAAAAACTTAAAGAACGCATGCGATTTCTTTGGAAAGACAGATATCAATAAGGCTCATGAATATCATTATTCTCGATGGCTATGCCCTCAACCCCGGTGATCTTAGTTACGATCGGCTACAACAGTTCGGTACTCTCAGGGTGTATGATCGTACCGCTCCCGAGCAGGTTGTCGAGCGTGCCAAAGAGGCTGATGCCCTATTGATAAACAAGGTCGTGCTTGGTGAACATGAGTTTGCTCAGCTTCCCCGTTTGCGTTATATTGGAGTGCAAGCCACAGGGTATAATGTTGTCGATGTTGAGGCAGCGCGAAAGCATGGCATCGTCGTTACCAATATTCCCGCCTATAGCACCTCATCGGTAGCGCAGATGGTGATGGCGCACCTACTCAATATCACCCAAGGCGTAGACTTTTATGCACAACAGAATCGTGCAGGTCGTTGGGCCAGTAACCCCGACTTTTGCTATTGGGACAACCCTCTCATCGAACTCGCAGGCAAACAGATGGGTATTGTTGGCTTTGGTCGTACAGGTAGTGCTGTAGCACGTCTTGCCCAAGCTTTCGGTATGAAGGTAGTCGTTTATACGTCAAAGGCGCAAGAGTCATTGCCAGAAGGTGTAGAAAAACTCGCGCTCGACACTCTTTTCTCTACTTCTGATGTCGTGAGCCTTCATTGTCCGCTCACTCCCGATACTCTTAGCTTGGTCAATGCTTCTCGCTTGGCACTGATGAAGCCCACAGCTGTACTTATCAATACTGCTCGTGGTCCTATTGTTGATGAACAAGCTTTGGCAGATGCTCTCAATCGCGGAACCTTATATGCAGCAGGTATTGATGTATTGTGCGAAGAGCCCCCACTTGCGGGTTCGCCTTTGCTTACCGCGCGCAATTGCTTTGTCACTCCCCATGTAGCGTGGGCCACGTTTGAAGCCCGCACCCGCCTATTAGATATCTGCGAAGCCAATCTCCGTGCCTTTGTGGGAGGGAACCCACAAAATGTAGTGTCGTAACAAGTAGACATGCGGATAATATAAAAGAAGAGGGTCAATCAGATTGACCCTCTTTCTCTTTGTAGCGCCTACGGGAATCGAACCCGTCTTCCATGCGTGAGAGGCATGTGTCCTAGCCGATAGACGAAAGCGCCATGCTCTAAAGTCCCCTTATGTTTTACCACCCCGGGGCGGGTGAAGCCTAATGCTGTAGCGCCTACGGGAATCGAACCCGTCTTCCATGCGTGAGAGGCATGTGTCCTAGCCGATAGACGAAAGCGCCATTTTGCAAAAAGGTTGCTTCGCGGAAGCTGGGGGATTCGAACCCCCGGTACGGTTACCCGTACGGCAGTTTAGCAAACTGCTGGTTTCAGCCACTCACCCAAACTTCCTTAGTTTAGTAACGAGCTGTTACCTTTTTGCGGGTGCAAAGGTAGATATTTTTTTCAATCTGACAAAGGATTCCCAATCTTTTTTCATATCTTTGTGAAAATATTCTTCGCAAAGGTACGAAAGTGTGTGCTTTTGCGTTATAAGTAACACGTAACAGAAGCGCGATATGGATGTATGTACAAATGATACCGACTCTCTTCGATTGCCTCACGGATGCCGCATTATTGATTTTCCTGAATTTATAGATGCGAGGGGAGGCCTCTCCTTTGCTGAAAGTGAAGGCCATGTTCCATTTGATGTAGAACGAGTTTTTTGGTTGTATAATTTGTCTGATTGTCATTCGAGAGGGGGACATTCTCATGGACATTGCGCTCAAGTGGTAGTAGCTGTGCATGGCGCTTTCGATTTATTGCTCGATGATGGTAGCACAAGTGTTACTATACATCTTGATTCTCCTCGCCGTGGTGTACTCATTGCTCCTACGGTCTGGGATGAGTTGAAAAACTTTACAGGGGGTACTGTGGTGATGGTAATGGCATCACACCACTTTGATGCAGAAGATTATATTAGCGACTATGAGGAATATCGTGGAGAGCTTGTTGAATTGCTCCCTTATTCTTCAGCATTCGCAGACGAATGGGATGCTTTCGTGGATAAAGCAAAGAATGGAACCTTTTTGTGTCGTCGCGGTTATATGGACTACCATGCCGACCGCTTTGTGGACTGCTCGCTGATGTTTTATAAACGAGGCGAACTGATAGCTTTACTCCCAGCTAACTATTCGAAGGAGAGAAGTGCTGTGTATTCGCATGGCGGACTTACATACGGCGGATTATTACTTTCTGAAAATATAACAGCTGTAGATACTCTTCAATCAATGTTGTGTGCAAAAGAATGGATGAAAAAAACGCTGAAAGCTCGGCATTGGTATTATAAGCCTATACCGCACATATATCATCGCATGCCAGCAGAAGAGGATTTATATGCGTTGTTTCGTAATCAAGCGACAGTGGAATCTCGTGCGATTTCTTCTGTTATTGATAATGCTCATAGGCTTCCTTTGCACAAATCCCGCCGATATGGAGCGAACAAGGCCCAAAATAATCATGTCTTGTATGAGGAAAGTAATAATTTGCAAACTTTCTGGGATATACTTGATGAGAGATTACGTACAAGGCATAACAACAAGCCGGTGCATACCGTGGAAGAGATGTCGCTGCTGAAAGATAGATTCCCCAAGTGTATACGTCTCTATGTCGCCAAGATCGGTACTGAGGTAGTAGCAGGAACATTGATTTATGAAACAGAAGTGGTAGCACATACACAGTACATTGCATCGACGGAGTTAGGACGTTCGGTTAGGGCTCTTGATGGATTGCTCAAGTATTTGGTCGATGATGTATATTCTCATAAGCGTTATTTTGATTTTGGAACCTCTATGGAACCTGGAAGTGGTGAGATCAATGAAGGGTTGCTGATGCAGAAATGCGAATTTGGAGCTCGTGCCATAGTCTATGATACTTATCGTATCGATTTAGAAGATTAATTTGGTGGAAATATGATTAAGTTTCTCGATTTGCAAGCCGTCAACGCTGCCTATGACGCCGAGATAGAGGAGGCCGTGCTACGAGCTACACGCTCAGGGTGGTATCTGCGTGGTGAGGAGACGCAGCGTTTCGAGGAGGCATATGCCCAATATATCGGTTGTCGCCACGCCATTGCTTGTGCCAATGGACTTGATGCTTTGCGTCTTATTTTTAGGGCATATGTTGAAATGGGACTATTGAACGAGGGAGATGAGGTTCTCGTCCCTGCCAATACATACATCGCAAGCATATTGGCTATTACCGATAATCGTTTGATACCAGTCTTTGTAGAGCCCGACATGGATACTCTACAGATTGATGATGCGCAGATAGAGCGTGCTATTACTTCGCGCACACGGGCTATCCTCATAGTGCATCTCTATGGTCGTTGTGCTTATACAGATCTCATCAGTAATTTGTGTAGTAAGTATAATTTGCTTCTTGTCGAGGATAATGCACAGGCGCATGGGTGTCGCTATGGTGAAAAACGCACTGGCGCCCTTGGCCATTCAGCAGGACATAGCTTCTATCCTGGAAAGAACCTCGGTGCTTTGGGCGACGCAGGCTGTATCACGACAGACGACGACCAATTGGCTGCCATTGTGCGAGCGTTAGGCAATTATGGCTCTGCAGAGAAGTATGTGTTCAAATATGCTGGATACAACAGCCGCATAGACGAGTTGCAAGCAGCAGTGCTCACCGTTAAGCTGAAGCATCTTGATGAAGACAATCGCCACCGCGCATCAATCGCCGAGCTGTACTATAAAGGCATCAAAAACCCGCTCGTCCGCTTACCCCAACATCTCGACACGGAGAATAATGTTTATCACCTCTTCCCCATCTTCTGCGGAGAGCGTGACCGCCTACAACAGCACCTTAAGGAACAAGGTATAGAGACGCTCATTCACTATCCCATAGCACCACACAAGCAGGAGTGTTATGAAGAGTATGCCCATTTGTCCTTGCCCAGCACCGAACAGATACATCGCACCGAACTCTCTTTGCCTATTGGTCCTACAATAACCCCTGACGAGGCTCAAGTAGTAATTGATGCGATAAATACCTTTAGATAAGTAAAAGCAATGAGAAAGCGACTCGTAATATTCGACCTTGACGGTACGCTGCTTGATACCGTGGCTGACCTTGCCAATGCCACCAATCAAGCATTGAAACAATGCGGTTTCCCTATTCATCCTATTGAGGCCTATTATCAGTTTGTAGGGAATGGTATCAACAAACTCTTTGCCCGCGCATTGCCTGCCGAGTCAAACAACGAAGAGAATGTGCTGCGCATACGCTCACTGTTTGTGCCCTTTTATAATGAGCATAATGCCGACTGTAGTTGTCCTTATGCAGGTGTGGTAGATCTGCTCTGTAGGTTGCAGTCGAGTGGAGTGCAAATTGCTGTTGCCTCTAACAAATATCACGAGGCAACCTTGAAATTGGTCACTCACTTTTTCCCCGATATAGACTTTGCTGCTATTTATGGACAGCGAGAGAGCGTTCCCATAAAGCCTGCTCCCGATGTTGTGTATGACATCTTGCGCGATACGGGTATTGCCAAAGAATACACCTTGTATGTGGGCGATTCGGGGGTTGATATGCAGACCGCTCGCAATGCTGGAGTAGAGAGTGTAGGAGTAGCTTGGGGATTCCGCTCGGTAGAAGAGCTGCTCGAGAATGGAGCCTCACATATCATCCACAAAGCCGAAGAGATTTTGCGTATTGTAGAATAAAAAGAAGGAGAGGCAAATTACCTCTCCTTTTCTCTTAGTATTTCACCGTTTCTGTCAAAGCTTTGATGTTGTCAGCAATCGTTTCATCGCTGATACTGTTGTTGATGAGATTTCCTGCCAGATATTGGTCATATGCAGCCATGTCAATGAGTCCGTGTCCTGAGAGGCAGAAGAGAATCGTCTTTTCTTCGCCCGTCTCGATACACTTCTTGGCCTCACGGATAGTAGCCGCGATGGCGTGGCATGACTCGGGAGCAGGGATGATACCCTCGGCTGCAGCAAATAGGGTGCCCGCCTCGAACGATTCAATTTGTTCAATGTCTACCGCCTCCATCAGATTGTCCTTAAGCAACTGTGATACCACCAGTCCTGCTCCATGATAGCGCAAGCCTCCGGCATGAATGTTTGCAGGTCGGAAATTATGCCCGAGTGTAAACATCGGAATCAGCGGTGTGTAGCCCGACTCATCACCATAGTCGTAGTGAAATTCGCCGCGTGTAAGTTTGGGACACGAAGCGGGTTCGGCAGCCACGAAACGAGTGGTCTTGCCATCCTTGAAGTTGTGACGCATGAAGGGGAACGCCAGACCGCCAAAGTTTGAGCCACCACCGAAGCAAGCCACTACCACATCTGGATATTCGCCTGCCATCTGCATCTGTTTCTCTGCCTCGAGTCCGATAATGGTTTGGTGAAGTGTTACATGTCCCATTACTGAGCCGAGAGTGTACTTACAGTTGGGGGTCATTCTTGCCAGCTCTACAGCCTCTGAGATGGCTGTACCCAATGAGCCTTGGTGGTTGGGATACTTGGTGAGGATATCTTTACCTGCTCGTGTTGACATTGATGGCGAAGGTGTCACCTGTGCACCGAAAGTCTGCATGATGCTGCGTCGGTAGGGCTTCTGTTCGTACGATACTTTCACCTGATATACGGCAGCTTCGAGTCCGAACACTTTGGCTGCATACGACAGAGCTGCTCCCCACTGTCCAGCACCAGTCTCCGTGGTGATATTGGTCACGCCCTCCTCTTTGCAGTAATAGGCCTGCGCAAGTGCTGAGTTTAGTTTATGCGAACCGATGGGGCTGACACTCTCGTTCTTAAAATAGATGTGAGCGGGGGTGCCGAGCGCTTTCTCCAAACCGTAGGCGCGTACGAGCGGTGTACTACGGTAATAAGTGTACATTTCACGCACACGCTCGGGAATGTCAATCCAAGCATCGGTCATGTTGAGCTCTTGGTTTGATGCCTCACGAGAGAAGAGCGTGTAGAGGTCTTCAGGGGTCACCGGTTGCCCAGTATTGGGATTGAGCATAGGCATAGGTTTGTTAGGCATGTCGGCCTGTATATTGTACCACTGTGTGGGTATCTCGTTTTCTGACAAGAAAAATCTCTTCTGCTTCATAACTTCTTTGTAAACTTAAAAAAGAATCCGATGTTCGCCATTGAGCATCGGATTCGTTATTTTTTTAATATCTCTTTTTACCATTGATATATGCATTACCGCGCTCAATTTTTGTTACCGAGCCACCACCAAAACTTGTTGAGGTTAATCATTGCGTGCATATACTTTTTGCTACTATAATTGTGTAGAACTGCGGCAAAGTTATGTTATTTTTGATAATCAGCAAACAATTTTGAAAAAAAAATGTATAGTTTATTGAAAATGCTTAAAAGGATAATAAAGGTTTGTAAATCCAAGAATATTATCTACCTTTGTATGGCTATAAATAGGTGTACTATTTAGCGATAATAGAAAATGAAGTTTACAGCAAAACAGATAGCTGCATACATTGGAGGTGAGATTGTAGGCGATGAGAACGCTACTGTCTGCACTTTTGCCAAGATTGAAGAGGGCACACCAGGTGCCTTGTCGTTCTTGTCCAATCCGAAGTATACGGCTTATATATATGAAACCCAATCGAGCATAGTATTGGTAAACAGTGACTTTGTTCCTGATAAACCGGTCAGTGCTACACTTATCAAGACCGCCAACGCCTATGAGAGCTTGGCCAAACTGATGACGCTTTACGAAAGTGTCAAGCCCAAGAAGAAAGGCATCAGCCCTATGGCTTCGGTAGCTTCCTCGGCGACTATCGGAGAAGATGTATACATTGGTCCCTTCGTATATGTTGGCGAGAAGGTCACTGTGGGCAACAATACCATCATCGAGGCCAACGTCTCGATAGGTGACGGAGCCACAGTCGGTAGCGACTGCATTATCTATAGCAATGTGACCATCTACCACGGTTGCCAAGTGGGCAACCGCTGCATACTGCATGCTGGCAGCGTAGTGGGCTCCGACGGCTTCGGCTTCGCACCAGGTGCCAATGGTTACGACAAGATACCCCAGATAGGCATTGCCATATTGGAAGATGATGTAGAGATAGGTGCCAATACCTGCATTGACCGTGCTACTATGGGAGCTACTCTTATCAAACGTGGTGTGAAACTCGATAATATGGTGCAAGTGGCTCATAATGTCGTGATTGACGAACACACTGTAATGGCTGCCCAGTGCGGTGTCGCTGGTTCTACAAAGGTGGGTAGCTGGTGCATGGTAGGCGGACAAGCCGGTATCAGTGGACATATAAAGATTGGCAACCGAGTAAAGGTAGGTGGTCATTCAGGTGTGACCAACCATGTACAAGACGGCAAGTCCATGATGGGCTATCCTGCATTCGAACACACCCAGTTTGCTCGCGCTTCCGTAATCTTCAAGAAACTTCCCGAGATGTATCGGGAGATGGATACATTGAAGAAAGAGATTGAATCATTAAAACAACAACTTGCCGATAGCAAGGCTTAACCATAATCAAAGCTTATGGCAAAGCAACATACAATAAAAGAAAGTTTTTCGCTCTCTGGCAAAGGCCTGCACACGGGACTTGCTCTCACTGTAGAGTTCTGTCCTGCGCCGGAGAACTATGGCTATAAGATACAGCGCACCGATGTGGAGGGCCAGCCCATTATTGAGGCGTTAGCGGAAAATGTCACAGAGACTCAGCGTGGTACAGTCATATCCAATGGTACTGAGCGTGTTAGCACGATAGAGCATGGCTTGTCTGCGCTCTATGCTTTGGGTGTAGACAATTGTCATATCAAGGTTAATGGTCCTGAATTTCCAATCCTCGAAGGCAGTGCCAAATGTTATGTAGAGAATATTCTTCGTGTGGGCATCGTAGAGCAACATGCCGAGAAGGAGTACTTTGTGGTAACCGAGCCCATGGAATACCATGATGAGCAGAGTGGCTCGTTACTGAAGGTTGTTCCAGCTGAGGAGTTTGCGGTCAGTGTCATAGTCTCGTTTGAGCAGAGTAGCATTAGTGATCAGCATGCCGACCTCATGCATATGCAAGATTTTCCTACCGAGATAGCTCCCAGTCGTACTTTTGTTTTCGTGCGAGATATTGAGCCTCTTCTTGCAGCAGGACTTATCAAGGGCGGAGATCTTGACAATGCTATTGTCCTTTACGAGCGTGAGATGCCGCAAGATAAATACGACCGTTTGGCTGATGCTATGAATATTCCCCGCATGGATGCTAAGAAATTAGGCTACATCAATCACCGTCCCCTGGTATGGGATAATGAGCCTGCGCGTCATAAGCTGCTCGATGTCATAGGTGACATGTCGCTTGTTGGTAAACCTATCAAAGGTCACATCATAGCCTATCGACCAGGGCATAGAGTAAATAATCAGTTGGCGCGCATGTTGAGAGCAAGCGTCTAAATACTAACTCCAGACATAAATACAAGCAATATGAGCAGAATTAGTCCATTAGCATATATCCACCCAGAGGCCGTTATAGGCGAAAATGTGGAGATAGGGCCTTTCGTATACATTGATCGCAATGTGGTGATAGGCGACAACAATGTCATCATGCCCAATGCCAACATCCTTTATGGCTCACGCATTGGCAATGGCAATACCATCTTCCCCGGTGCAGTCATTGGTGCCATTCCGCAAGACCTCAAGTTTCGTGGTGAAGAGACCACTGCCGAAATTGGTGATAACAACACCATTCGCGAAAATGTGACCATCAACCGCGGCACTGCAGCCAAGGGAAAGACCATCGTAGGCAATAACAATCTGCTTATGGAGGGTGTGCATGTTGCGCACGATACTATTGTCGGTAATAGTTGTATCATTGGAAATCAAACTAAGCTTGCCGGCGAAGTCATTGTCGACGATTTTGCCACCATAAGTTCTACCGTACTCGTGCATCAGTTTTGCCGCATTGGCAGCCATGTCATGGTACAAGGCGGATGCCGCACCACCAAGGAGATACCTCCTTACATCATTGCAGCCCGCGAGCCTATCTGCTATTGCGGCCTCAACCTTGTAGGCCTGCGTCGCCGCGGATTCACCCATGAGCAGATCGATACCATCCATCAAGCCTACCGCTACATTTACCAGAGTGGGCTCAACACTACGATGGCTCTCGAACGTATCAAGCAAGAGATGGAGATGACTCCCGAAGTGGAATATATCATCTCATTTATCGAGGGTGCCAAGCGCGGTATTATTAAATACGAAGAGTGACAGAGCGCCCTCTCCCCAATCTTCTCCTAAGGGAAGGGGATAATTGACAAAGAACAGTGAATAATTAAATAAAGCAAACACATGGTTTACCGTTTTACTATCATTTCTGACGAGGTTGATAACTTCCGCAGAGAAATCCAAATTGATTCAGAGGCTACTTTCCTCGATTTTCACAATGCCATATTGAAATCAGCAGGCTACCCCAATGATCAAATGACCTCGTTCTTCATTTGTGACAATAACTGGGAGAAAGAGACCGAGATAACCCTTGAGGATATGGGCACAAGTTCTGATATGGATAGTTGGATTATGGAGGAGACACCCCTCAGCGAGCTCCTTGAAGATGAGAAGCAGCACTTGCTCTATATCTTTGACCCCTTGGCTGATCGTGCTTTCTTTATAGAGCTTTCCGAAATCATCACAGGCAAGAATCTTACCGAGGCGATTTGCACCAAGCAGATGGGCGATGCTCCTCAGCATGTGCTCGACTTTGACCAACTCATGGCAGCACAAGTAGCAACTACTACACTCGATGACACATTCGGTGATGATGAAGACTTCGATCTTGATGAAATCGATCCAGATGGCTTTGAGATGGGTAGTGCTGAAGACTTTGAAAGCATGCTTTATTGAGCGTGAAAACCCTCGTCGTACTCCTCGGTCCCACGGGTGTGGGCAAGACAGCATTGAGTTTTGCTATTGCCGAGCGGTTGGGCTCTCCCATCCTCTCGGCTGACTCGCGTCAACTCTATGCCGATATTCCCATTGGTACGGCAGCACCTACTCGAGAGGAGCAAGAGCGTGTGAAACACTATTTCGTCGGCACACATCGGCTTACCGATTATTATAGCGCAGCGCAATATGAGATTGATGTGTTGCGACTTACCGAAGAGTTGTTTGCAACCCACGAAGCCCTGTTGCTCACAGGCGGCAGTATGATGTACATTGATGCCGTTTGTAAGGGTATTGACGATATCCCTACGGTCGACGATATCACTCGTCGCACTCTGCTTCAGCGTTATGAGCAAGAGGGGTTGGAACCGTTGGTCAATGAGTTGCGCCTGCTCGATCCGGAATACTACCGTATCGTCGATCTTAAGAATCCGAAGCGAGTCATTCATGCTCTCGAGATTTGCTATATGACAGGGCGTACCTATACCTCATTTCGCACGCAGACAACAAAGGAACGCCCCTTCCGCATCATCAAGATAGGCCTTCGCCGCGAGCGCGAGGAGCTCTACGACCGTATCAACCGCCGTGTAGACCAGATGGTAGCCGACGGCCTCGTCGATGAGGCTCGACGCGTATACCCCTTGCGGCACCTCAACTCGCTTAATACGGTAGGCTATAAGGAACTTTTCGCCCACTTTGATGGAGACTGCACCCTTGAGTTTGCCATCGAGAAGATCAAGCAGAATAGTCGTATCTATTCACGCAAGCAGATGACATGGTATCGTCGCGACGATAGTATTCGTTGGTTCCATCCCGACGAACAAGCCGATATCCTACGCTATCTTTCCGATGTGATGAGTGGCGAGTAGGGTTATTGTTTCAAACAGAGAAGGGCGACCATAGGGTCGCCCTTTCTTTTAGTTGCTCTATTCTTTTATTTAATACATCTCCAGCACGATGTGCTTCTCCTCTGCTATGCGGCGCATATTGAGCAGGGCATAGCGCATACGGCCAAGGGCGGTGTTGATGCTTACGCCTGTGATATCTGCGATCTCCTTGAAGCTCAGGTCTTGGTAGAAACGCATGTACACTACTTCTCGTTGGTTGTCGGGCAAGGCATCTACCAAGCGTCTCACATCGGTGAGTGTCTGTTCGTTGATGATTTGCGTCTCTATATTATCGTCGCATAGATCCATGTCGTTAAGCAGGTCTACCTCAGTCTCATCGTTTGAAATGGTATTTTCGCTTCGTTCCTGACGAAATCCGTCGATAATCATGTTGTGTGCGATGCGAGTGAGCCATGCGCCAAACTTTCCTGATGCTGTATAGCGTCCTTGTTGAATGGTCGTTATAGCCTTGACAAAGGTTTCCTGGAAGATATCCTCGGCTACCTCCTGACTGCGTACGATAAAATAAATATAGTTGAAGAGCTTGCTCTGATAGCGAGCGAGCAACTCATCAAATGCCCTATTTTCACCCTTCGAATAACAAGCCACCAACATGTCGTCGGTGAGCATATTCAAATTTTCCATTACTACTTTCTTTTGTTGGTTTAGCGTAAGGGTGTTTCGATAGGCGATGCGTTTTTTGAGTTGTTATTGATAGTTTTTTACGGCCATTTGCAATAATTGCTCATGGTTTTCGTTGGCAAAGGAAAGCATAATTTTGTTATCGTGCAACATTTTTGCCCGATTTTAACACAATAACCCTATATTTTGCCCGTTTTAAGAGGCTTTGATGGGCATATTTCTTCGTTTTTTTGTACCTTTACACCCAAATGCAGCGTTTGATTTAGAAGTATGATACTACACGATAACTACTCGCTATTGCGGCATAATACCTTCGGAATGAATGTATGTGCCAAGCTCTTCTTTGAGTACGATACCATAGACGAATTACGGTCATTCCTTTTGTCTGAGGAGTTTGCCCATCGTCATTGTTACCTCCATATTGGTAGCGGTAGCAACTTGCTTTTCGCTGGTGACTATAAGGGGATTGTGATGCATTCGGCTATGCGCACCCTTGAGGTGGTGACAGAGACCGAAGATTATGTATTGGTTCGCGTAGGCTCAGGCTATGTGTGGGACGACTTTGTCGCCTATTGCGTAGAGCAGGGTTGGGCTGGTGTAGAGAATCTCAGTGCTATCCCCGGTGAGGTCGGAGCCAGTGCAGTGCAGAATATCGGGGCTTATGGTGTAGAGGTACGCGATGTCATTGTCCGTGTTGAGGCTATGGCTTTGGACGGCACAGTAAGAGTTTTTGCCAATGATGAATGCGGCTATGGCTACCGTGACTCCATCTTCAAACGCGAGCTACGCGGACAATATATCGTCACCCATGTGACATACCGATTAGAGAAGTCACCTACCTATCGTTTAGACTATGGTGATTTGCGTGCTCGTGTAGAAGCAGGTGGCGAGCCCACTTTGGCTGCCGTACGCCATGCGGTGACCGCCATACGCGATAGCAAGCTACCCGATCCGCACGTATTGGGTAATGCCGGTAGTTTTTTTACCAATCCAGTGATACCACGCACCCATTATGAGGCGTTGAAAGCTCAATATCCTAATATGCCATCGTATATTATCGATGAAGAGCATGTGAAGGTGCCTGCGGGCTGGCTCATTGATAGTGCCGGTTGGAAGGGTAGGGCACTTGGTCGTGCTGCCGTACATGATCGCCAGGCATTGGTGCTCGTCAATCTCGGTGGGGCTACAGGCGAGGAGGTGATGACACTGGCCGAGCGTGTATGTGAGGATGTATATGATAAGTATGGTATCCGTATAACCCCCGAAGTGAACTTTATCTTATGCGATTGACTTTCCTTGGCACGGGCACCTCGAAAGGTGTGCCCGAAGTAGGGTGTACATGCCCCGTGTGTTTGTCTACCGACCAGCGCGACAAGCGACTACGTGTATCGGCGCTTGTTGAGACTGCTGAGGCGCGTATCCTCATCGATTGCGGTCCCGACCTTCGTGAGCAGATGCTGCGTGTCCCCTTCGATCGTCTCGATGGAGTGCTACTCACGCACGAGCACTATGACCACACAGGTGGTATTGACGACTTGCGTCCCTTTGGTATCTTTGGTGATATTGATGTTTTTTCTGATGGACTTACGCATCGTCATTTGCGCGAGCGGCTTCCCTATTTCTTTCGCGAGGTGCTCTATCCAGGCGTGCCACGGCTCCACTTTCATGAGGTAGAGCCCTGTGTTCCATTTGCTATCAAGGATATCGAGATAGTCCCCTTGCAGGTGATGCATGGCAAGCTCCCCATACTTGGTTATCGTATAGGTCCCTTGGCTTTTGTCACCGATATGACTGATGCGCCCGAAGAGACCTTTTCACATCTCATGGGTGTAGACACCTTGGTCATTGGTGCCTTGCGTCATCACGCTCATGCTACTCATCAGACGATTGATGAGGCCATAGAGGTAGCCCATCGTGTCGGAGCACGCGAGGTTTACCTTATCCATATGAACCACGAGGCAGGACTACATGCCGAAACAGATGCCCAGCTACCCGAGCATGTGCACCTGTCGTATGATGGACTGACGATTGAGATCTGATACCCCTCTTGTGCTTTCTTGCACTACATCAAGTGCTCGCACAGTATCTTGATGCCGAGGATGATGAGTACGATTCCGCCGATGGGCTCAACGGGGAATTTCAATTTATTTCCTATAAGGCTTCCTATCAAGCAGCCTCCAAGAGCCATGACTAATGAGGTGATTCCGATGGCTATCAGAGGATAGGTGATGCTTGCAAGGGTGTTCATGCCAATGCAGGTGAATGATATGCCCACAGCCAAAGCGTCGATGCTCACGCCAATGGCAAGTATCATCACGGTGCCCAATTTTGTGGGGTCAAAATGATTCACCTCATCCTCTTGTATACCTTCACGAATCATCTTTATGCCCAAGAATACGAGTATGGCAAAGGCTATCCAGTGGTCATAGTTTTCGATGAAATGGTAGAAGTATACCGATCCTGCCCAGCCGATCAGAGGCATCAGTGCCTGAAAAGCCCCGAAGAAGAAGGCGATGATGAGGAAGTGCCTCCACTGAATGCTTTTCAGGATCAATCCTGCCGTGATAGCCACGGTGAAGCTATCCATGGCGAGGGCGAGGCTCGTGAGCCATATTTCGAGCGTATTCATAATCTAAAATAAAAGGTTATCGAGTAGGTAGCTCCAAAAGCCGTCTTCTTTCCCGTTCCGAATCCTGGGATATACCACGGACCGCCATTGGTGATGTCGCCTTGTCTGATGAGGTATTTGTAGCGTAGTGCCCACCCCATATAGCAGTTTTTCATGATCTCGGCGCGTACACCGCCCACCGCCTCGGCCCATAGTGCCTGGCCTGGTATGTTAGTAAATTGCACGGGAGCCTCTCCTCCCCATATGGGGTCGATGAGTGGTGGAGCCTCTACGCTGTAGTCAAAAGTGGTGTATCCCATGCGTCCGCCGAGATAGATATAGTTAGGCTTCCCATTCTTGTATTGCACATTGTAGTCCATACCGATGCGATAGTAGGGTGCACGAGTGCGGTAGCCGATCTCATAAAGCTGGCTCACCATATCGGTGTGTCCAAAGCCTATTTCTACGACGGGGAAGAAGCGGTTGCAGAGGTTTGCCGTGATGGCAGCCTCACTACTATAGTATTTATCCTTCGCAAAGATAGGGTAGATGTATCCAAACACATCGCCCGAGAGATAGAAACCTTGGAATATCTCCGTTTTCGGAGTCTGCTTCGGCGTCTGCTTCGGTGTTTGCTTCAAAGCTTGTGCCCATACGCCCATCGGGGCCACACTAATCAGTAGTGCGATAAATAATCTGTATATTTTCGCGTTCGTCATAGTTTACTTCCGATGATTTGAGTATGAGAGAGTCTATTACATGGCGTGTGCTGCTCACCGAAGTGATGGTGTGGAATATGGCCGTGCCACAATCTACCGATACTAATGTCGGTGTATTGGTATGGCTGACGTAGATACTATCCGTTGCCGTAGCGCCTCCGTTGCTATAGGTGAAGATGAACGTGTCTGTCTCATGGGTATAGCTTAGGGGGAAGAGCACGTCAGAGGGGCCATACTTCTGATTGATAACCACCGAGTCGCCTTGCTGGCGCACGGCAGTCACACTCAATGTGCCTGCAAAGGCGACAGCCTCTCCATAGGGGTCATAGAATGCCATCTTTCCCATCACCGTATTGTTGATGGGGCAGTCTTCTCCCGAGCAAGCCGCCACACCTATTAGCATGAGCGGTATGGCAAGGAGCGTGGCTATGTGTCGCAGTCTTGTCATCAAAACTCCTTCTCTATCTTGTAGTTGTTGCGCTCCTGGGCATTGCGGCTGATGAGTTCGCCCAAGAAACCAGTGAGGAACAACTGGAAACCCAGCAGCATGCCCACCAATGCCAAGTAGAAGTAGGGGCTATCGGTTACCAGAGGAGCCGGTATTCCATTGGCCAGGTTGTATAGCTTTCCGGCACCGATGCCTATCACGCAACACAGGCAGATGAAGAACATTACCGTGCCCCAAAGTCCGAAGAAGTGCATGGGCTTGACGCCGAACTTTGAGAGGAACCACAGTGTGATGAGGTCAAGGTATCCATTGACAAAGCGGTCGAGGCCAAACTTCGTGCTACCATACTTACGTGCTTGGTGTTGCACCACCTTTTCGCCTATCTTGTTGAATCCTGCGTTCTTGGCCAGGTAGGGGATGTATCGGTGCATCTCGCCATATACCTCGATGTTCTTCACCACCTCGCTACGATAGGCCTTGAGGCCGCAGTTAAAGTCGTGCAGGTTCTTGATGCCCGACACCTTGCGTGCTGTAGCGTTGAAGAGCTTCGTGGGCAGTGTCTTCGACAGTGGGTCGTAGCGCTTCTGCTTGTAGCCCGACACCAGGTCGTAGCCCTCTTCCACGATCATGCGGTACAACTCGGGGATCTCGTCGGGCGAGTCCTGCAGGTCGGCATCCATGGTGATGACCACATCGCCCTCGGCGCGGTCGAATCCGCAGTATAGGGCCGGCGACTTGCCATAGTTGCGTCGAAACTTGATGCCCTTCACCTCGGGGTGCGCAGCATGCAGCTCCTCGATGACCTTCCATGAGTCGTCGGTGCTGCCATCATTGACGAAGAGCACCTCATAGGTATAGTTGTTGGCATCCATCACGCGCTTTATCCACGCATGCAGTTCGGGAAGGCTCTCGGCCTCGTTATACAGAGGTATGATAACGGATATGTCCATGGGTTCAATGCTGAGTTATGATGTTCTGAGTTATGATGTTCTTTGTTTGTGCTTGCGTAGCGAGATGAGTGCAGCAACGGGCAATGCCACGATGACGCTCCACGACAGGTTGCTGCTCAGCATGCTTATCGTCATGTCGATGGGTGTCAACGCCCTTATCTGTGCTGCTGTGGTGTGCAGCATGCCGATGTATTCGTCTATGGTTGCGCCTTGTGCTATGTTCTCTTGGGCAATCTCCTCTGTCGCCAGTAGTTCGCTCATCTGCTCTATGCTCTGCTCCAGTGCGTTTACCATGGCACCGCCATCGATAAAGGCAAAGTAGACGTAGTGTGCTACCGACACCAATAGAGAGCCGAAGCTCATTGTGAGCATGGCAAAGGCGAGTGCATGGGCAAAGGTCATCCCCTTACCGTGCATATATCTGTCGCGGTAGATGATGGTCAGTCGGTACATGAGCAGGGGCACCATCAGCGTGAGTACGATGAAGAGCATGCCAGCAAATGTAGAGTTCAGGCTCATGGGGAACAGGCAGAACTTGACGATATAGTACACGCCCATCACAGCACCGAAGTTCATGGCGTAGTGTATCAATGATGGTTGTTCTTGGCTATTCATGATGCTTTACCTATCTTGTTTCAACTATTAATCAACAAATGTACGGCTATTTGTGCGAAACACAAAATTTATCCCTATAAAAACAATCTTATTCGTCGTGTGTTACTATGTACAAATACTTTTAACCGCATGTGATATGAAAACCAAGATTGCAGCACTCATCGCTTCGGGGGCGTTGGCTATGGCATCAGCCACTGCGCAAGAGCGTCCGCAGAGTCGTGTCGAGCAGTACATCGACTCGCTCAAGAATACCCACCGCATCGAATACCTTGGCGACGGGTTCAAGCCCTCTCCCTCTGACGAGCGTGCCCTGCTCGACATCTTCTACTACGACCAGTTTCGTAACGCACAGAATCCCCGCTCGCCCTACTTCCTCTTCATGAGCCGCGATGCTCGCTTCGTGATGGGCCTTGGTGGCGTAGTGCGTATGCGTGGCTGGTACGACTGGGATGGTGCCATGCCCAACAATGGCTTTATCCCCTACAATATCGCCATCCCCAAGAATCCCCTCCGCGACCGCTGGCTCGGTTCAACCCCTGCCGGTACGGCACTCTACTTCCGTGTCCTCGGCACCAACACCCCGGTAGGTGACTACCAACTCTATATAGAGGCCAACTTCGACGGGTACAATCAGCGCGACTTCCTGCTCAAGAAAGCCTACGCTACGCTGAACGACTGGACCATCGGCTATGCCCACTCCACCTTCAGCGACCCGTTGGCCGAGCCTCTCCTCGTCGATGGCCAGGGTCCCAACGCCTATGTGAGCACCACTGCTGTGCTTGTGCGCTGGATGCACCATGTGCGCAAGGATTGGATTGTGGCGGGCTCTGTCGAGATGCCCCAGTCCTTCGTCGGTGCCAATGGCACCACCACGCAGGCTATTGACGACTGGTGCCCCAACCTCGCTGCCTTCAGCCAATATGAGTGGGCCCCCAACCAGCATGTGCGCCTGGCAGGTATCATGCGTGTGCTCCCTTACCGCGACATGGTGACAGCCACCAACCGCAATGAGATAGGGTGGGGCGTACAGCTCAGTTCCGTGATGCGTCCCTGCAAGCCCCTCACCCTCTACTTCATGGGCAACTATGGCCGTGGCATCAGCAGTCTCACGGGTGATCTCATGATGGGTAACTACGACCTGGTCGACAATCCCGAGGTGCAAGGCGAGATGTATGCTCCCCGTCTCTTCGGCTGGTATGGTGCAGCGCAGTACCACTTCACCCCGACACTCTTCACCGGGCTTACCGTAGGTCAGCTACGCTACCTGCCCGACTATGAGCAGTCGCCCACCGAATACCGCTACGGCCTCTATAGTGCCCTCAACCTCTTCTGGAATGTGACGCCCCGCATACAGGTGGGTGGCGAGTACAACCTCGGCAGACGTCAGGATCAGAGTGGTGAAGGCCGCTGGGCACAGCGTGTGAGTGTGATGACGCAGTTTAGCTTCTGATATATCCTAATATTATAGACGAATCGTGTTTTTCTTGTTCTGTTTTCTAATAATAGCCATTTCTTTACCTTCTGCCGCCGAAGCGATTTCGCCGGCAGATTTTTTTTGTAGTTGCCAATGTCTTACCTACACCTCGATATTGTCTATCGTTTGATGTTATATTGCACAAAAAATTTGCAGAATAAAAAAAAACTCGTACCTTTGCAGCCGCTAAATGGGTAAGTCCTATACGGCCAGCTCCCTTTGAATCCTCCAGGGCTTGACCGCAGCAAAGGTATTAGGTCGTAGCGGCGCGATATAGATTGCTTACCCACCCGCCTCTTTAGCTCAGTTGGCCAGAGCACGTGATTTGTAATCTCGGGGTCGTTGGTTCGAATCCGACAAGAGGCT